>DHHV01000153.1:9707-38645 GCA_002403455.1 Hyphomonadaceae bacterium UBA4763 | reverse complement strand
TCCGAAGGACAGATTTCGTGACGAACGGGTTGGATAAAGTGCCAGTAGTGCTGGTCATCAAAGACATCCGCCGGGCGACGCGCCGGCAGTTTACAGCCGAAGAGAAGGTCCGCATCGTGCTGGAGAGCCCGCGCGTCGAGAGTAGCGTCGCTGAGATCGGCCGGCGCGAGGGGATCGAGTCGTTGATGTGCTACGGCTGGTTGAGGAAGCTGCTGCAAGCCGGCAAGCGCCGCCTGGCCCGCGACACGACCCGCGCCGCTACGCCCAGGGAGGTCAATGATGTACGCCGTGAGGCCCAGGGGTTGAAAAAAGTCGGCGCCGACCCCGCGCTCGAAAGCCGCATGCAAAAGACATGACTGAGGTCGAGCCATTGTCCGCCTTTGGTCCGCGGACAATGGCGTGCGCGACGCTGAAACGGCCGCGGCTTTTTTCGGGTTAGACGAGGCACCATAGCGCGCACGCTCACGATTACTGTTCGACAACCGACCCTGTTACATCAGCCGCGATCTCGCTTAATGGCTTGAGAAGCGCGACATATAGCACAGTCGCGGCGTGCCATGGCACCCGCAAACCCAAGGCAAGATCGAGCGTTGGCATCAGACGATGAAAAACCGCATCCTTTTCGAGAACGTCTATCTGCTCGGCGAATTTGAACAGCGCATCGAAGCCTTCGTCGCTGATTACAACTACACCCGCGCCTTCGAAAGCCTGCAGAACTTGACGCCGGCCGACGACCATTTCGGGCGCGGCGACGCCTTCCTGGCAGAACGCCAACGCATCAAACGTATCATCATCTCCAATCGCCGCTTGCAGCACCAGCTGCACGCCGCTTGAGATCAAACCCTGCTGAGCAAAGTCCTCTCATCGCGGCGGCTGAAAATGTCTCAAAGCATCAGACGACGGACACCGTTCCTTTTCAGCGCGGCAGTTAATGACTGGCGCAACGCGCCCCTTAGCCCTCCGCCATGGCGGCGGCATCGCCGAGCCGCGCCCGCAAGATGTGGGATGGCCGGAACGTCACGACCCGACGCGCCTTGATCGCGGCGGTTTCGCCGGTCTTTGGGTTGCGGCCGACCCGCGGACGCTTGTCGCGCACATGAAAACCGCCAAAGCGGGCCAGCTTGACATCGTCTTTCGCGGCGAGAGCGGTGGTGATCTCCTCAAAAACGCTTTCCAGCAACAGCGCGCAGTCTGGACGCGCCAGCCCCACTTCTTTGACCAGCGCGTCGATGAGACCAACACGCGTCAGAGTCGCGTTCGCCAATGCTAGCTCCTTCATTTTATTTGTGAAAAGCAAGGTACTGATTCCAACGGGTGCGGTCAAATGCGCAATGGTCACATCCGGATGACCGCTGCGCCCCACGTCATGCCGCCGCCGAGCGCTTCAACCACAACGAGATCGCCTTCGCAAATACGCCCATCGCGGCGCGCCAGATCCAACGCCAACGGGATCGACGCCGCCGAGGTGTTGGCGTGCTGGGCGACGGTCGAAATCACTTTATGGGAGTCAAGGCCGAGCCGATCGGCGACCGCCAGCAAAATGCGCTGATTGGCTTGGTGCGGGACGAACCAATCCACGTCATCGAGCTGATAGCCGGCATGGGTGACCGCTTCGACGATCGATTCGGACAATTTGACGACGGCGTGCTTAAAAACCTGGTTGCCGGCCATCCGTAATTTGCCGACGCCGCCAGTTTGCGAGGGACCGCCATCGACATAAAGCAAATCATGTAACGCGCCGTCCGAGCGCAAATGCGCCGACAACATGCCGCGCGGACGCCCCTGATCGTCTACAGACGTTTGCGTTTCCAGCACAAAGGCGCCGGCCCCATCGCCAAACAACACGCAGGTCGAGCGATCCGTCCAGTCGAGAATGCGCGAGAACGTCTCCGCGCCAATCACCAGAAACCGCTTGGCTTGCTGGCGCGCCGCAAGGCCGTCGGCCACCGTCAACCCATAAACAAAGCCCGAGCAAACGGCCTGCACGTCCATGGCGAATGCGTTGCGCGCGCCGATGGCTTGCTGCACCCGCACCGCCGTGGCGGGAAAGGTTAAATCCGGCGTCGCCGTCGCCAAAATGATCGCCTCAATACTCTCGCCCGACGCGTTGGCGTCGGCCAAGGCCGCCCGCGCCGCCTGGATCGCAAGGTCGGAGGTGCGTTCGTCGGTTCGCGCCAGATGGCGCTGGCGAATGCCGGTGCGCTCGACAATCCATTGATCGCTGGTGTCGAGCGATTGCGCCAATTCGTCATTGGTTACGACCCGCTCGGGCAGCGCTGCTCCTGTCCCAATCACCACAAGACGTTCCAAGGACGGTCCTTTGCCTGTGTTTTTTCCGGCGGATGGCCGGCTTATTAGCTGATTGCGCCGGCAGTCGTGGTGGCCTCTGCCCCGCGATCGCAGCCTTGTATACGCAATCGCGCGAGATTTGCGGCAATTTCTTCTTGGAAGGGCTGGCGCGTCAGCCGCTGGGTAAGGTCCAGAGCGGCGGCAAAGCCGAACGCGTCGGCGCCGCCATGACTTTTGACGACCAGGCCGTTCAATCCCAAGAAGACCCCGCCATTGACGGTGCGCGGGTCCAGCTTGTCTTTGATCGAATTGAGCGCCGGGCGCGCCACCAGCGCCGATAATTTCGTCCAGATCGAGCGCTTGAATGCGCCGCGCACGAAGCCGGCTATCAGTTTAGCGGTGCCCTCGGCAGTCTTCAGCGCAATATTGCCGGTAAAGCCGTCGGCGACAATAACGTCCACCATGCCGTCAGGAATGTCGCAGCCTTCAACGAAGCCTGTGAAATCCAGGTCCAATTGCGACTCGCGGATCAGTTTGGCGGCTTCGCGGATTTCGGGGCGCCCCTTTAGGTCCTCCGAGCCGATATTGAGCAAGCCGACCTTGGGGCGCGGTACGCCCAGCAACGCACGCGCATAGGCTTCACCCATGATGGCGAATTCGACCAATTGCGGCGCATCGGCTTCGATATTTGCGCCCACATCGAGCACGATCGCGCGGCCTTTTTGGGTCGGCCACAGGGCCGCAATCGCGGGACGATGCGCGCCATCCAAGGTGCGCAAAATGATCTTTGAGATCGCCATCAACGCGCCGGTATTGCCGGCGGAAACGGCGGCGTTGGCCTCGCCTTCTTTGACGGCATGCACAGCTTCCCACATCGACGTGCCGCGCGCCGCACGTAAGGCTTGGCTCGGCTTGGCGTCCATACTGACGATGCGGTCGGCATGGCGAAACCGCGCAGCGTGCAAGAGGGCCGATCCAGTGGAAATCTTTTGTTTGAGAACTTCCTCATCCCCGCACAGGATGAATTTTAGGTCCGGACGCGCTTTTAACGCCAATTCAGCGCCTTCCAGCACGATGTCCGGCGCGCGGTCGCCGCCCATGGCGTCGATAGCAATGACGACGTTCGATTTGCTCACGCGCGATCCTTACACTGACGGATGGGACCTTACCCGTTTATTTTGTTGACTGGCGGCGCTGTTGATCGCCGCTTCTGCTATGCAGTCCTGCCACCTTAGCAAATCACTTGTTGGCTTCATGCCGAACATTTACGTTGTTCCGATGGCGCAATTTCGACCAGATTGCTGACCGCCAACACGCAAAGCAGAGGGCCGGTTTCGTCGATGATGCCTTTCCGCCTACAAGACCGAGGATCGCGCCCAAATCGTCGACGCTGCTCACGCCGCAGTCCTGACCATAACGAGCGCTTTGGGATTTTCAATCGTCGCTCACGGCCAAAACCGGCGCGCCAAATGCTGCGCAGACCAATTCATCGTTAAAATGGGTGATCACACTCAAGCGATCGGCGGCGCGGCGCACCCAATCGGCCGTCGCGTTTGCGAGCGGAAGCGCGCTTTTTTGGTCATCAAACATGTTGCGCATCAGCGCCGCCGCCAGCGCGTCAGTCGGGGCCAGCGGATCAAGAGCGGCATCATAGGCGCGTAAACGGCCGTGAAAGGCTTCGGACAGCACCCGCAGCTTTTTGGGCACCGTCAAATCGCCAACGCCCAGCTCGCGCAGGCCGGCGTCGAGTAGGTCAAACATCGCGGCGATCAGGCGGTTGGCAAAGCGCGCATGGGCCGCGTCTTTGCGCCGCAGCGCCCGCACGACCAAAGCCATATGCAGCGTGACCGCTTCGAACCGCCCCATGAAATCATCGTTGAGACGGTTTGGTCCGAACCAGTCCGGCGTCAACGCGCTGCGAAAGATCGCTTGCGCGAGGTCCAAAGCGGCTCTTGCCGAAAAGCTTTGCGGAGGTGTAAGCCAGGAAAACAAGCGCCGAGCCTTCTCTATTACGGAAACGGCCGGGAGCTAGCGCGGCGCGCCGCAAATTCAAACGGGTCGGTTCATGGCGTATCAACGTTCCCTTCAGCGCGCCGCGTGGCTCTGCGTCCTTTTGGCGGCGGCAAGCGCTTGCGCGCCGCTTGCCCGCCCAATCCGCTCGCTGCACGGCTTTGTGCCGGAGGACACCAACCGTCCGGCCGACGTCGTCGCCGGCGAAGACACCCGCACCACCGTTCTGGCCAAATTCGGCAATCCATCGACGGTCAGCCCGTTCGAGCCGAACATTTGGTATTATGTCACGTCGACGCGGCAAGCCATCGCTTATCGCCTTCCCAAAACCGTCGACCAGACCGTGACGGTGATTGCTTTCGACGATGAAGGAGCCGTCACGACGGTCGAAGTGCTCGACATCACGCAGGCCATGCGTTTGGCCTATGCCACGCAAACGACGCCAACGCGCGGCCGCCAGCTGAATATCATCGAGCAATTGCTCGGCAATGTCGGCACCCTGCCCGGCTTGACGCAACAACCCGATCCCAGCCAACGCCCCGGCGGGCCGTGATGCTTGGCGGGGCAACCCGATTCGGCGTGGCGCGTTCGTCGGACCCAATCAAACGTTAGAACACGTAGCGCGCCGACAATTGGAATTGGCGCGGCGGGCCGGCGCTCAATTGCTGAAATGGCGCGCCAAAGAGTTGGCGCTGGTTCGATACGGTAAAGTTGACGGGAAAACCGCTTTCATTATTGGTGTTGAAAATATTGAAGAAGTCGGCGCGAATTTCGACGTCGCCTGGTCCAACGCGCGGGACTCGGTAGCTTAAACCGACATCAACGGTCATCGCCCAGGGCAGGCGCCCTGAATTGCGCGTTTCACCCGGAAACCGGTCCGGATTGCCGGTGAATTGGTCCGAAAAAGACAAACCATCGCCATTGATGTCGGTCGTGCCAAACACGGCCGGGTCGGGGATGAAATTCACGGGTTGGCCAGATTGGAACAATCCCGCCAGCGAAAAGACCAAATTCTCGATCGGGTAGAGATTAAAGATCGATGAGATCACATGGGTGCGATCGTTCAGGGATGGGCCAAAATCAAGGTCGAAATTATTGGAATCATTGGCGCGGAAATTGATATCGTCCGTGTCATTGCGCAAGCGCGACAGCGTATAGAAAATGTTGAGATCATAGAAGTCATCGCCGCGGTCTTTTTGAATTTTGAAAATCAATGCAAGATATTGCGATTGTCCGCCCGTATCGGAAACGATGATCGCATTGGCGCCGCCGGCCGGGACCGATCCGTCCGGATTATTGGCCGGCCGGGTTAGATTTGCGTCAGCGACCGACCGCACCAAGCTCGACGGGTCAACGCCGGCGTCGAACGCGGCCTGATCGAAGACGAACGGCTCCGGCGAATTGAGATCGAGCAGGCGCACCAAATTTCTACCGCGCGAAAACTGCCCATCAACGCCAAGCAGCCATTCGTTATTGACCTGCCATTCCACCCCGATGCTGGCCTGCAAGGTTGCTGGATTATCAAGACCAAACGGATTAAAAATCCGCCGCTCAGCGCTCGAAAGCTGAAGACCGAGGTTTGTCAACGCTTCCAGACCTGCGCAATCGAGCGCGCCGCCGGGACCATTGCAAAACGCGAGCCCACTGACGGTCAAATTGCCCTCATCGGTGGTGATTTGCGCCAAATCCGTATCCGCCGGCAAAATGCCTTGGTCAATCAGCGTCTGTAATTGGCCAAGAAAGCCTGGATTGATTGAATTTTGCTGGATGGCGTCTGAAATAATCGCGTAGGGCAATTTCTCGATGAAGAGACCGACGCCGCCTCGGATCGCCAAGCGATTGTTGACTGTATAGTTAAAGGCAAAACGCGGCGCGATATTGTTGAAATCACCATTACCCGCGACATTGGTCAAATTGTCGTAGTCCCAGCGCAACCCCAAGGTCAGGGCCAATTTTTCGGTGATTTGCCATTGGTCCTCGGCAAAGACTGAATAAATCCGCTGGGTCTGACCAAACGCAGTTGGTTGCGTCTCGAAATTAGCCGCCAGCAATTGCACATCGGCCGGAAGATCGACGACTGCAAAATCCGCGCCGACGCCTTGCAGCGTCGCCAATTGCGCATCGTTCAGGAGAACCGAAAAATTGCCGTCGACATTCCCGCCGCCGAACAACGAAAAATCAGCAACGATCAGATCAACGCCGACCTTGATGCGATGACGGCCCAGATCAACATTCAGCTTGTGCTGCGATTGAAAGGTGTTTTCAGTCTCATCAAAGATAAAGCCGGGATGGCCGATCACCGCGATTGGCGCCGAGGTGTCGCCATTGGCAAAGACCGAGACTTGCGGCCCTGGTCCAAATAGCGGCTCGCCGAAATCCCAATCAAATCGGGAATATTGGTAGGACCCGACATAATCGAATCCATCGCCTTGATAGGTGTTGGTCAGCACCACATTGGTCGAGAAACGGTCTTGCACGCTGCCGGCAGTCGGAAACGTCGCGCCGCCGTCTAAACCGCCGCCCTGGCGCTCCAACTGCACCCGGCCGTGATTGACGCGCAAGGAGGTGCGCAAGCGCGATGTCCAGCTATGGTCGATCTTGCCGGTCAACAGAATTTGTTCATTGACGCCGGGCAAGGTCTCGAAAACGCCCAAAGCTGGCGCGCTCAGCACATTATCGGTTTGATCTCGGACATATTCAGCGTTGAGGAAGAAGAAAGTGCGGTCTTTCAAGATCGGTCCGCTGAACGTGAACCCGCCTTGCAGACGCGAAAAGGTATCCGACACGGGCGCGCCGAACAGTGAGGTTTGATTCGACGCCGGATCAGCGGACAAGAACCCGCCGGGTCGGGTGACGAAAAACGCCTCGCCCTTGAAATCATTGCCGCCCGACGGGGTCGTCACATTGACGACGCCATTGGCGGTGCGGCCAAATTCAACCGAATAGGACGAGGTCAGCACGGTGACGTCTTGGATTGCGCCCACGGGGACCGGAAATTTCTGACCGCCCAGAAAATTTTCGTTATTGTCGAGCCCGTCGATCGTATAATTGGTGAACAAGGCGTTTGCGCCATTGATCGCCACGGCCGGAGCCTCACCGAAAAAGCCGGTCGATTGCGTAACCCCCGGCAAGCGGAACAAAAGGCGCTCAAGGCTGCGCGCCTCGACTGGGATGCGGGCGATCTCCTCAGCCGACAAGGTCGCCGACACTTCGGCATTGGAGGTGTTCAACCCGGCAAAGGTCTGGCGCGTGACGCTGATCGTTTCGGCGACCAACACGCCGGTCTTCGGCGAAACCTGCACCACGATATTGGTTTGAAATTCCGAGCGCAGCGCGATGGGATCGGACCGCGTGCTCGCGAAAGCCGCGGTTTCGTCCGTGACAATGCGCCACGCCCCGGCGGTCGACAGTCCGCCAAATCGCACCCGGCCTTGCGTGTCGGAGACGCCCGTGACCACCGCGCCGGTCGTTTCATTCTCCGCCCGGACGGGCAGGCCGCTGGCCGCCTCGCCGGTCGCGGTGACGATCCGCGCCGCCAGCGCTGACTGCGCCCAGGCAAGCCCAGGACATTGACCGGCAAGGAGAATGGCTGATGCAAGCAATATTTGACGCATAATAAAACGCTCCAAAAATCAAACCAAGCAATAAAAAGCGCGGCACTTTCAATAATACCGCTCGATTGTGCTGCGTTAGTCCCTCGATCGAAAATTGCGCCGCATGTTGCAATGCGACATTGTGTCGCTACCAACGGGCAACAATTATGCAATTGCTCGTGTTCGCGTGATTTTTGCGCGGTATACTTGTTAAATCCACAAGGCCGGAATGATGTTCCCGCCTGCGGATCGACCTTTTTTGCGCGCGTTGAAACCAGCAAGGGGCAGATACCCTTGACGCGCGAATTCTTGTTGTAAGCGGCGCTTGCGCGGCAATTCGGATCGCGGTTTGAACAAACGCCATGACCGCCGAAAGAATTACCCCACCGATTTCGCAATCGCAGAGCTTGCGCGCGCATGCCCAGGGCATTGTTCTGTGCCTCGCGATCGCGTTGGCGGCGAGTTTTCTTGCCGAGCATTATGGCGCGCCGGTCATGTTATTGGCGCTGCTGATCGGCATGGCGCTCAACGGCGTTGCCGACGCGCCCAAACTGGGTGCGGGCGTGGCGTTTTCCAGCCAGACCTTGCTGCGCGTTGGGGTCGCGCTGCTCGGCGCGCGGGTGACGTTTGACCAGATCGCCTCGCTGGGGCCGGGCCCGCTGATTCTGGCGCCCAGCCTTGTGATCGTAACAATCATCGCGGGGTTGGTTCTGTCGCGCCTCGTCGGCCGCGATTGGCGGTTTGGCGTGCTGGCCGGCGGCGCGGTGGCGATTTGCGGCGCCTCGGCGGCCTTGGCGATCGCAGCGGCCTTTCCGCGCACCCCCGAGCGCGAGCGCGACACCTTGTTCGTGGTGATCGCCGTTACGACGCTCTCAACCGCGGCAATGATCCTTTACCCCGTATTGTTCGAAGCCTTGCGTTTGCGCGAAGAGACCATCGGCCTGTTGATCGGCGCGACCATTCATGACGTCGCCCAGGTTGTCGGCGCCGGCTATGCGGTTTCGCCGCTGGCCGGCGATGTGGCGACCTATGTCAAAATGCTGCGGGTCGCCTTATTGCCGGTGATGGTGTTGGGGCTGGCGTTGTTTTTGCGAGTTCATGACAAGGGCGCCGATAGCGGCGCCGGCGCAGCGCCCTTGCCATGGTTTGCCTTTGCGTTTGCCGGGTTTTTGGCCGTCAATTCCTTTGGCTTGATCCCAGAACCAGCGCGCGACGTCATGAACGCCACGTCAAGGATGTTGCTGGTGACGGCGATCGCCGCCTTGGGTTTGAAGACCTCGGTGCGGCAATTGCTGTCCTTGGGGCCGCGGCCGGCGCTGGTCGTGGTGATCGCCACCGGCGTTTTATTGTTCGGGGCGGTGTTTGCGGTCGTCACCCTGCTGCGGCTGCCTTGACGATGCGGCAAAAAGCGGACGAGGATAAAGGCGATCATTTCAGCCTCACCCGCGAGGAAACCCGCATGCGTCGTTTATTCCTGTTCTCGATGGCGGTCGCCGCGTTGAGCTTCGGCCTCGTTGTCAATCTCGATCCGCGCGCAATCGCTCAGCAAAGCGCGCCGGGCGCGGGCAAAACCTATGTGCAAGCCGGCACGCTGATCGCCGTGCCGGGCGAGCCGGCGCAGACCCGCAAGACCATCATCATCGAAAACGGCCGCATCAGCGCCATCCGTGACGGCTTTGTCGAGGAGCGCGGCGGCGCGGTCATCGATCTGCGGGCCAAGACCGTGCTGCCCGGCTTGATCGATTCGCATGTGCATTTGCTGAACGAGACTGGGCCGAGCCAACGGCTCGACGTCGTCACCAAATCAGAGGCCGATTTTGCGGTGGAAGGCTATGCCAATGCGCTGAAGAATTTGCGCGCCGGCTTTACAACGGTCGCCGATTTGGGAGCCGGCAATGGCGATGACGCGATCTTTGCGATCCGCGATTCGATCCGCGCCGGCAAATTGATTGGCCCGCGCATCCTCGCGGCCGGCTCGACCGTGACCCCGACCGGCGGCCATGGCGATATCCAGGGCTATCGCGACGACGTCATGGAGGTTTTGGGCCGCGCCTCCACCTGCAATGGCGCCGATGATTGCCGCCGCGCCGTGCGCGAGCAGGTCCGCGCCGGCGCCGACGTCATCAAGATCACCGCGACGGGCGGGGTGCTCTCCAACATCGCCGCCGGCACCGAGCAGCAATTCTTTGATGACGAATTGGTCGCCATCGTCGAAACCGCCCGGCAATTGGGCCGCAAAGTCACCGCGCATGCGCATGGCGTCACCGGCGTGAATGCGGCCTTGCGAGCGGGCGTCGCCTCGATCGAGCATGGCACGTTCCTCGACGCCGAATCGATCCGTTTGTTCAAGGAAAAAGGCGCGGTGCTGGTGCCGACCGTGCTGGCGGGGCGTTTTGTCGAGAACGAAGCCAAGACCGGGACCTGGATGACGCCGGCTCAGCGCGCCAAAGCTTTGGACGTCGGCCCGCGCATGCTCGACATGTTGCGGCGCGCCAAAGCCGGCGGCGTCACCATCGCGTTCGGCACCGACACCGGCGTTTCCAAACATGGCGATAACGCGCAGGAATTTGGGCTGTGGATCGAGGCGGGCTTCACGCCCCCAGAAGCGCTGCGCGCGGCCACCATCGGCGCGGCGACGCATTTGGGGATCGCTGCGGAAACCGGGTCGATCTCAGTCGGAAAGGCCGCCGACATCATCGCCGTCGACGGCGATCCGCTGCGCGATGTCGGCGTGCTGCTCGATGTTGATTTCGTGATGGCGCGCGGCGTCGTCGCTAAGGAATAATTCGCGGCGCAAAGCATTCAGCAAGAAAATCGCGCGCTGAGGCAACGCCCTCGGCGTCGATCGAATGCCCCAGACGCGGGCGTAATTCGACGCGGGCGCCATGGCCGGCCTTGGCGAGCGCTTCGGCCGCGCTTTGGGCGGCGGCGACCGGGACGCGATCATCTTGCACGCCATGCACGATCAAAATCGGCGGCTTGGCGCGCATTTGGCTGGCAAGGCTCCCTGCCCCGATCAGCGCGCCGGAAAACGCAACGATCCCCGCCACCGGCTCTTCGCGGCGCAAAGCCACATACATCGCCATCATCGCGCCTTGGCTGAACCCCACCAAGGCGCATTGCGCTGGCGAGAGCTGATGGGCGGTCAATTGGGCGTCCAAAAACGCATTGAGCGGGCCGCTTGCGGCGCGCGCGCCGCCCTCCATCCGATGCGGGTCGAGCGAGGTCAGCCCAAACCACTGAAAGCCGCCGGCAAAGCCTGGCACGGGCTCTGGCGCATTCGGGCTGACGAATAACGCGTCCGGCATGGCGGGCGCCCAATGCGGCGCCAGCGAGATCAGATCATCGCCATTCGACCCATAGCCATGCAACAGCACCACAAGTTTCTTCGGCTTGCCGCCGCGTCTTGGCTGGAATTGGGGGCCTGTCAGCATCATTCACCTTTCGTCGGCAGGATTTTGCGGCTTTTTGTGTCACTTGCACGCCGCAGGCGCGCTGAAAAGTGCTTGGGGTTCTTGACAATGCATTGACAGCTTCACGCGAACGGCGTTCGTTGTGAGCACGAACCAGCCGCGCTCGGGCGGCGGCGCTTAAGACAGCGTCGCGATAGACGGCGCGCTTGGGGAGATGAACATGCGATCTGGGAAAAGCTATTCTGCGCGCTTTGGCGTTGGCGTTTCGCTGTGGGCCTTGGCGGCATCCAGCACTTTGGCCGGGGCGGCCTTCGCCCAAGAAACCGCGCAAGATCAAAACGAAGAACAAGAGCGGGTATTCGACGCGATCGTCGTCACGGCCGACAAAGTCGAACGCTCGATCCAAGACGTGCCGATCGCCGTCAGCGCGTTCACCCAAGAAAACCTGAAAGTCAAAGGCATCGAAGAAGCCATCGATTTGCAATTGACCATCCCGAATTTGAGCTTTTCGCGCACCAATTTCACCAACGCCAACATCACTATTCGCGGCGTCGGCGCGCCAATCACCGGCGTTGGCACCGACACCGGCGTCGGCGTGCATGTCAACGGCGTGCCCTTGACCTCCACGCGGGTGTTCGAGGCCGAATTGTTCGACGTGGAGCGGGTTGAAGTCCTGCGCGGCCCGCAAGGCACCGTGTTCGGCCGCAACGCCACCGGCGGCGTCATCAACATCATTTCCGCCAAGCCCACCGATGAATGGGGCGGGGAGGCGCAGTTGACGGGCGGCTCGTTCGGGACGTTCCAAGCCCAAGGCCATCTCAACGCGCCGATTTTCGGCGAGTATGGCGGCGTGCGCGCCTCGGGCTTTTACACGCGCCGCGATGGCTTTACGGAGAATTTGGCGACCGGCAATGACATTGACGGCCGCGAATTATTCTCGGTCCGCGGCACGGTCTCGTTGTTCCCGACCGAGAACACTGAGATTTTCTTCCACGCGTCCTATTTCCAGGAAGACGATAACCGCGCCCGTATCCAGAAATTGCTCTGCGTGCCCGATCCGCGCCCCTTCCCCTTCAGCCAAGGCTGTTTGCCCGAGGATTTGAGCGGCCCTGAAGGATTCGGCGTGCCGAACGCGACCGCTTCGCTCGCCAACACGCCGGCCTTCTTGGCGCCGACCTTGGTCACCTTGCTGACCGGCGGCGCGATCCCGAGCGCGGCGATCCCCACGCTCTTTCCCTTCGGGACCAATGGGTTTGCCGGCGCGGTCAACCCGCCGGATTTCCGGGTGGTCAACTCGACCTTCGAGCCGGAATATTTCGCCGATGAATTGCTGTTCACGCTCGATTTCAAGCATGATTTCGGGCCGTTCACGCTGACCTCGTTGACCTCTTACCAAGACACGCAAGTCACCTCGCGCGCCGATTTCTTTGGCATTGCGCCGTCGGTGACGTTCAACCCTAATCAGTTCATTGCGCTCGGACCGCCCGGGACACCGCTGTTCCAACAGGTCACGGATGCATCCGGCGTCTTTACTGTGCCCGCGTTGTTTCAAGGCAATCCGGCCTTCGCTGCGCCAGTCGGCAATGGGTTAACAGCGTTTGATCAATCAAATGGTGGCGGCCGCCAGATCACGACAGAGCTGCGGATCAATACCGAGCTAGACGGTCCCGTCAATTTCAATATCGGTGGTCTGTATATCAACAGCCGAACCGACAATAACTTCATCGTTTCTTCCAACGCGCTCGAATTTTTTGGCGTCATTGGCAATGCCGTCGCATCGGCAGGGTCATTGGCGGTGGGCGGTCCCTTGGTGATTACGCCTGACCTCTTCTTCGTCAATTTTGAAACGCCGAATATTGAACTCGACGCCTTCGCCGGCTTTGCCGAAGCCTATTGGGCGGTGACGGACACCATCACCATCACGACCGGCATCCGCTATACGAACGACCGCAAGTTCATCGAAACCCGCACGACCATTCCTTTTGACGCCTTCACCGGCGTCGCCGACCCCTTCACGCCACTCGGCACGCGCTTTGACGCCGTCACCGGCCGCTTCACGGTCGACTGGAAGCCGGACTTTAGCTTCACGGACGACACATTGTTTTACGCGTCCTATTCGCGCGGCTTCAAAGGCGGCGGACCGAACAATGCCGCCGGTCTGTCGTCCGCCGTGGTCGACGTACCCGAGGTCTTCCTGAACGAAATCGTCAACGCTTACGAGGTCGGCACGAAGAACGTGTTTGGCGGCGGGCGCCATACGCTCAACTTCACCGGGTTTTTCTACGATTATTCGAACTTCCAGCTGACCCGGATTATCGCCCAGGCCCCGTTGACCGACAATATCGACGCCAGCGTCTGGGGTGTGGAATTAGAGACCGTCTTCCGACCGTTCGACGGCTGGCAATTCGACCTGAATGCGGCCTATTTGGGGTCGAGCGCGCGCGAGCCCGCTTTCCCAATCTTCGATCCGATCAACCCCACCGCTGGCGATCCGAATTTCACGGTGTTGAAAGACGGCCTGACTGCGTCCAATTGCGTCACCGGCACGGCAGGATTGGCCGCGTTCCAAGCCGCGCTTGGCCCGTCGGCTGCGGGTCTGCTGCCATTTGTCTGCACCTTCTTGCCCGGTCCGACGCCGACCCGGCTATTGCCGACCTTGCTGACCGGGGCCCTGGTCCCGCAATTCTTGGCCGCCGGTTTGCCGCTCGCCACCGCGCAAGCGCAAGCCGCCGCCCAGGCGGGCGCCTTGACCGCCCTCGTGCCAATCCAAGACGGCATCCCGATCGACATTTCAGGTAATGAACTGCCCGGCGCGCCGAATTTCAATATTTCCTTTGGCACGTCTTATAGCTGGAAGCTTGGCGCCGGCTGGCAAGCGACGGTCCGCAGCGATTATTATTACCAGACCTCGTCTTTCTCCCGTATTTTCAATACGGCGAGCGATCGCATCCCCGGCTTTGACCAATGGAACCTGTCGGCGCGGCTCGATAACGAGGACTGGGGCGTGTCGATCACCGCCTTTGCTCGCAACGTCTTCAACGAGAACTCGATCACCGGCCTGTTCTTGCAAGACCAATCGGCCGCGTTGTTGACCAACGCCTTCACGCTCGACCCACGCATTGTTGGAGTGAGTGTGTCCAAAACGTTCTGATAACAGGCCCCAATTGACCGTAAAAACACCCGTTGCGAGGCTTCGCGACGGGTGTTTTGTTGAGCGTCGAAAGCAAGCGCCGCGATAAAATCACTGCAGCTTAATGATTACGGGCGTTCGGGATCCAGCACCGACCCGCTCTTGGGGCGCTCGAAAACCAACTCCTCGCCCGTTACCAGGAAATGCACGGTTTCCGATATATTGGTACAGTGATCGCCAATGCGTTCAATATTCTTTGTAATGAAAAGCAAATGCGCATAGGGACCGACACTGCGCGAATCATCGGCCATCGCCAACAATATCTCACGAAACAAGCTATTATAATGCTCGTCGATATCTTCGTCTTGATACCAGACCGATAAAGCCCGGTCAACGTCGCGATTGATGTAAGCGTCCAAAACTTGATTGAGATGACCAGCAACACGCTTGCCCATCACCAGCACGGCTTTGTTGTGAACAAGCACCTCTGTCTCGTTCAACACCACGGTTCGCTTCGCGGTATTCTTGGCAAGGTCGCCAATCCGCTCCAGATCGCCCGCGATCTTCAACGCCGAGATCGCTTCGCGTAAATCCCGCGCCATCGGTTGTCGCAACGCAAACAGCCGCAAGACGCGGCGCTCTACATCGCGCTGGAGACCATCGAGCGTGCGATCGGCCGCCACCACCGATCGCGCCATTTCGGAATCGCGCTTGGCGAACGCGGTCAGGCTATCCGCGACCAACACCTCGGCAACGCCGCCCATGCGGGCGATCAACCCGAGTAATTCGTCAATTTCTTGGCCAAATGCACGGACTGTATGGTCGGGCATCTCGCCCTCCGACGATGAATCAATAAACAAATACGCTATCTAATTAGCATAACAATGCAGCTACATTTTCGCGACGGTTTCATCACAATCCCTGATTGAATATTGAACGTAGCAAACAGCGTCCAGTTGCGCCGATAAATGCATTACCCAAACCGCCCAGTGATGTAATCCTGGGTGCGGGAATCGCGCGGATTGGTGAAGATATCTTCGGTGGGGCCGGCCTCGACCAATTTGCCCAAATGGAAAAACGCCGTTTTTTGCGAAACGCGCGCGGCCTGCGCCATGGAATGGGTGACGATGATGATGCAATAATTCACCCGCAATTCGTCGATCAGCTCTTCAATGCGGGCGGTCGCAATCGGATCGAGGGCCGAGCAGGGCTCATCCATCAAGATCACTTCCGGATTGACGGCGATGGCGCGGGCGATCACCAAACGCTGCTGTTGCCCGCCGGAGAGGGAGGTGCCCGGGCTGCGCAAGCGGTCTTTGACCTCGTCCCACAGACCGGCGCGGGTCAGGCTTTTTTCGACGATCTCATCGAGCGCGGCGCGATTGGGCGCCAGCCCATGAATACGCGGCCCATAGGCGACATTCTCAAAGATCGATTTTGGGAACGGATTGGGTTTCTGAAACACCATCCCGACGCGGGCGCGCAATTGCACCGGATCAATATGCTTGTCGTAGATGTTGGCGCCCTCGACCAAGATCTCGCCAGCCACCCTACAATTGTCGATCGTATCGTTCATCCGATTGATGCTACGCAGCAAGGTCGACTTGCCGCAACCCGAAGGACCGATGAAAGCGGTGACAGCGTGTTCTGGGATATCGATCGACACGTCGAACAGGGCTTGTTTGGGGCCGTAAAACACATTGACGTCGCGCACGACGACTTTGGCGCGCGCATGTGCGTCAACGCCGGGGCGTTGGGTCATCGCGCCAGACGCGACCCGCGCCGCGCCGATCGCGCGATCCTCGCCAGCCGAAGCGGCATATTCATTGCCCATCACCATCTCCGTTCGAACCGGCGGCGCAGATAGACTGCCACAGCGTTCATTAAAATCATGAAACCGAGCAGCAGTAAAATCGCTGCGGCCGTCAACGGCGCCCAAGCGCGCTCGGGATTGTTCGACCAAATGAACACCTGCACCGGCATCACGGTGGCGGGGTCGGTGAAGCTCGACGGCACGTCGGCGACGAACGCCACCATGCCGATCATGAGAAGCGGCGCGGTCTCGCCCATGGCTTGCGCAAGGCCAATGATCGCGCCGGTCATGATCCCCGGCACGGCGAGCGGCAGCACATGGTGGAAGATTGCTTGGGTTTTCGAGGCGCCGACGCCCAGCGCCGCCTGTCGGATCGATGGCGGCACCGCCTTCAGCGCCGCGCGCGTCGCAATGATCACGGTCGGCAGCGTCATCAATGTCAGCACCAGCCCGCCGACCAAGGGCGCTGAGCGCGGCAGGTCCATGAAATTGAGGAACACCGCCAAGCCGAGCAGCCCGAACACAATCGACGGAACCGCCGCGAGATTGTTAATATTGACCTCGATCAAATCGGTCAGCCAATTCTTCTTGGAATATTCTTCCAGATAGATCGCGGCGGCAACGCCGATCGGGATCGACAGCAATGCCGTTACGATCATCGTCAACAGCGAGCCCATCAGCGCGCCAGCAATGCCGGCCAATTCCGGCTCGCGGCTATCGGCGCGGGTGAAAAAGCCCAGATTAAAGGTCTCGCGGATATGGCCGCGCTCTTTCAACGCCAAGGTCCAGGCGACCTGCGCATTGCTGACCTTGCGGGCCGATTCCGGCGTCGACAATAGCCGCAAGCGCCATTCCCCGGCCAGCGCCGGCGACGCCGCTTGCGGGGTGACAAGAACGCGGCCGATCGCTTGATCGGCGCTGATCGAGGTCAGCTCAATAATGCCGCCCTGCGCTTCGACGAAAATGGCGGGTGTGTCGGCATCGAGCGGGATATTATTGGCGATGGCGCTCGACCGGGCGCGCAGATCGTCGATAATCAGACGGCGCTGCGCCAAATCCGCCGATAAAGCGGTTTGTTCGCGCTCCAGTTCCGCGCGCGCGCGGCCATCGAGGTCGACCGCGCCGGGCTCCAACGCGGCAATCCGCGCGTTCAGCGCCGCCAACCGGCGCGACAGGCCATCGAACTCGTCCTGCAGCCGAGCGGCGCGCGCCCCGAGCCGGCGCTTCACCGCGCCAACTGGCTCCGACAGCGCATTGGCGGAAAAAGCCAGCGTGATCTCGCCCTCAATCCCCGACAAGGCGACCTCGCCCCGGCCGCGCTGGAGATCATCGGCGCCATAGGCCCCCTTCAGGTAAAGCGAGGCGTCATCCGACAAAGCGATGTCCGCGGGGATTTCGGTTCCGATCAGGCCAGGATTGGCTGCAACGCGCTTGGCAAGGTCCGTCGCGGCCAGCGCAGTGACAAGCCCGCTCAGCGCGCGGCGCTCAACCCGCTCCACCACATTCGGAAACGCCGCATAGAGCGCATTTTGGACGAGGCCGCTGAAATTGCCGCGCGTGCGGATTTGTTGCGGGTCACGCGCCCCGGCCGGGTCGACTTGGGCCGCATCTAGCCGCACCGGCAAGGCGAGCCGGTGGGTCGTAAAGGCCAGCCGCGATTCGCTGACCACGGAGGCGAGCAACGCCACCAGCGCAAACATCGCGATCGCGATCGCCACAATACCATAGGCCCGGAACCGCCACTCGGCGTTCTTGCGGCGCGCCAAATTTGCCGCCGCGCGGGCGGCTGTGCTTGCGCGCCCAGACGCCGGCGCAGAAGCGATCGCGGTCTCACTCATAGCGCTCTCGGTATTTTTGGACGATCCGTAAGGCGACGATGTTCAACAGCAAGGTCACCACAAATAACACAAAACCGAGCGCAAAAGCCGAGCGTGTTTTGGGACTGTTAAAGTCCAAATCACCGGTCAACAGGCTGACAATCTGCACGGTGATCGTAGTGACGTCTTCAAACGGGTTCCAGGTGATATTGGCGCGTTGGCTCGCCGCCATGACGACGATCATCGTCTCGCCGATGGCCCGGCTTGCCGCCAGCAAGATCGCGCCAACGATCCCCGGCAAAGCGGCGGGCAGCAGCACCCGCTGCACCGTCTCGGATTTGGTGGCGCCCATCGCAAAGGAGCCGTCGCGCAAGGCTTGCGGCGTAGCATTGATCACGTCATCCGACAACGACGACACGAACGGAATGATCATCACGCCCATGACAATGCCGGCGGCGAGCGCGCTGGTCGGCTGCGCTGGCACGCCGAGCGCATCGCCCAAGGCTTTGACGGCCGGCGCGACGGTCAACAGCGCGAAAAACCCATAAACGACGGTCGGAATGCCCGCGAGGATTTCCAACGCCGGCTTGGCCAATCGCCGCGTCAACGGCGAAGCGTATTCGGACAAATAGATCGCCGCATAAAGACCGATCGGCACCGCGACCGCCATCGCGATCACGCTGATCATCAGCGTGCCGAAGAACAATGGCACCGAGCCAAATGCGCCGGATTGGCCGACCTGGTCGGCGCGAATCGCCGTTTGCGGGCTCCATTGCAGGCCAAACAGAAAATCGAGCGGCGAATAGACCGCAAAAAACTGCAAGGTCTCAAACACAACCGATAAGACAATGCCGATCGTCGTCAAAATCGCGATGCCCGAGGCGGCGAGCAATGTCGACTGCACGGTCTGCTCGACCCGATTGCGCGTACGCGAGGCCGGACGGATCGCGGCCAGCGCGTAGAAAAATCCGCCAAGCGCCGCCAAGACGACGACTGCGACAATGGCCAGCCGCGCCATTCCCTCGCTTTGCCGAAATTGCGCGCCGACCGCCGCCACCGCATCCGTTGCGGCCCGCGCATTGTTAAAGGCGACATCGCGGGCAGCGTTCAGAAAAGCCTGCACGCGCTCTGGCGCGAGCGCCAACACGTCTGACGGCAAGCTGCCGGCCACATCGGCCGTGACTATCGCGTCTTTCACCACGCCAGCCGCCGCCAGCAGCGCCAAGGCCGGCCCGGCCGTCAGGATCGCCGCCCACCAGCCGCTAAAGCCAGGCAAAGAATGCAACGCCCGGCCGGCTTGCCGGGCGCCAACCATACGCTGCGCGACGACCCCATAGGCGACAGCCCCGAACGCCAGCAAGAACGCCAGCAGCAGCGCGTCAACCGGGAACGAGAGCAAGAAATCGGTCAAGTACACCTATCCTGGTTCAGCAGACGCGCCGGCGCGCGACAAGGATCAGAACGTTCCGCGCAAGGCGTCCAAATCGAACGCCGTTCCACCCCTTCAGGTTGCTGCGCATAGGGGGCAATGATGACAAGTGTGTGAAATTCTTATGACATTTGATCGTGGACCGGCGCATCGGTCGCCGACGCAACCACGCGCTTGGCTTGTGGCGGCCCCGCCTCCGGCAAGCAGGCCGAAAACGCGCTGCCAACGCCAGGCGAACTCTCGACCGCCAACAACCCGCCGCTGCGATTGACAACATGTTTGACGATGGCGAGCCCCAGCCCCGTGCCCGTTGCATGGTCTTCCAGGCTCGGCACGCGATAAAATCGCTCCGCCAGGCGCGGCAGATATTCGCGCGCAATGCCGGGTCCCTGATCTTCCACGCGCAATGTGGTAAAGCGCGCCTCGGGACCGGCGGCGGGCGAGGCCAACGCGATCCGCGCTCCGCCCGCCCATTGTTTGCCGGCGACCGCAAAAGCGACATCGCGCGATGTCGCGGCTTGCAGCATAACCGTGACGCGTCCACTCGCCCGGCAATATTTAATGGCGTTCTCGGTGAGGTTTTGAACGACTTGCTCTAATTCCCGCACATCGGCGGCGACCCACAGAGCAGACTTCGCTTCGCTCTCGTCCAGCAACACAAGTTCAATGCTGCGCCGCGCCGCCAAGGGGCGCAAGCTCGCCAGCACGGAGCGCGTGATCGCCCGCAAATCGGCGACCGCATTGGGCGGCACATGTTCGTTCACCTCGATGCGCGACAGCGACAACAAATCATCGACCAGCCGGCGCATGCGCTGGGCTTGCGTTTCCATGATGCCAAGGAAATTCTCCCGCGCGGCGGGATCGTTTTTGGCGTGACCGCGCAAGGTCTCGATAAAGCCAATCAGCGAGGCCAAGGGCGTGCGCAATTCATGGCTGGCGTTGGCGATGAAATCGGCGCGCATTTGCTCGATCTGCAGGCGTTCGGTTTCATCGTGAAAACAGGCGAGCGCCGCCCGCACGCCGTCAATCTCCATGGCCACCACGTCGACGCGCCAATGTCGCTCGACCCCGCCCGGCACGGCAAAGGCGACCGGCGCGGTCGCCTCGCCGCGCAAAGCCCGATCGATGGCGTCCAACAAAGCGGGGTTGCGCAGCAAGCCCGCCCCCCGCGCCAGCGATTCTTCGTTCAGCCGCAGCGCCTCGCGCGCACGCCGATTGGCGAACGTCACTTTGCCGCCGGTTTGGGCAATAATGATCGGATCGGGCAGCGCGCCCAGCATGGCCTCGACCCATGGCGCGCGCAGCGTTTCGCCAAGGTTTGCCAATCGCGGCGGCGCGGTTGGCGTGGCTGTCCGCTCGGCGGCGATCCGCGTCCAGGCGAAAATCGCCGCAACGAGGCCAAACCCGGCTTCCGCCAGCGCCGTCGCCGGGGATTGCGCGTCAAAAACCCCCAGCAGCAACCCGATCATCGCCGCGGCAAGGCCCAATAGTCGCAGACCCCGCCAGAGCGTCAGTCGCCGGCGATTGGGCTCGGCAAATATCCCGTGGGGTTCTACCCATGAAGCCATCTGCGTTGGTCCAACGCTCCTGCATCAGCAAGGTCGCGCCCCCGCCTTCGATGCGCGCGTTGAATAGCGCCGATCGCCCCCTATTTCCAGCCTCTCGGATCCAGGAAATCCACATCAACCTGCGCGCCCGGCAAGCGATCGGCGAAAAAGCCGTGCAGCCCCATCGGTGAACCAATCCCCCAAAACCGTTACGGAAATTAACGTTTGTTTATATTGAAATCCGATAGCGGGTTATTGCTTTTCAATAAGGATCGCGCTATGCAGCCGTCACGTCGATACGGCCATGCTCGGGTCGATCGGCGCGATGAGAAAAAACCCACCGATCATGCAGCCCGCGGCGGCGCATCCACAACAAGACGAACGGAGACCCCATGCAAGCCGATCCGCAAGACCTTTCGCGCCCGCTGAAAGCGCCCGGCGCGCTCCCGCTTGCGCTGCGCCGCACGATCGCAATCGTTGCGCCGCTCGCCGTGATTGCGGCCGGGATCGGCGGCATGAGCGCGTTGAACGCCACCAAGGAAAAGCCCGAAGTGAAGGCCGAAGCGCCGCGCGCGCCCGCCGTCTTCGTTGAGACGGCGCGGCTGGAAACGACGCAATTGACCGCCAATGTGCAAGGCGAGATCCGCGCCCGCACCCAAGCGCAGATTGCGGCGGAAGTCGGCGGCGCGATCATTTGGGTCAGCCCGGACTTTGCGGCCGGCGGCATCGTCAAGCGCGGCCAGCCGATCGCGCGGATCGATGACCGCGATTATCAGCTTGGCATTATTCGCGCGGAAGCCGAAATCGCCCGCGCCCAGCAGGTGTTGGTGCGCGAGGACGCGCTGGCCCGGGTGGCGCGGCTTGATTTCGAGCGCGCCGGCCAAAAGCCGCCAACGGCGCTTGCTCTGCGCGAACCGCAATTGGCCGAAGCGCGCGCCATGGTCGCCGCCGCCGAAGCGGGGCTCGAAGAAGCCAAATTACGGCTGTCCCGAACGACCGTGCGCGCGCCATTCGACGGCCGCGTGACCGAGCGCAATGTCGATCTTGGCCAATATGTTGGCGTTGGCTCCACCATCGGCCGGGCCTATGCCTCGGATGTCGTCGAAGCGCGTCTGCCGCTCAGCGACGGCGCCCTGGCGCAACTGGGGCTGTCGGTCGGCTATATCGCGCCGGCGGGCCAAGGCCCAGAAGTGCGCCTCTTCCAAGCCCAAAACGGAGAATTGCGCGAATGGCGCGGTCGCATCGTCCGCGTCGATGCGCAGATCGATCCGCAGACCCGGACGGTGATGGCGATCGGCGAGGTGGCCAACCCGCTCGGCAAAGACCAAGCCGCGCCGCTTGCGCCCGGCATGTTCGTCAATGCGGAAATCATGGGCCGCGCAGCCGGCGATTTTGTCGCCTTCCCGCGCTCGGCGTTGCGCGGCGATGGCACGGTTTTGGTGGTCGGCGAGGGCAATCTGATCGCCGTGCGCCAGCCGCAACTCGCCGGGGGCCGCGGCGAGGTGCTCTATGCGGCCAGCGGGCTGGCCGATGGCGAGCGCGTCGTCGTCTCGGCCCTGCCGGGCGGATATCAAGGCCAACAGGTCGAGATCGTCTCGACCAACCAGAAATCGGGCGAGGCCCTGGTCGTGGGACCGACCGGCGGCGCGCCGACCTGATCCATAATTGTTGTTTTCGCACTTTTTTTAAGGGGCTTCCCCGATGAATGGGCTGATTTCCTGGTGGGCGCGCAATCCGGTCGCCGCCAATTTATTGATGCTAGCGTTTCTCGCCGCCGGTTTGCTGGGCTATACGCGCATCGAGCGCGAGGTCTTTCCGGCAGTTGAGGTCAATTATATCCAAGTGTCGGTGCAATGGACCGGCGCCTCAGCCAAAGAGGTCGAAGAACAACTCGTCCAGCGTTATGAAGAAACGATCGCGACGATCGACGGCATCGAGCAGATCGATTCCTATTCCAATGACGGATCGGGCTTTGTCATCATCGAAACAGACGTCCGCAAGGATGTGGATTTGATCGTTGACGAAATCCAGTCGAAAGTGAACGGCCTGCCGTCCGTTCCGCGCGATGCGCAACCGCCGATCGTCCAGAAAATCATCACGCGCGAGCAAGTCGTGCGCTTCGCCGTGCATGGCGATGTGCCCGAAGAGCAATTGCGCGCCCAGGCGCTACGTTTGCGCAATTCCTTGGCGCAGGTGCCGGGGGCCTCGCTGGTCGAACTGTTCGGCACGCGCGACCGCGAAGTGACCATCGAGATTTCGCAGGCGACCTTGCAGCGTTATGGCCTCAGCTTTGACCAAGTCGCGAGCGCGATCCGCGCCAGCTCCTTGACATTGTCCGGCGGCAATTTGCGCACGCCAACGGGCGCGCTGCAATTGCGCGCGCGCAATTTGGCCGAAAACGAGCAGGATTTCAAAGCGATCGTCATCCGCCAAGGCGCCGACGGCTCGGTGCTGACCTTGGGCGAGATCGCCCGCATCACCGATGGCTTGCGCGCCGACGACAAATTGCTCGCCACCATGAATGGCGAGCCGGCCGTGCTGATCAATGTGCTGTCGACCGAGCAGATGAATGTCGTCGCCACCTCGAAAGCCGTTGAAAAATGGGCCGAGCGTGAACGCGCCAATCTGCCGACCGGCATGAGCTTGACGTTGTGGGAAGACCAGTCCGATCAATATTTCGCGCGGATCAAGACCGTGTTCGGTAACGCCGCTTCCGGCTTTGCGTTGGTGTGCTTTATTTTGGTAATGTTCCTGCGCCCAACTGTCGCCGTTTGGACGACCGTTGGCGTTGCGACCGCGTTTTTCGGCACCTTTGCGTTCTTGCCCAGCTGGGACGTCTCGCTGAACATGATCTCGCTGTTCGCCTTTTTGCTGGTCGCCGGCATCGTTGTTGACGACGCGATCGTCGTCGGCGAGGCCGTGCATGAGCATATCGAGCGCACCGGCGAGACCGGCCCGCGCGCGGTCGCCAAGGCGACCAAGTCCGTCGCCGGGCCGGTGATTTTCGCGGTCGGCACGACGATCATCGCCTTTGCGCCGTGGATGTTCATTTCCGGCCCCTCGCAGCAATTCACCCGCTCGATCTCGCTGGTTGTGCTGGCGGCCTTGTCGATCTCGCTGATCGAGAGCTTATTCATCCTGCCGGCGCATTTGGCCCATATGAAGCCTGTTGACCGGGCGCCGAAGGGCCTGTGGGGCCGCGTCTTGAAGCTGCAAACGGCGGTCGCCGATGGCATGGTGTGGACGGCCAACAGGCTCTATCGCCCGATGTTGGCCGCGGCTTTGCGCCATCGCTATGTGACGGTGGCGACCTTTGTCGCCGGCTTCATCCTCTGCATCGGGCTAGTCTCCAGCGCCCGCGTCAAAAGCGCGTTCATGCCGGAGGTTGAATCCGAGAGCGTCATGGTGGAGGTCGTGTTGCCGGAAGGCGCCTCCTATCAGCGTTCGCTCGACATTCTCGAGCAATTGAAAACCGCCCAGCGCGGCTTGGTCGCCGAAATTGACCAGCGCTTTGGCAAAGACGCCAAGCTGATCGAGAACTGGTACACCCGCGCCCGCGAGGGCAATGTGCTGGCGATCGTCGAAATGGCCCCGGCCGAAACGCGCGCCATCCCAACCAAGGAAGCCGCCGAACGCCTGCGGGCGCTGATCGGCGAGGTGCCGGACGCCAAGGAAGTCAGGGTTGAATTCACGTTTAATGATGGCGGCGCCGAAATCGGCTATTCCTTGCGCTCGACCAATCTCGATGACCTCGTCGCGGCGGCGCAAGACTTAAAAGGCCATCTGCGCAGCTATGCCGGCGTGCTCGACGTCACCGACGACCTCGATATCGGCGCGCAGGAATTGCAATTGGCGCTGAAGCCGGGCGCTGAGCAATTGGGCCTGACCCTGGCCGACGTCACCCGCCAGGTGCGCCAAGCCTATTTCGGCGAAGAGGTCCAACGTCTGCCGCGTGATGGCGAAGACGTCCGCGTCGTCGTCCGCTATCCGCAAGAAGCGCGCGAGCGGCTGGACAGTCTGCAAGACTTCCGCATTCGCACCGCCGCCGGCGGCGATGTGCCGCTTGTTTCGGTGGCGGAATGGTCGTTTGGCCCGGGCGTCACCACGATCCGGCGCGAGGACCGCCTGCGGGTCGTTCGGATCAATGTCGATGTGGCGGGCGATCAGGCCGGCGATATCCGCAAAGCGGTCGCCGAATCGTTCCTGCCGGAGTGGAAGCGCCGTCACTCGAATGTCGAAGAACGCCCCGGCGGCCAGTCGCAAGGCGAACAGGAATTTGTCCAAGAATTAATGGGCCTTTATCTGATGGCGCTGCTGGGCATGTATGCGCTGCTGGCGGTCGGTTTGCGGTCCTACATCCAGCCTTTGCTGATCATGAGCGCCATTCCCTTTGGCTATATGGGCGCGGTGCTCGGCCATTGGGCCTTTGGGATCGCGTTTGGGCTATTCTCCTTTCTGGGGGTCGGCGCCTGTGCGGGCGTTGTCGTCAATGACAATATCGTCTTGCTGGATCGGCTCAACACCTTGCGCCGCGAGGGAGTCCCCGCCTTTGAAGCCGTGATTCAAGCCTGCGTCTCCCGCTTCCGGGCGATCTGGCTGACCTCGCTCACCACCTTTTTCGGGCTGATGCCGATCATGGCGGAAGGCTCGACCCAATCGGCCTTTCTCAAACCAATGGTTTTGGGATTGGCGGCGGGCGTGGCGTTTTGCACCTTCCTGACGATTTTCTTCATTCCGGCGCTGTATCTGGTTGGGCGCGACGTCAAGCTCGGTTTTGCCTGGATCTGGAACGGGCCGCAGCGCAAAGCCCAGCGATTGGCGCCGGCCGAGTAACCCGATAAGCAAGCCCTCTCCGCCGCGCGAGGTCATGCGCCGTCGCGCGGCGCAAGTTTGACAAAAGGCCGGCGCGTCCTGCCGGCGCCATGGAGGAAACATGAAACGGTCAATCTTACGGGCGGTCTCGATCGCCGCTTTGCTCTGCGCGCCGATGGCGTTCGCGGCGGAACCCGGCGCTGGCGCGCCAAATGCCGGCAAGCCGGTTTTCGGCACGTTCGGCATTGCGACCGAATTCATGGACCAAAGCGTGCGGCCCGGCGATGACTTTTTCCGCTTCGTCAACGGCAAATGGATCGACAGCTTCGTGATCCCATCGGATCAATCCAATTACGGCCAGTTCACTTATCTGCGCATCGAGGCCGAAGAGCGCGTCAAGCAGATCATCGAAGACGCAGCGGCCCAAGGCGGGGCCAAAGGCACGGCCGCCCAACGTATTGCCGATTATTACAAATCTTATCTGGACGAGGCCGCGATCGAGGCCAAGGGTCTTGCGCCGATCGCCCCGATAATGGCGAAAATCGCCGCCGCCGCGACCCCAGCCGATATTGCCGCCTTAATGGGTGAAGTCGGCTTTGCCAGCGTCATTGGCGGCTTTGTCAATGTCGATTCCAAACAGCCCGATCGCTATATCGCTTATATGGGCCAGAGCGGGCTTGGTCTGCCCGACCGCGCCTATTATCTGGAAGACACCAGCAATTTCCCGCAGGCGCGGTCGGCCTATCGCGGCCTGATCGTCACGCTGCTCGGCGCCGCCGAGATCGCGGGCGCCGAAGCCGCCGCCGACGACATTTTGGCTTTCGAGACCGAAATCGCCAAATTGCATTGGGACCGGGTCAAATCGCGCAACCGCGACCTCACTTATAATCTGCGCACGCGCGCCGCGCTGAAAACCGCCGCCCCGGATTTTGCCTGGGACCGCTTCCTCGAAGCGCAAGGCTATGCGACGCAAAACGAGTTTGTCGTCAGCCAAATTGACGCGGTCGAAGGCCTCGCCAGGCTGGTCGCCTCGACGAATGTCGCGACGCTGCAAAATTACCTGCGGTTTCACGCGCTGCGCACCAATGCCGACGTGCTGCCGAAAGCCTTTGATGCGGCGGTGTTCGATGTCTATGGCAAGCTGATCGGCGGCCAGCAGGAACAGCGTGCGCGCTGGCGCCGAGCCGTTGGCGCGGTCGAAGGCGCGATGGGCCAAGAAGTCGGCAAAATCTATGTCGACCGGCATTTTGGCCCGGCGCAAAAAGCCGGCATGGACGCCTTGGTTGACAATTTGCGCGAGGCTTTCGCCGAACGCCTCGCCAAACTGGATTGGATGGGCGAAGCGACTCGCCAAGAAGCGCTGGCCAAGCTCGCCGCTTTCACCCCAAAGATCGGCTTTCCCGACAAATGGCGCGATTTCGCCGGTCTTGAGGTCGTCGCCGGCGATGCGTTCGGCAATGCTGATCGGGCCGCCCGGTTCAACATCGCCTATAATCGCGCACGGCTTGGTCAGCCGATCGACAAAGACGAATGGGGCATGCTGCCGCAAACCGTCAACGCGTCCTACAACCCGCCGCGCAACGAGATCACCTTCCCGGCCGGCATATTGCAACCGCCCTTCTTCGACCTTGCCGCTGATCCGGCCGTCAATTACGGCGCGATCGGCGCGGTAATCGGCCACGAAATCGGCCATGGTTTCGACGATCAGGGCCGTAAATCCGACGGCACGGGCCAATTGCGCGAATGGTGGACGCCCGAAGACGAAGCGCGTTTTGAAGAAAAAGCCACCAAATTCGTCGAACAATATTCGGCCTTTGAAGCGCTGCCCGGCCTGAACCTGAATGGCCGCCTAG
The DNA here is from genome assembly GCA_002403455.1 of Hyphomonadaceae bacterium UBA4763. Lineage (GTDB taxonomy): Bacteria > Pseudomonadota > Alphaproteobacteria > Caulobacterales > Aquidulcibacteraceae > UBA4763. Next base: position 10,939 of record DHHV01000153.1, on the reverse strand, counting down.
GCCTTGGCGAGAATCTCGGCGATCTTGGCGGTCTCAATATGGCCTATGCCGCCTATAAGCGCGCCACCAATGGCCAAGACGTGCCCGTCATTGACGGCTTTACCGGCGATCAGCGATTCTTCATGGCTTGGGCGCAGGTGTGGCGGATCAAATGGACCGAAGCGGCGTTGCGCCGTCAGGTCGTCGTTGGCCCGCATAGCCCCGGCCAATTCCGCGTGCTCGGCATCGTGCGCAATATGGACGAATGGTATCAGGCGTTCGACGTGAAGCCGACCGACACGCTCTATCTGCCGCCGGAACAACGCGTGCGGATCTGGTAAGAGCCGCGCTTGGCAAGTTGAACTGAGTATTTCCAGCGCCCTTGCGAGATTCGCAGGGGCGCTTTTTTCTGGGGCAAATTGCGCGCAACGGGGCATGGCGCCAAATGCGCGCCAAGACCCGCCGGAAGAGAGGAACGGAAAATGGTGCGGGCGGTCGGAGTCGAACCGACACTCTGTCACCAGAACTGGATTTTGAGTCCAGCGCGTCTACCGGTTCCGCCACGCCCGCGGGGAGAATGCCGACGGCCCGATGCGTTGCATCGCCGCGGATCATTCGATAGAGCGAGCGCGTTTAGCGATCTTCCCCGCCACATGCAAGCGCGTCAAATGGCGCAGGCTCGGAAAAATCGACGCGCCGGCTCGGATGGCTTAAGCCGGACGCCCGTCCAATTGCGCCGCCAATCGGTCGCGGCCAGCTTTCGCCGGTTCAAAAAATGGGTGCAGCTTTAGCGCGTCTTGATAGAGCCCCAGCGCCTCTTGCGGCTTGCCCAAGGCTTCAAAAATCGTCGCCAGCGAAGACAAGGCGGAGAAATGCCGCGGCTCCAGCTCCAACACCCGATTGAGGTCATGCAACGCCCCGGCGACGTCGTCCTCGCGATAGCGCAGCAAGGCCCGCCGGTGCCACCCCTCGGCGAATTCCGGCTCGAGCGCCGTCACATGATCCAGCAATTCGCGCGCCCGCGGCGCATCCTGCTGCAACGTCGCCTCGAGAGAACGCTGCAACAAGACCTCAACGGTGGCGCTTTCGGGCCGCAGCCAGCGTCCCCAAATGCGTTTGGCGATGTCGGCGGCGACCATGTCGTCCTTGGCGGCGGCAAGCTCCGCAAACCACGCGTCAAGCCGCGGGTCGTTGGTTGGCGCTCCTAAAATGGGCGCTTCTGCGTCGGGCGCGGCGGGGCGCGGCCCCCCCCC
>DHHV01000153.1:8772-9404 GCA_002403455.1 Hyphomonadaceae bacterium UBA4763 | reverse complement strand
GGGCGCGGCGGGACGCGCCCCGCAGCCCGCCAATAAGCTGCACAACACCACCCCGCCCCAGGCGACCTTCATTGCGCGATTAGGGGGCTTGCGCATGCACGATCCTTGCCGCCGGCGCGCGCGCCGCCGCGTCGGCGAAAGCCGGCGACAGCCGCGCGTAATCTTCGAACAATCGATCGAAAATCGCCGTCCAGTCAAATTTCAATGCGTGCACGCGCGCCGCTTTCCCCATCTGCGCCCGCTTTGGCGCGTCGGTAATCAACGCCGCGACCGCGTCCGTAAAGGCGCCGACGTCGCCGACCGGACATAACAAGCCGGTTTCCCCGGACTTGATCAAATCGCGGCTGCCGCTTGCATCGGCGCAGACCGAAGCCAGTCCGCTCGCCATCGCCTCCAAGGTGACATTACCAAAGGTTTCCGTCGCCGAGGGGAACAGAAAAATGTCGGCATTGGCATAGGCCTTGCCCAAGTCATCGCCCGACAAAAAACCTAAAAAGCGCGCATCGGGCGCCCGCCTTTCCATCCAACCGCGCGCCGGCCCATCGCCAACGATTACCAATCGATGGGCGATATTGCGGTCTTTCAAGCGCTGATGCACCGCTTCGACGACGTCCAGCCCCTTTTCCAGCACC
>DHHV01000153.1:0-8462 GCA_002403455.1 Hyphomonadaceae bacterium UBA4763 | reverse complement strand
TCCAGCCCCTTTTCCAGCACCAGGCGGCTGACAAAGGCGACCAAGACCTCGTCTGGCCCAAATCCATGCGACGTCCGCCAAGCCAGATCGCGTTGCGCGGGCGAAAAGCGCTCGGCCTGCACCCCGCGCGCCCAAGACCGAAATGGCGCGCGCACCCCGATCGAGCGGAATTGCTCGGCCATGGTCTGCGACGGCGTAAAGACCACTTCGCAGCGATTGTAGAATTTCCGCAGACCCATCTCCATCAGGCCCCGCAAGAAATCCAAGCCGTAATAAGACATATAGGTCTCGAACCGCGTATGCACGGAAGCAATGCGCGTGATTTTATGTCGCTCGGCCCAATCGAGCGCCAAATGGCCGAGATAATCGGGCGCTGAGACTTGCACCAAATCGGGCGCAAACCCCGCCAATTGCCGACGCAGCGCGAACGGAAAGCGGTAGGCGACCCGATATTCCGGCCGAAACGGGATCGGAAAAGACGGGGCCGACAGCAAGGTTCCCGCCGGCTCAAAAGCGGGTTTTTTCACGGTCGGCGCGACGATCCGTGTCTCGACCCCGCGCCCTTCCAAATAGGAAATCAACCGGTTCAGCGCCTGATTGGCGCCGTCGCGCACATAATTATAATTGCCCGAGAACAGCAGGAATCGCGGCGGTCCGGGGCGACGCGAGGAAGGGGCGACAATCATGGCCGCTCGGAGATAAGGCTCTCCGCCCCACGCGAAAAGGGTATTGTTGGCCTCCAATCCAACAATTGGACGGCGCGTCCAGCGCAAACCTCCCAATTGGGATAACGCATTTCGCGCGCTTTGCCCAAAGTGAAAATCGGCGCGCCGCCCAGCAACTGTCCCCCGGTCTGATTAAGGAAAGCGGCAAGGTGCAAGAACCAACCGGGTATGGGCACGATACGCACATTCACCCCTAAGGCTTTGGCGAGAATATCGCGGATTTGATCCCAGTTATAGCCGCCAACTCCGTCATCGATCTCGATCACCTGGCCGGCCGCACGCGGCGCCACCAATGCGGCGAGACATGCATTGGTCGCGTCGGCGACATGGATGAACGACAACACTTGCGCGGCGCCGCCAAGGCCAAGGACAACGCCCTTCTGCGCCAATTGCGCCAATTTGATGATTTCCCGATCGCCGGGCCCGTAAATCGTGGTCGGCCGCAGGATGGTCCAGACGTCGGGCGCCAGTACGCGCGCCACCTCCGCCTCCGCCGCCGCTTTGGTCGCCGCATAGGCGCTCAGCCAGGGGGCGCGCGCGGCAAGAGAGGACACATGCACAAAGCGGCGCACGCCGGCCCGCTGTGCGGATTGGGCAAGAAGCGCCGTCCCTTTAACATTGGCGTCAATAAACTCTCGGACATGCCGTGCTTTGACCAAGGCGGCGCAATGGATCACGGCGTCGGCGGACTCTGTCAGCCGATCCAAACTTGCCCGGTCTTCCAGCGCGCCGCGCACCCATTCAACGCCCGCTAAACCATCGGCTTGCGGCGGATCGCGCCGCACCAGCGCGCGCACCCGATATTGGCGTTCGACCAAAGCGCGCAAAATGCTGCCGCCGAGGAATCCGCTGGCGCCTGTTAATGCAATGACGCGCGCCGGCGTATCAGCCGACAACGCTCGCTCGCTCTTGGCCATTGGCGTCATTCGCCGCAGCGAAAAAGGCGCCGTCGAGGAACAGGAGCTTGGCCTTGGCGCGGCTCAATTTCCCGGACGAGGTCTGCGGCAAGGCGCCGGCCGCCACCAAATGAACGTCGAAATCGCCAAGCCCAGCTTTACGCAGCACCGATTCCGCGCCCGCTTGCACCGATTGGCGAATGGCCGGATCGGCGCTCCGGCATTGGACCAAAGCCACGACGCTTTCGCCGCGGCCGTTCAAATCCACCGAAAACACGCAAGCGTCGCCGCGGCGAACGCCCGGCTCGGCTTCGATCTGCCATTCGATATCTTGCGGCCAAATATTGCGGCCATTGACGATGATCAGGTCTTTGGCGCGACCGGTGATAACAAGATCGCCGTCTTCGATAAAGCCGAGATCGCCAGTGTCGAGCCAGCCATCAACGCTTAACGCCCGGTGGGTGGCCTCTGGATTGCGGAAATAGCCGCGCATCAGGCTGGCGCCGCGCGCAAAAATTCGCCCGATCTTGCCGGGCGCCGCTGGCGCGCCGAGTTCGTCGCGCACCTCAATCACATGCTCACCAATCACCGAGCCGCAGCCAACAAAGGTGCGCGCCCGTAAATCGCTGGCGTCCGCGTCCGCAAAGACCACATCGCCGCGATCCAGCGCCGCGCGATCGAGCCGATGATAGCGCGCACCCGCCAGATCCGGGGCAAAGGTCAACGCCAAGGTGGCTTCCGCCAGTCCATAGCTCGGCACAAACGACGTCCGCTTGAACCCAACCTTGGTGTAAATCTCGGCGAATTCGTCAAGGATGCGCGCCCGAACCATGTCGCCGCCAATGCCGGCGCAGCGCCAAGACGACAGATCAAGACCGCTCAAATCGGCGCGCTGACCCTGCCGGACGCATAATTCATAGCCAAAGCTCGGGCTATAAGCCATTGTACCGCGATTTTGCGAAATCAACTTCAGCCACGTCAACGGCCGACGGGCAAAATCGCGCGTCGCCATCAAATCGACGCTGACATTGGCGCCCAGCGGCACGAAGAAAAACCCGACCAGACCCATATCGTGATAGAGCGGTAGCCATGACACCACCCGATCACCCGATCGCCCTTTCAAGCCATCGCCAATGATCCCCCGCACATTCGACATCAGCGCGTGATGGGTGATCTCCACCCCGGCCGGCGAGCGCGTGCTGCCCGATGAATATTGCAAATACGCAACTTCGCGCGCAGCGTTCGGCCCTGGCATGGAATCGCCGGCCGCCAAAGACTCGAACTCTCGCACCCCGGCGATCAAGCGCATTGTGCGATGCTCGCAAGCCTCGCGCATCAGGTCCAACAGCCCGTCCGGCCCGATCATCACGCCAGAATCGGCATTGTCGATGCGCCGGCGCAGGCCGTCGACGTAATCGTCCTTTTCGCCGAACAGAACCGGGATCGGCACCGGCGCGGGCAATAACCCCGCATACATCGCGCCCATCAAATTGATAATGAAATGCCGGTCGGTCTCCGCCAGCAACATCACGCGATCGCCACGCTCAAGCCCCAACGCCGCAAAGCGCCGCGCCGTCATGCGCGCCTCATCGCGCAGCTCCGCATAGGGCATGCGATCGACCAAATCGCCGCGCGCAGAGTAGAAATTCATGCCGCACTCGCCCGTCGCCGCATAGTCAAGCGCATCGCAGATTGTATCGTGCAAGCCTGGGTTAAATCCTGCGCGCGCCGAAATCGTGGGGGTGGGCTGCATTCCAAATCGTCCTTACGTCGTTCAAGACACAGGTTGCGAGGCGGGTCGCATTCCCTGCGTTTATCCGCATCTTGGTCGCCAATATGTCTTGCGGGTGGGCGCGCCCAAGACGATATGTCTGAGAGAATCGACCAAAGCGCCAATGCGCTGGTTATCGTTCGTTGCCCTTTAGCGAATTCGGTCCCTCAATCAAGCCGACAACCGTCGGAACCGCTCGAGCGCGCAACAAGCTTATGTCACGGGCCGTTACCTGTTGCGCGCACGCCACATGTTTTCATAAAAAAATCGGTCACTTTGGCGACAGCGCGGCATGGTCCTGGCGACCTTGAACCAACGCAAACCGACGGGCGGCCTCGAACATCTCGACAGATAGCCGCGCCAGCCTACTTCCCGCCCGGCTGAAGTGGTGGCAATTCACTCATCAGCCCTTGCGTTCATCCTTGTTATCGTCAACACGCGTTCCAGTCGAATGATCTGATGAAATGGCTGCCCTTAATCGGGGCGGCAGATCACGTCCCCTCTACGTTTCCTTGCGCAATCTTGTTTGAGAAGCTGCCCATGACGATGGTAAACGACGTTGAAGCGAGCATCATCGAAGCGCTGTCGCCATTTCGTCGGCCCGACTCGCTTGTGACCGGCGATACGGTGATCATGACCGATTTGGATATCGATTCGGTGGTGGTGATGGACATCGTCATGGAATTGGAAGACAAATTCGAAGTGTCCGTCCCGATGGACCAAATGGCGCGCATAAAAACAGTTCGGGAACTTGCACAGACCATTGCGTCAATTCGTTCGGAGACTTAATAGCATGAGCCTGTTCCAACGCGTCGCGCCTTTGAAAGCGACCTATGACTTCATGCGGTCGATGGGCGCCGATCCGCTGCGCGTCGAATGGGACGACGTATTGTCGCCGACGCAAGCAGTGAAGAACGGGCGGGTGGTGACGCTCGCCGGAACGCATAATTATCTCGGGCTAACCTTTGATCCGCAGGTTGTCGGCGCCGCCATCGACAGTTTGCAAAAGCATGGCGCCGGCACAACCGGGTCGCGCATCGCCAATGGCACTTACCCCGAACATGCGGCCTTCGAGCGGGAACTCGCTGACTTCTTCGGCATGCCGCATGCGATGGTTTTTTCGACCGGATTTTTGGCAAATTTAGGCGTGTTGGCGACGGTCGCTGGCCCCGACGACGTGTTGCTGATCGACGCCGACAGCCATGCCAGCATCTACGACGCCTGCGGCCTTTCCAAAGCGCAGATTGTCCGCTTCCGGCACAATAGCGCCGAAGACCTCGACAAGCGCCTGGAGCGGTTGAAAGGTCATACGGGCAATAAAATCATCGTCATCGAGGGCATTTACAGCATGCTGGGCGATCGCGGCGCGATGCGCGAGATCGTTGCCGTCAAGGAAAAACATGGCGCCTATTTGATTGTCGACCAAGCCCATTGCTTTGGCGTGTTGGGCGAAAACGGCCTTGGCCTTGTTGAAGAAGTCGGCATGCTGGACAAAGCTGACATCATTATTGGCACATTCTCGAAAAGCCTCGGCTGCGTCGGCGGCTTTGCGGTGTCGAACCTTCCCGATTTTGACGCGATGCGCATTGTTTGCCGGCCCTATATGTTCACCGCCTCGCTGCCGCCCTCGGTGATGGCTGGCGCGCGCGCCGCCCTCAACGCCATCCGCACCCGCCCTGATTTGCGCGCCAAACTCTGGCGCAACGCGGTGTTTTTATACGATAATTTGGCGCAAGCCGGCTTTAAGCTCGGTCCGGAGAAAACCCCGATCATCGCGGTGGAATTGCCCTCGCGCGAGCTCGCCATCGACACGTGGAGGGGCCTGTTTGACGCGGGTTTCTATGTCAATTTAGCGCTTGCGCCGGCGACGCCCGGTGGGATTTCGCTCCTGCGCATCAGCGTCAGCGCCGCCCACCAGCCAGAGCAATTGCAAGGCCTCGCTGAGGCTCTAACGCGGGTCGCCACCAGCAATGGCGCGCTCGCGACGCGGCTTGCGGCCGAATAATCGGCTTTCGCCGGGGGGAAGATGACCGCCATCACCCTGACGCCGGTTCGCTCGCGCGCCGATCGCCAAGCCTTTGTCGACCTGCCAAAGCGGCTTTATCGCGGCAAAGTTGGCTATTTGGCGCCGTTGGATTTCGATCGGTTGCCGGCGATCGATCCGCAAAAAGCGCCGTTTTTTCAGCATGGCGCGGCGGAATTTTGGCTGGCGCGGCGCAATGGCGTCGCGGTGGGGCGCGTCAGCGCGCAGGTAAATCACCTGCTTTCCACCCAAAAAGGAGGCGAAAATGTTGGCCAATTTGGCTATTTGGACGCCGAAAACGACCCCGACTTGGTCGCTTTATTGCTGGAGAAGGCCGAAAATTTCGTCCGCCAGCGCGGCAAAACCGCGATTCAAGGGCCTTTTTCGCTGTCGATCAACGAAGAATGCGGCCTGATGATCGATGGTTTCGACTCCTTTCCGCATATGTTGATGCCGTTTCACCCGCCTTATTTGCAGGCAGCGGTTGGGCGCGCCGGTTACCAAAAAGCCAAAGATCTGTTCGCTTATGACTATGATTTGGGCGCGCTCGGCACGCAAAATGCGCTGAAAAAGCTGCGCGCCGATCCCCGATTTGTGCTGCGCACCGTGAATATGGCGGATTTCGACGCCGATATCGCGCGCGTCGTCGATGTTTTTAACGATGCCTGGTCGGACAATTGGGGCTTTGCGCCGTTCACCGCCGCCGAGATCGCCCATTTGGCGCAGTCTTTGCGTCCGATTGTCCGCAAGGAATTGATCTTATTGGTCGATTATGCCGGCGAAACCCAAGGCATGGCGATCGCCACCGCCAATATTCTCGAAGCCGCGCGCGGCCTGAATGGTCGATTATTTCCTTTTGGCTTTGCAACCTTGCTCGCCCGGCTCAATCGCAAGGGCGCGGTGCGGACCTGCCGGGTGCCGCTGATGGGCGTGCGCAAGAAATGGCGCGATGACATTGCCGGCGCGATTATCGCGCGCGGCTTGATTGAACAGTTACAGGAAAACGCCGCCGCCGCCGGCTTTGTCCGCGCTGAATTGTCCTGGGTGCTCGAGGACAACAAAAGCATGAACATGCTGGCCAAAGCGCTGCGCGCCAAGCCTTACAAGACCTACCGCATCTTCGAGAAATCGCTGTAACCGTCGTTCGCGCCGTTCTGTTACTTCGCAGCGCCTGCCGGCGCCAAGGCCGCATCGACGTCCGCCGCGCTATGGCGCTCTAAGAGCTGCGGTCCCCCATCGCCCCACGCCTTGTTGACGATGCGCCCGCGCTGGACGGCGGCGCGCGCGCCAATTGCTTCGGCCCAGCGCAAGAGGTTCTTGTATTCATGCACGGCCAAGAATTCCGCAGCGTTATAAAGCCGCCCCAGCACCATGCCGCCATACCAAGGCCACACCGCCATGTCGGCGATCGTATAATCGCTCCCGGTCAAATATTCCCGCTCGGCCAATTGTTTATCCAAAACATCGAGTTGGCGTTTTACTTCCATCGCAAAGCGATTGATCGGATATTCATATTTCTCGGGCGCATAAGCATAGAAATGCCCAAATCCGCCGCCGAGGAATGGCGTTGCCCCCATTTGCCAGAACAGCCAATTGAAGCATTCCGTGCGGGCTTTATGCTCGGTCGGCAAGAATTTGCCAAATTGCTCAGCCAAGTAAACTAAGATCGACCCTGATTCGAACACCCGAACCGGTTCTGCACCGCGCCGATCGACCATCGCCGGGATTTTTGAATTGGGATTGATTCCCACAAATCCAGAGCTGAACTGCGTTCCTTCCAAAATATTGATCAACCATGCGTCATATTCGGCGTCCGCATGGCCGGCTGCCAGCAATTCCTCGAACAGGATCGTTACTTTTACCCCATTTGGGGTGCCGAGCGAATACAGCTGGAAGGGGTGGGCGCCGGCCGGCAGGTCTTTTTCATGGGTCGGACCCGAAATCGGCCGATTGATGCTGGCGAACCGCCCGCCGCTGGCGGAATCCCAGGTCCATACTTTCGGCGGGATGTAAGTCGGGTCGGTCATGGCGCGCTCCAATCACTGCTTTCTTTGGTGCCTTATCACGAAATTTTGCGGGTCCGCATCAATTCGTGGTCACCGCTGTCTCAACGCCCGACCTCCCTTTGTCTGACGCTAACAGCCCGCAAGTCGTCTCAAGAAGTATTCCGACTGTCCGTCATGCCGTTCGAGAAAGCGGTTGGCTTCTTTGACAATGCGCGCCTCCACCACGGCGTCGCGGTCGATTTTTGACTGGGCGTGGAGCCATTCGGTCACTTCCAGCCAGTCCCATAGCGGGCTGTTCGAGGTGACGCGCGCCACCGGATTGGGAAAGCCGGAACCACGCTCCGCCTTGGTATAAAGCGAGATCGCTTGACGTGTCAGGCCGGAACGCTCGGCGATGTCGCTGAGGCTCACCAGATAATCCGGCTCGACCCGTTCGACCTTGGCGCTGGTCTTTCGTATGTCCTCAACGGCCGAGGCGACGGCTTCGCCAAAAGATAAAGCTTCACGCGCAAATTCGGCGATGATCACGCCCTTCTGAAACGACAAAGTGGCGTCATCGCAACCCGCCTCGTAGAAGCGGTCTTCATAGCCCTCCATTTCGGGATCGAGCCCGGAAGCCACTATCGAGAACGCGTGCGTCTTCATATTACTCACTCCGTCTGCCCATGCGGGCATCGCGCCACATCGCGAAGGATGGCCTTGGCATGGTTCTCCGCATTGCGCGGCGTGCTCCACACCGAGACCATGCATCCATCCCGGCGAGCCCACGGGCAGTAAAGCCGCCCCCAGGCATGGCCACTGATCCGAACCACCCGCCAGCCCAACGCCTCCGCATGGGCGACAGCAGCTTCAATCTCTTTATTCGGATGGCGTGTCCTCGCCACTTCCCTTAGCTTTCTATCGCCCGATTGTTGACATTTGTCAACGTCATTGAGTGCCAGTGTCCTGAACCAGAAGTTCGCGGGATAATTGGGTCAAGCGTTTAACGAACTTCTGGTTCCAAAAGGACACTATAACTTATTGATTTCTAGTGTGGCTTTG
>DHHV01000131.1 GCA_002403455.1 Hyphomonadaceae bacterium UBA4763 | reverse complement strand
GCTGCGGCAGCCGGCCCGCCGATGGCGGCGGCGTGGGCGACTTTGCTCATGGCGCGGGCGGCGGCGGCGAGCCGCGCTTCCACCCCGCCATGCTCGGCGAGCGCGCTTTGCGCGTCTTTCAGCGCATCGGCTGTCTTTTCCATCGACGACAAAAAGGCGCGTTGCGCGGCGATCGCGGCTTCTTCGCCGTCGCGCGGGTCAAGCCGTTCGAGTTCAGATAGCGCAAAGGCGGCGTAATCGCGCTCGCGATGGGCGTCGGCCTCCAGCCGCTCCAACCGTTCGACCTCGGCGCGCGCCTCGATCAGGCTGTGCCAAGCCGCCCCGCATTGCGCGCGCATGGCCTCCAACCCGCCATAAGCGTCGAGCAGGCGGCGATGCTCCAACGGTTGAAACAGCGCCGAACCGTCATGTTGACCATGCACTTCGAGCAATTGATCGCCGATTTCCTTCAACAGCGCCGCCGAGACCGGCTCGTCATTGATGAAGGCGCGCCCGCGGCCGTCCTGGCCGATCACGCGCTTGACCGTCAGCTCGCCAGTCACATCCCCCGAAACGCCGCGCTCGGCCAGATGCGCAAAGATCGGATGATCCGGCGTCAATCGAAAGCTGGCCTGCGCCATTGCCCGTTCGGCCCCGGCGCGGACCAAGGTCCGCTCGGCCCGCGCGCCAGTCGCCAGCCGCAGACCGTCCAGCAGGATGGACTTGCCGGCGCCGGTTTCGCCAGTCAGCGCGGTAAACCCCGCCCCGACCTCCAAATCGAGCGCGTCGATCAACACGAGGTCCCGAATCGCGATCGCCGTCAGCATGGACGCGCTTTACCACGCTTGCCGGCTTTGGGGAGGGGCCTCAAAATGCTGGGCCGCCGCCTTGGCGCGGCCCGCCGGTGTGATACGTTCAAGACGGCGCCCTCGCTCGGCCTTTTGCAAATCTGCGCCGCAAAAAATCCTCAAGTGAACACTGTTCACTTTACGAACTTTGTTATATATGTGGGGTGCAGGCAAGGAGCCAGAGCATGAGCGGCGTACAGGCAGATGGCGGACCGGGATTAAAGCGCACGGGCCTTGCGCTCGCGGCCGGGTTGGTGATCGTGACCGGGTTGGGCGTTGCCGGGTTGGCCTTGTCAACCCGATCGGGCGCGGCGCCAGCGGCGGACGTGCAGCATGTCGACACGCCGGTCGAGGTCATCCCCGCCGATTTCGCCGCCAGCGTTGAGATCGAAGACCTGATGGCCGGCTTTGCCCGGCCGCGCCGCGACAGCTTGCTGGGCTTTGAGGCGAGCGGGCGCGTCGTCAAAATCACGGCCGATATTGGCGATCGGGTCCGCCGGGGCCAAGAACTCGCCCGGCTGGATACAACCACCTTGCAAGCCCAACGCGCAGCGATGCAGGCGCGCTTGCGCCAGGCCGAGGCGGAAACGCGCCTCGCCGAGGTTACCGTTGGCCGGCAAAAAACCTTGTGGGAGCAGGGCCATCAATCGCGCCAACGTTATGACGAAGCGAGTGCCGAGGCCGATGCGCGCCGCGCTGCGGAGGACGCGGTCAAAGCCGATATTGCGCAGATCGACGCGCGGCTCGTGCTAGCGGTCATTCGCGCGCCGTTTGACGGCGTGGTCCTGGCGCGCGGGCTTGATGAGGGCGCGATCGCCAATCCGGGCGCCATGGTGCTGGAATTGGTCGAAACCGGCGCGCTCGAGGCGGAAATCGGCGTGCCCGAGCATGAGGCGGCGACGTTGCAGATCGGCGCAACCTATGACTTTCTGACCGAAGCGGGCGAGGCCAAGGCGGTGCTGCGCGCGGTGACCGGCGTTGTCGCCAACGCCAATCGCGCCGTGACGGCCGTTTTTGATTTTGTCGGCGAGTCGCAGCCCGCCATGGGCGCGGTCGTTCGCCTCAAATTACCGCGGCAATTAGCCGATCAAGGCTTTTGGACCGCAACCGCGAGTTTGACCGAGAGCGCGCGTGGCCTTTGGTCGGTCTATGTGGCGCAGCCGCAGGCCGATGGCGGCCATAAAATCGAACCCCGCCTTGTTGAAATCCTATTCGCCGAAACCGACCGCAGCTTTGTGCGCGGCACGATCGCGCCGGGCGATTTGATCGTCCAAACCGGCATTGCGCGGCTCGCGCCCGGCCAATGGGTCACGCCACAACGGCGCGCGCCAAGCGATCGCTCGATCGGGCCGGCGATTGCCGAGCGGGCGACGGGCGCGGTCGCGCCATGAACACGATTTTCTTTCGCTTTCCGCGCCTCTCGGCGCTGGTCATTGTTTTGGTGGTGCTGGCTGGGCTGAACGCCTTGTTTGCGTTGTCGCGGCAAGAAGACCCAACGCTGACCGAGCGCTTTGGCAATGTCGTCACCTTGTTTCCGGGCGCCTCGGCTGAGCGGGTCGAAGCGCTGGTCACCGATCCGATCGAGCGGCGCCTCCTTGAGCTGCCCGAGCTCGAGCGCGTTGAATCGCGCACCCGCAATGGCGTCAGCCAGGTCAATGTGGAGATCCGCGAGACCTTGCTCGGCCCCGAGGTCGAAGAAGCCTGGACTCTGATCCGCCAGCAAGTCGAACAAGCCCGCGCCGATTTGCCGGCCGGGGCCGAACCGCCCGATGTCGAGCGCGTGTTTGTTGGCGCGGCGACTATGATCGTGGCGCTGCGCTGGGACGGCGCAGGCGATCCGCCCATGACGATTCTGGGCCGGCTTGGCCGCGATTTGGAGCAACGCTTTCAGGCCTTTCCCGGCACCGATCAGACGCGTCTGTTCGGCGAGCCGGAAGAAGAAATTCAGGTCCGCATCGATCCAGAACGTCTCGCCGCCGCGGGCCTCACCGCCCAAAGCGCCGCCGCGATCGTCGCCTCGAGCGACACCAAGGCGCCGGCCGGGCGCATTCGGTCAGAGACAACGGCGCTCGCCGCGGAAATCGCCGGCGAGTTTGATACGATTGGCCGGATCCGCGAAGCCCCGCTCGCCGGCGGGGCAAATGGCGAAGTCCTGCGCGTTGGCGATATCGCCACCGTCGTCAAAAGCGAAATCACCCCGCAGCGGACCTATGCGATCGGCGCAAAAGGCCGCCAGGTCGTCGTCGCGGCGTTCATCGAGCCCGGTTTGCAAGCCGATAAATGGGCGAAAGACGCCCGGGCATTGGTTGAGAATTTTGCCCAAACAACGCCGCGCGGCGTTGAGGTAGCGGTCATCTTCGACCAGAGTAAGTATACAACCGAGCGACTATTTGGCCTTGCCGTCAATTTGGCGCAAGCAGCGGCGGCGGTTTTTGCGGTCGTACTGGTCGCCATGGGTTGGCGGGCGGCCTTTGTGGTGGGCTCGAGCCTGCCGCTGACCGTGTTATTGGTGCTGATCCTGTTCGCCATGACCGGCAAGCCGCTGCACCAAATGTCAGTGACCGGATTGATCATCGCGTTGGGGCTGTTGATCGATAACGCGATCATCGTCGTGGACGAATATAATCAGCGCCGCCGCGCCGGCATGGGCTGCCTGGAGGCGATCGACAAAACCGTCGGACTCATGGCGATGCCGTTATTTGCATCGTCGGTGACGACCATGCTGGCTTTTGCGCCAATTGCCTTGATGCCGGGCGGCGCCGGCGAATTCATCGGCATGATCGGGCTGTCGGTCATTTATGCGATTGGCGCGTCGTTTCTGGTCGCCTTGACCGTCGTGCCGGCTTTGGCGGCCTGGACCGACCCCGGCCAGCGCGACGCCAGCCGGCCGCTGCGCTGGTGGCGCGACGGGTTTTACTGGGCCCCGCTGGCGCAGGCTTATCGCTGGACGGTGGATCAGAGCGTGCGCCGCCCCTGGGTCGGGTTGCTCGTCGGGCTTGCCGGCCCGATCGCCGGGTTTGTGTTGATTGCGCAGCAGCCGCTGCAATTCTTCCCGCCGACCGATCGCGACATGTTCCAACTCGACATGACTTTGGGGCCGGAAGCTTCGATCGGCGATACGATTGCGGCGGCGGAGCGGGCGCGGCGGCTCTTGCTCGAGCGTGACGGCGTGGTTGACGTCAATTGGTTCGTCGGGGAAGGCGCGCCGCGTGTCTATTACAACGCCTTCAATATCCAAAACGGCGTGCCAAACTTTGCAGCCGGCTTTGTGCGAACGACCGATCCCACGACGACGCGGGCGATTTTGCCGCAAATCCAAGCCGATATGATCCGGCAATTCCCGCAAGCGCAATTCTTGACCTTGCCTTACGAGCAAGGCCCGCCCTTTGACGCCCCGATCGCGTTTCGCATCGTTGGCCCGGATTTGCGTACGCTGAAAGAATTGGGCGATGCGACGCGCGGCGTACTCTCGCAAGTGCCAGGGGTCACCTTCACCTTCGCCAATTTGCAAACCGGTTTGCCGAAAGCCGAGATCGCCGTCGATGAAATCGCCGCCCGCGCCGCAGGAATCTCGCCGACCGATATCGCCGATCGCTTGCGCGCGGCATTGGACGGGGCAGGGGCGGGCGCGGTCCTCGAAGGGGTCGAAAACATTCCGGTGCGCGTGATCGCCGAGGATGATCGCCGCCAGGATCTGGCCGGGCTCTCGACATTGGCGGTCGGCGGCGCGCCGGGGCAAATCGGCCCGACCTTGGGCGCCTTGGGCGCGATCACGCTTGAGCCCGCCATCGGCATCATCCAGCGTTATGATGGCGAGCGGATGAACCAAATCTATGGCTTTTTGGAGCCATACACCTTACCGGCTCCGGCCAATGCCGCTTTCCAGACCGCGCTTGCAAAGAGCGATTTCGCCTTGCCGCCCGGCTATCGCCTGGTGGTCGAGGGCGAGGCGGGCGAGCGCGACGAAGCGGTCGGCAATTTGTTCGGCACGGCAGGGCCGTTGGTCGTCTTGATGATCGGCGCGGTGATGCTCGCCTTCAATTCGGCGCGTCTTGCCGGGATCGTGTTCACGGTTGGCTTCTTGTCGCTGGGCCTCGCGATGCTGAGCATCTGGGCGTTCAATCTGCCTTTTGGGTTTAACGGCATTGTCGGGTCGATGGGCCTGTTGGGACTATCGATCAATGGCGCGATCATCGTGTTGACGGGCCTCAAGGAAGACCCCGGCGCCCGCGCTGGCGATGTGGCGGCGCAGCGCGAAGTCGTCATCACCGCGACTCGGCATATTCTCTCGACGACAGCGACGACGGTGGTGGGCTTCGTGCCGATCATCCTTTCGGCTGATCGGTTCTGGTTGCCGCTGGCGACCTCGATCGCCGGCGGCGTGCTCGGCTCGGCGGTGCTTGCGCTCTATTTCACGCCGGCGGCCTATCGTCTGGTGCGCCGGAAGACCGCCAACGAGCGCGTTGCCTCTGCCGCCTTCAACGGTTTGCCAGCCCCGGCCGAATAGCCCGCCTATCTGAGCAAAATCGCTTTCATCTTCTGCGCCGCTGCTTTATCAGGCCGGCTCGCCTGCGCGTTCTGCGAGACAAAAACGAGCCCCCATGCGTCTTTCCCGCTTTTTCATGCCGATCATGAAAGAAAGCCCCGCCGAGGCGCAGATCGTCTCGCATAAATTGATGTTGCGCACGGGCATGATCCGCCAAAGCGCCGCCGGGATTTATACGTGGCTCCCGTTGGGTTTTCGCGTCTTGCAAAAAGTCTCCCAAATTGTGCGGGAGGAGCAGAACCGCGCCGGTGCGATTGAATTGCTGATGCCCACCTTGCAACAGGCTGATCTTTGGCGCGAGAGCGGGCGCTATGACGATTATGGCCTGGAAATGCTGCGCATCAAGGACCGCCATGAGCGCGATCTGCTGTATGGGCCGACCAATGAAGAGCTGATTACGGATGTGTTCCGTACCTTTGTGCGCAGCTATAAGGACCTGCCCAAAACCCTTTACCATATCCAATGGAAGTTTCGCGACGAGATCCGGCCGCGTTTTGGCGTTATGCGCGGGCGCGAATTCCTGATGAAGGACGCCTATTCCTTTGACGTTGATGAAGCCGGCGCGCGCGCGTCCTATAATCGGATGTTCATCGCTTATCTCAACACCTTCGCGCGGATGGGCCTCAAGGCCGTGCCGATGAAAGCCGATACCGGCCCGATCGGCGGGGATATGAGCCATGAATTCATCATCCTGGCCGATACCGGCGAGAGCCAAGTCTTCTGCGACAGCGCGTTGACCGACATGGGCGCGCCAGGCCTCGACGTCGATTTCGACGCCGATTTGCAGCCCTTGGTCGACGCGCGCACGGCGCTCTACGCCGCCACCGAAGAAAAGCACGACCCGGCCGCCTTTGCCGCGCAAGTGCCGCCGGAGCGGCAATTATCGGCGCGCGGCATCGAAGTCGGCCATATTTTCTATTTTGGCGAGAAATATTCTGCGCCGATGAAAGCAATGATCACCGGCTCGGACGGCAAAGAGCGCCCCGCCCAAATGGGCTCTTATGGGGTCGGGGTGTCGCGCTTGCTCGGCGCGATCATCGAAGCCCATCATGACGAACTGGGCATAAAATGGCCGGAAGCCGTTGCGCCGTTCGACGTCGCCATCGTCAATCTACGCCCGGGCGATTCCAAAGTCGATGCGGCCTGCGAACAGGCCTATGCCCAGCTGCGCGCCATGGGCCGCGACCCGCTTTATGACGACACCAGCGAGCGGCCCGGCGCCAAATTCGCGACGATGGAAGTCATCGGCATTCCGTTTGTGCTGGTGATCGGCCCCAAAGGGCTGGAAGCGGGCCTCGTTGAACTGCGCGAGCGCGCCACCGGGGCCAAACATGAGCTTAGCCTTGAGGCGGCCCTTAACCGGCTCGCCCCGACCGGCCCACAGGTCGCCGCATGAGCGTTGAGGCGAGTGCGGCGCGCACCCCGCTCGCGGGCGCATTCGGCGGCTTTGAGCGGCAAATGGCTTGGCGCTATTTGCGGGCGCGGCGCAAGCAAGGCGGGGTCGCCTTGATCGCGTCGATCGCGTTTTTGGCGGTGATGGCCTCGGTCGCCGTTTTGGTCATCGTCATGTCGGTGATGAATGGCTTTCGGTCCGAGTTTATCGCCCGCGTCTTGGGCGTTGGCGGCCATGTCTTTGTGACAACCGCCGGCTTTTCGCCGAGCGAAGCGAGCGCCGCCCGCGACCAGATCGCTTTATTGCCCGATGTCGTCTCGATCGCCCCGCTGATTGAGGGCCAAGCCTTCGCCACGGTCCGCCAGGGCGGCACCGGCGCCCTTGTGCGCGGCGTGCGGCGCGAGGATTTAGAGCGTGCGGCCTTTCGCGCGGTCGATGAGCGCGGCCCTGGCGTTGCGTGTCCCTTGCCCGCCCCGACGGCGGGCGATGCGGTCGGATGTTTCACCGAAGGCGGGCTTTACCGTTTTGAAGAGGGCGCAGAGGCGATCCCCCGCGTCATGATCGGCTATCGGCTCGCCCAGAGCCTTGGCGTGCGGGCGGGCGAGCAAGTGACCCTTCTCACCGCGCAAGGCGCCACCACCGCCTTTGGCGTTGCGCCGCGCCGCAAGAGCTATGAAATCGCTGGCGTTTTTGATTTTGGCCATGCGCTCTATGATCAATCGCTTGTCTATTTGCCGCTGGACGAGGCCAAGCTTTATTTCAACCGCGGCGACAGCATCGACAATTTCGAGATCCGCGTGCGCGATCCCGACGACCTCACGCTCGTCAAGCGCCAGATCGCTGAGATCGTCGGCGGGTCTTTTCTGGTGCTCGATTGGCGCGATCAGAACGACACCATCGTCAACGCTTTGGCGGTCGAGCGCATGGTCATGCGCCTGATCTTGATGCTGGTCGTCAGCATCGCCGCGCTGAATATCGTCTCGGCCCTCGTGATGTTGGTGCGCAACAAATCGCGCGATATCGCCATCATGCGCTCGATGGGGGCCGAACGCGGCACGATCTTGCGGATTTTCATGCTGGCGGGCGCAGCGATCGGAGTCGGCGGCGCGCTGGCCGGCGCCATCCTTGGCGTCGTCTTTTGCCTCAATATCGGGCCGATCCAGGATTTTGTGGCGCGCGTCACCGGCGCCGACGTGTTTAATTCGGAAGTCTATTTCTTAAGCCGGCTGCCGGCCAAGATCGAATATTGGGAAGTGGCGCTGGTGTCAGGCTGGTCGATGTTCATGGCGTTCCTGGCCTCGCTGCCGCAAGCCTGGCGCGCCGCCCGGCTCGACCCGGTCGAGGTGCTGCGCTTTGACTGACGCAACGCCCCCCGTTCTCGCGATCGCGGGCGCCAGCCGCGTCTATGGCTCTGGCTCCGAGCGCCTGGAGATTTTCCGCGACCTCGATTTGAGCGTGCGCCGCGGCGAGATCGTTGGCCTGATTGGTCCGTCGGGCTCGGGCAAGTCCTCACTCTTGCATATCGCCGGGCTGTTGGAAAAACCCGATGCGGGCGATGTGGCGATCGAGGGCCGCTCGACCGGCAAATTGGGCGATGCCGAGCGTTCGGCGATCCGGCGCGGCGTCATCGGCTTTGTTTATCAGTTTCACTTTTTGCTGCCGGAATTCACCGCGCTCGAGAATGTCATCATCCCGCAGCAGATCGCCAAGACCAGCGCCCGCGCCGCCAAGGACCGGGCCCGCGCTTTGCTGACCTCGGTTGGCCTCGCCGAACGGGTGGCACATCAGCCCGGGCAATTGTCCGGCGGCGAGCAGCAGCGCGTCGCGATTGCCCGCGCGCTCGCCAACCGACCGCGTTTGCTGATCGCTGATGAGCCGACGGGCAATCTCGACCCCGTTACGGCCGCAGGCGTCTTTGACGCTTTGGGGCGTCTGGCGCGCGAAGAGGGGGTCAGCGTGCTCTGCGCGACCCATAATCTCGATTTGGCGCGTTACATGGACCGGGTGTTGGCGCTGCGCGGTGGGCGGGTTGTTGACGTGACGGCGGAGATTTCGGCCAAGCGGGCAGTGATTTAACGCTTGCGCAAAGGCGGCGTTTGGCGCCGTTTGTCGGCCAGAACGATATCGCGCCCAAATCAAGGACATCTCCGCCATGACGAGCAAACTCATCGACCGCCGCGATCTGGACTTTGTGCTGTTCGACCTGCTCGGAGCGGAAGAGCTCTTCCAGCGCCCCCGCTTTGCCGAGCATGACCGCGCCGGCGCCGCGGCGATCCTTGATCTTGCCGAAAGCATCGCCGCCGATCATTTCGCCACCCACAACAAAAAGGCCGATCAGAACGAGCCGCGCTTTGAAAATGGCCAGGCGATCGTCATCCCTGAAGTTTCCGAGGCGCTGGCGCGCTTTCGCGAGGCCGGCTTTTTTGGCGCAACGGCCGAGGCCGCCGAGGGCGGGCTGCAATTGCCCTTGACGATCGCCAATGCGGCGATGGCGCTGTTTCAGGCCGCCAATGTCGGCACGACCGCTTATCCGTTTTTGACGATCGGCGCGCGCAATCTTCTAAGGGCGCATGGGACGCCGGAACTCGCGGCCCGTTTCTTGCCGGCGATGACGGAGGGGCGGTTTTTCGGCACGATGTGCCTCTCCGAACCGCAAGCCGGTTCTTCGCTCGCCGACATCACGACGCGGGCCGAGCCGCAAGCCGACGGGACCTATCGGCTGTTTGGCCGCAAAATGTGGATCTCGGCCGGCGAACATGAATTGAGCGACAATATCGTCCACATGGTGCTGGCCAAAATGCCCGGCGCGCCGGCAGGCGCCAAAGGCATTTCGCTGTTTCTGGCGCCGAAATATCTGCTGAACGACGACGGTTCGATCGGCGCGCGCAATGACGTCACCTTGGCTGGTCTCAACCACAAGATGGGCTATCGCGGCACGACCAATTGCCTGTTGAATTTCGGCGAGGGGGCGTTTTCGCCGCAGGGCGCGCCGGGCGCGGTCGGCTATCTGGTCGGCGCGCCGCATCAGGGCCTTGCCGCCATGTTCTTGATGATGAACGAGGCGCGGATCGGCGTTGGTCTCGGCGCAACAGCCTTGGGTTATGCGGGCTATCAGCATGCGCTCGATTACGCCAAATCGCGCCCGCAAGGGCGCCCACTCGGCGCGAAAGACCCATCGACGCCGCAAGTCCCGATCATCGCCCATCCGGATGTGCGTCGGCTTTTGCTGTCGCAAAAGGCCTTTGTCGAAGGCGCGCTCGCCTTTGTGCTGTATTGCGCGCGGCTTGTCGATGACGGGGAGACCCATCCCGATTCCGACAAACGCGCCGAAGCGGGCCTGCTCCTGGAATTGCTTACACCTATCGCCAAAAGCTGGCCGTCGTCTTTCTGCCTCGCCGCCAATGACATGGCGATCCAGGTGCATGGCGGTTACGGCTATACCCGCGATTACATGGTCGAGCAGCTTTATCGCGATAATCGCCTCAACCCGATCCATGAAGGAACCCATGGCGTCCAGGCGCTCGATCTGATGGGACGCAAATTGGGGCTGGCCGGCGGCAAGGCGCTGCATCTGTTTTTGACGGAGGTCGAGGCCAGCGCCGCGCAAGGAATCGCCGCCGGCGGGGCGCTCGCGCGCCATGGCGGCGCCCTTAAGCAGGCCTGCGCTGACATTGCCCGCATCGCGGCGCAATTTCGCCCGGATATGTTGGAAAAGGCCGCGCCATTTCTCGACGCCTTTGGCCATGTCGCGATCGCCTGGATTTGGCTGCGCCAAGCGCTCTTGTTGCAAGGGCGCGAGGATGATTTTGCGCGCGGCAAGCGCGCGGCTTGCGCGTTTTTCTTTGACTGGGAATTGCCGAAAATCGCCCCGGTTTTCGCTCTGCTCGACGCCGATGACTGGCGCCTGTCGGCTCTAGACGCGGCGGTGTTTGGGTAAGTCAAAGCGTTGGATCGCGCGCGGAGTGGGATCAAAAATGCGCCTCTATCTATGCAAAAATGCATGGAAATATCATATTTCCATGCATTGATGGGGGTCAAATCGCGCTTATATTGCAGGTGCGAACATATCAAAACCCGTCACGTCAATCACGATGAGCACCAAGATGAACCCCCAATTTTCAGAGTCTCCGCAAGAACCTGCGACCGCCTCAAACGGCTGGCTCGCCCGTGGCCTCAACCCTTATCTCCCCGCCTCACCGAGCGCCGCCAGAACCGGCGACGCCCCAGCCATGGCGGCCCCCGCGAAATCGCCAGCCCGCGCGCTGCAGAGCCGGTTGCGGGAATGGCTCCGCGCGGCGTAAAGTCACTGCCGTTTCAAAGCGTCATCCACCCCTCGATGACCGGCGCGCAGCGACCCGATAAAGCAACGTGGTCTGCGCCCAGCGCCACATCAATTCGCGCGCCCCGGCCCGGAAAGGCCTGAAACGCCCGAAAGGCGGTTCTCACCGAGCGCACCGCAACGATGGGCGCCAGCGCGCAAAAAGCCGATCCTGTCGCCGGGTCCTCGGCAATGCCGCTGCCGGGCGCAAAGAAGCGGACGATCACGTCATGGTCTTGCCCCGGCGCTGCTGACGCGGCGATCGTCACATTGCCCGGTCCGCGCGCCGTCGCTGCGCCCAATCCCGCGATCGCAGCGATCGAGGGGCGGCAATCGCGCACAAAATCGGGGTCGGCAAACCACAGGGTCAGATAATCCCCAACATAGATCGCTTGCGCCGCCGCGCCGAACGCCGCCGCCACCGCCTCATCCGG
>DHHV01000097.1 GCA_002403455.1 Hyphomonadaceae bacterium UBA4763 | reverse complement strand
CTCGGCGCATGGCACCAATCCGGCGACCGCCGTGCAATGCGGCTTTGAGGTCGATGAAATCGCCGCCGGCCCCGATGGCCTGGTCGATCTGGAGGCGCTGAAGGCCAAGATCGGCCCCGACATCGCCGCGATCATGCTGACCAATCCGAACACCTGCGGGCTGTTCGAGAAAGACATCCGCGTCATCGCCGATCTGATCCACGCCGCGGGCGGCTATTTCTATTGCGACGGCGCCAATTTCAACGCGATCGTCGGGCGCGTGCGGCCAGGCGATCTCGGCGTCGACGCCATGCATATCAATCTGCACAAGACCTTTTCGACCCCGCATGGCGGCGGCGGCCCGGGCGCCGGCCCGACCGTGTTGTCCGCCGCGCTTGCGCCCTTTGCGCCGGTGCCGTTCGTCGTGCATGGGCCGGAGGGCTTGCGCCTCGTCGAACAGGAAGAGCTGGAGGCCGAGCAAAGCTTTGGCCGGATGTGCGCCTTTCACGGCCAAATGGGCATGTTCGTGCGGGCGATGACCTATATGCTGAGCCATGGCGCCGATGGCTTGCGCCAAGTCGCCGAGGATTCGGTGCTGAACGCCAATTATGTGCTGGCGCAATTGTCCGACGTCATGACCCCGGCGTTCCCCGGAACCTGCATGCACGAAGCCTTGTTCGACGCGCGCTTTTTGAAAGACACCGGCATTGACACGCTGGATGTCGCCAAGGCGCTGATCGATGAAGGCTATCACCCGATGACCATGTATTTCCCGCTGGTCGTGCCGGGCGCGATGCTGATCGAGCCGACCGAGACCGAGAGCAAAGCCGAGCTTGACCGTTTTATCGCGGCGCTGCGCGGGCTGGCTGTGGCGGCGAAGGCCGGCGAGGCCGAGCGGTTCAAGCAGGCCCCGGTGCTTGCGCCAGTGCGACGGTTGGATGAAACGCGGGCGGCGCGCAAACCCGTGCTGCGCTGGCGCCGGCCGGCCGATGAGGCAGCAGCCCACGCGGCGGAGTGAGGGGGTTACACCGCCTGGTCCAGCGTCAGCACATACGGTCCGAATGGCCGGCTCGCTCTTTTATCCATCCAAGCGTGTAGTGGTGTTCCTGAATGAAGCGCACATTTACAGATCGCGGCGTAAGGGCAACAGGAAACGCACGAAAAACAGCAAGCTGTTGTATTCGATTGCCGGCGCAGCTTCGCCGTTCATCGCTGTTATCATCTGCCGCGTTTAACAAGCCGCGCCTTTTGCGATTATATTATCCTGTGCGTTTAACATGGGCGTAAAGTTGCGCCATATGCAACGCTGGCTTTAACAAGGCGCGGGGGAAACCCGGCGCTCACACCAAAACCACCATTGGCCCGTAAGCGCCTAAGCGCAGATCGTGCGTGATGAGCCGAAAGGGCTCAGACAACGCCGTCGCCACGATCAACCGGTCAAAAGGATCGTCGTGCAGGCGCGGCAGGCGCTCTAACGTCAGAACTTGCGCCGGCGTGACGGGCAAAATGACAAACCCGCAGGATTGAAAAAAGCCGAGCGCGTCTTTGGCGGACATCGGCATTTCTTTGACGCCATGCTTGGCGTGTTTGATGGCGATTTCCCACAGGCTGGCGACGCTGACAAAGAATTTGGCGGCCGGATCAAGCAAATATGCCCGCGCCGCAGCGGACAAACGCGGATTGTCCTCTACCGCCCAGATGGCGATATGGGTGTCGAGCAACAGGTTCATTCGGGCTCGCCCAAAAACAACGCGGCGATTTCAGCGTCGAGTGCGGGGTCGGGCTCGGGCGTCACAAACTTCCCCTTCGCGACGCCGATGCGGGGGCCGGGATGCGGCGGCTCGATCGGCAAGAGCCGCGCGGCGGGCTTGCCATTGCGGGCGATGATGATTTCGCGCTCGGCGCCGCTTTCAAGCGTTTCCACGAGGCGCGAGAGGTTGGTCTTGGCGTCCAACATATTGACGGTTTTCACGGCTGAAGGCCTCCGATGCAGCTTGGCTAAACTTAGCTAAGCAGGGGCTCTCGGTCAAGCGCACATGCGGCGCCGACGGGGCCGAGGAAGAGCAATCGCCCCAATGCCAGACCGCCCTGTCGCAGGACATGCGGCCATTCCAATGTTCACTTAAAGTTCTAATGTTCGCGACGTCAAAACGTTATGTTCTAATATTGTTCCGAACCTAACACGGCTTATGCTTAAATCATGGTAAATAAAATTGGCAAAGGCCCATTGAAACCCAACTTATCCCATGTTATCCCATCAACCATAAGGCGAAACGCGGCGCAGCGGCTTTGCGGGCGCGGCGGTCTTCTTGGATTGTGGCGTGTTTCTTTCGAAGTTCGAGCATCCGATTGATTCGAAAGGCCGCGTCTCGCTGCCCGGCGCGTTTCGCGCCGCTTTGGGCGGGGAGGAGCATGTGTTCTGTTGGATGAGTTTCGACGGCCCGTTTCTGGAAGGCGGCGGCGCGCGGTTCCTCGAAAAGCTGAGCGCCTCGATCGAGGGCTTTGATCTTTATGACGATGCGCGGATCGCTTTCGCCCAGGCGATTTTCGGCGCGGCGCGGCAATTATCGCTGGATTCGACCGGGCGGCTCGGTTTGCCGAAAGACTTCAGCGATCATGCGGCGATCGACAAGACGGCCTTGTTTGTTGGGCTCGGCGATCGATTTCAAGTGTGGGCGCCGGACGCCTATGCGCAACGCGAACGCGAGGCGCGCGCTTTTGCCGCCGCCAACAAGAACAAATTGCAAGTAGCGGGAGCCAAGCCATGATGGCGTTCAAATGGGATCGGGAGCCGCGGCGGATGACCCATGTGCCGGTTATGCTGAACGAAGTGCTCGACGCCATCGGCGGCCCGCGCGCCGGGATCGTCGTGGATGCGACCTTTGGCGGCGGCGGCTATTCGCGCGCTTTTTTGGAGGCGGGGGCGAAGGTGATCGCCTTTGACCGCGACCCGGAAGCCGAAAGGCGGGCGCTGACGCTGGCTTGCGCCTTCCCGACCCAGTTTTCGTTCCAGCGCGGGCGATTTTCGGAAATCGCGCGGCGCTTGCGGGCGATGGGCGCGCCCGCGCCGCATGCGATGGTGTTCGATATCGGCGTGTCGTCGTTCCAGATCGATGAGGCCGAGCGCGGCTTTTCGTTCCAGGCCGACGGGCCGCTCGACATGCGGATGGGGCGGGGGGGGCCGAGCGCCGCCGACGCCGTCAACCACTTGTCGGAAGCCGATCTCGCGGATTTGTTTTACCATTACGGCGAGGAGCGCAATGCGCGCCGCATCGCCAAAACAATCGTCGCCGCCCGCGCATTGGCGCCGATCGCGACGACCTTGCAGCTCGCGCAGGTGATTGAATCGGTTCAGCCGCGCAAAGCCATCGGGCCGCACCCGGCGACGCGCTGCTTCCAAGCCTTGCGGATCTTCGTCAATCAGGAATTGGACGAATTGGGCGCTGGGCTGGCGGCGGCCGAGGCGATGTTGGCCCCGGGCGGGGTGCTGATCGTCGTCTCGTTCCACTCGCTGGAAGACCGCATGGTCAAGCAATTCCTCGCCGACGCTGAGGGCCGTTCGAACAGCGTGTCACGGCATGTGCCGACAATAGGCCCAGCGGCGGCGCCGATTTTCGTCGGTGGGCGGTCGGCTATCGCCCCCTCGCCGGCCGAGATTGCCGCCAATCCGCGCGCGCGGTCAGCAAAAATGCGGGTAGCCGAGCGCACGCAAGCGCCGGCGCGGCTGCACTCGGCGCCGAAGCCGGAGGGACCAGCGCTCGATCTTTTGCGGCGACGCGCATGAACCGGGCTGTCTGGGTTCTTCTGATCGTGCTGATTCTGGGGCTGGCGGTAGCGGTTTTCCGCGCCAAGACCGAGGCCGATCGCGCCCGCAACCGCGTCGCCACGCTGGAGCGGGAGGTCGCCACGTTGGAAGAGTCCAACAAATTGCTGGAATTGGAGCGCGCCCATCTGGCCGCGCCGCGCCGGATTGAGCAGCTGGCGCGCACAAGGCTGGGCCTTGCGCCGGCCTCGCCCGCGCAAACGCGCCCCTTGGAGCCGGTCGCAGCCGCACCATGATGGTCTATACGCCCGATTTCGACGCCCCCATGGCGGCGCCAAAGCGCAAGAGAGCGGCGGGATCGGCGCCTCGTCCAGTCGATTTTGCGCCGGTGCGCGTTGTCTGGCGCGACCCGTTATTCTGGGCGGGGGCGGCATTGGCGCTGGGTTTTGCCGCGATTGCGGTCAAGGCTGGCGCGGTCGCGCTGCTGCGCACGCCGCTGAAGACCATAGCGCAAGCGCCGATTGCGGCGCCGGAAGCGCCGACCAAGCCAATTTCCACCGAGATTGCGCCGCCGCGCGCGGATTTGGTTGACCGAGCGGGCATATTGCTGGCGTCTTCGGTGTTGACGCCGACGCTCTTCGCCGATCCATCGATCGTGGTGGATCCGGTTCAGACGGCGCAAGCCGTTGCGCGCGTCATCGGCGATGTCGACGCCGGCGATCTCGCCGTTAAACTGACCAACAGCGGGACGAGATTTGTGGCGATCAAACGGGGCGTTTCGCCGCGTGAAACGGCGGCGATCCTCGATTTGGGCCTGCCAGGCATTAAGCTGAAAAAAGATCGCCGTCGCGCTTATGCGCATGACCATCTGGCGGCGCAGTTGATTGGATTTGTCGGCGACGACGGTGAGGGCCTCGACGGCGTCGAAGCGGCGTTTGACGCGCGGTTGAAGGCTGAGCCGACCCTGCCCCTGCACTTGTCAATCGATCTGATTGTGCAATCGGCGGTCGAAGAGGAATTGCAGCAAGCGATGTCTGCGTTCAACGCCAGTGGCGGCATGGCGTTGGTGATTTCCGCCAAAACTGGGGAAATCTTGGCGCTGTCGTCCCTGCCGAGCTTCCAGCCGTCCGCATTTCGCACCGCAACGGCCAACCAATTACGCAATCGCGCTTGGGTGGAGCCTTACGAACTCGGCTCGGTCATGAAGCCGATCACCATCGCGATGGGCCTCGAGGCGCAAGCAATTGCCCCGGACGAGACCTTCACGCTGAACCAAGGCCTGCCGCGCCAAAATGCGTCGCCTTTGCGGGATTCCCGGCTGTGGGACGACCCGGTGTCGATCGAGGAGATGTTGACTTTTTCTTCCAATGTCGGGCCAGCGATGATCGCGCAGCGGCTGGGCACGGACGGATTGGCGCAAGGTTGGCGGCTATTGGGCCTCAACGCGCCAGCGCCGATCGCGCTGTCGGGCTCGGCTGCGCCGATTTTACCCAGCGAGCCAAGCGCTCAAACCCTGGCGCAAATCGGGTATGGCTATGGCATATCTGTGACGCCCCTGGCGCTGGCGCGCGCTTATCTGGCGTTTGCGCAAGACGGGACCATCCCGGAGCTGACCGTGCTCGCCCGAACACCGGGCGAAGAGACCAAACGACTGCGCGCCTTGTCGGCCGAAACTGCGGCGCGGATGCGCGGCTATTTGCGGGCAGTGGTGGAAACGGGCACAGCGCGCGCCGCCGATATTCCGGGTTATGAGGTGCTGGGCAAAACCGGCACGGCGGAAAAGCTCGACGAGGAGGGGGGGCGCGACCGCGACCGCAATGTCGCCTCGTTCGTTGGCCTGTTTCCCGGCTGGGCGCCGGCTTATGTCGTGATGGTCATGCTGGATGAGCCAGTGGCGAGCGATGGGGCCCCGCGCGCCACGGGCGGCGCCACCAGCGCCGCGGCGGTCGGGCGCATTATCACGCGGATCGGCCCGGTTCTGGGCGTGCAATCGCCAGCCGACTCTGCAAAAGAGCAGCCATGAGCGAAAAATTAACCCTTTCGGACCTGTTCCCCGACGCAGGGATTGCGCGCGCGGCGCCCGTTGCCGGGATCAGCGCCGATAGCCGCCAGATCCGCGCAGGCTTCGTGTTTGCGGCTTTGCAAGGCGTCCAGGGCCATGGCCGCGATTTTATCGCGCAAGCCAAAGCGGCCGGAGCCATCGCGGTGCTGCATGGCGGCGATGTCGAGGACAGCCAGGGCCTTGTCTCGATCGCGGCAACGCAGCCGCGGCTCGCCTTGTCGCGCGCGGCGAGCCTGTTGTTCCCGCAGCAGCCGCCGACGATCGTGGCGGTTACCGGCACCAATGGTAAAAGCTCCACTGTCGATTTCTTGCGCCAGATCTGGGCGTTTGGCGGGCATCGCGCCGCGAGCCTTGGCACATTGGGCGTCATCGGCCCGCATGGCGCGCGCGCCTTGCAGCATACAACGCCCGATCCGGTGCAAATCCATGCCGAGCTTGATCTGCTCGCGCAGGAACAGGTCAGCCATGTCGCGCTGGAGGCCTCCTCCCATGGGCTCGACCAATATCGCTTGGATCATGTCCGGCTGGCGGCGGCGGCCTTCACCAATCTGACGCAAGACCATCTCGATTATCACCAGACGATGGACGCCTATCGGGCGGCGAAAACGCGGCTGTTTTCCGAGCTGCTGCCGCAAGGCGGGCTGGCGGTCGTGAATGCGGACGATCCCGCGCGCGATTCTTTTATCGGGGCCGCGCAAGCGCGCGCGGCGCGGGTGCTGACCTGCGGCTGGCGTGGCCGGGACCTGAAGATCGATGAGCTGTCGCCAAAGCCGGCGGCGCAAGTATTGGATTTGCTGTGGGCCGGGCGCTCGTTCCGCGTGCGGCTGCCGCTGATGGGCGAGTTTCAGGCGCTGAACGCCCTCACGGCGGCGGGGCTGGCGCTCGGCCTGGGAGAGGCCCCGGAGAGCGTCTTTGCGGCGCTTGAAGGCTTGAAAGGCGTCAAAGGCCGTATCGAATGGGTCGGCGCCACCGCCGACGGCGCGCCGGTCTTCGTCGATTACGCCCATACGCCGGACGGGCTCGATGCGCTATTGCGTGCGGCGCGGCCGCATACGCGCGATCGGCTGGTCTGCGTGTTCGGTTGCGGCGGCGATCGCGATGCGAGCAAGCGACCGAAAATGGGCGCGATCGCGGAAAAACACGCCGATGTCGTGATCGTCACCGATGACAATCCGCGCAGCGAAGACCCCGGCGCGATCCGCGCGGCGGTCTTGGAGGGCTGTCCGGGCGCGCTCGAGATCGGCGATCGCGCCGAAGCGATTCGCGCGGCAATCGCGATGTTGCGGGCCGGCGATGTGCTGGTCATCGCCGGCAAGGGTCATGAAACGGGCCAGATCATTGGCGGCGTCGTGCATCCGTTCTCCGATCAAGACCAGGCGCGCGCCGCCTTGACGGCCAAAAAGGCGCGCCCATGACGACACTTGATCAAACGCCTCTATGGACGGCGGACGCCATCGCCCGGGCCACGCATGGCCATGTCGGGGCGCCCTTCGCCGCGACCGGAATCTCGATTGATAGCCGCAGCTTGCAGCCGGGCGATGTATTTTTTGCGCTGCAAGACCAACGCGACGGCCATGATTTCCTTGCCGATGCGTTTGCGCGCGGCGCGGCCGGCGCGGTGATATCGCGCCCCGATTGCGTCGAGGCGGGACCCTGCGTGCTGGTCGGCGATGTGCTGGCGGCGTTAGCTGCGCTCGGTGAAGCGGCGCGGCGGCGCAGTTCGGCGCGGCGCATCGCCGTCACCGGCTCGGTCGGCAAGACGACGGTGACGCAAGGGCTGGCGCGCGCTTTGGGCGGGATCGGCGCAACCCATGCGCCGACCAAGAGCCTCAACAACCATATCGGCGTGCCGCTGACCTTGACGCGTCTGCCGGAACAGACACGGTTTGCGGTGTTCGAGATCGGCATGAACCATGCCGATGAGATCCGACCGCTGACACGCCTGGTCGCGCCGGAAGCGGCGATCGTCACGACAATCGGGCCGGTGCATTTGGAGAATTTCGACTCGGTCGAGGGCATTGCCGACGCCAAGGCGGAGATTTTCGAGGGACTGGTCCCCGGCGGGCCAGCAATCATCAACGCCGATAATCCATATGCGCTGCGCTTGACCAAGGCGGCGGCGCAGCTCGGCGCGCCGGTATGGTACTTTGGCGAAGGCGAGGCGTGCGCGGCGCGGCTGCGGGCGATGGAGACGGACGGGCGCCGCACCCGTATCGCCATCGAAATCGAAGGACGCCTGCGCCACGTGACGGTCGAGGGGATCGGCGCGCATTGGGGCTATGCCGCAGCGGCGATTTTGCTGGGCGCGAAGGCGCTCGGCGCCGATGTCGATCTTTGCGCGGCGGCGCTCGACGGGTTTGGCGCATTGGATGGGCGCGGCGCGGCGCGCGAATTGCGCTTGCCGGGCGGCGGCAGTTTCATGCTGGTCGATGAATCCTACAACGCCAATCCGATGTCGATGGCGGCGGCGATCAAGGCGCTGGCCGCGCGGCCGACCGGACTAGGCGGCCGGCGCATCGCGGTGATCGGCGACATGCTGGAATTGGGTCCCGACGAAAACGCCTTGCACGCCGCGTTGGCGCAGGATGTAGCGGCGGCGCGGATTGATCTGGTTTTCTGCGCTGGCGCGCGCAGTCGGCATCTATGGGAGGCGCTGGCGCCTTCCCAGCGCGGGGCCTTTGCGCCCAGCGCCAACGCGCTCGCGCCGGCCCTCATTGAGGCCATCCGCCCCGGCGATGTAGTGATGGCCAAAAGCTCCAATGGGTCGCGTATCAGCTTCGTGGTGGAAGAGCTTACTCGACTTGCGCAATCGCAAGGGGGACAGGAATGATTTATTTGCTGACGGCGCCTTTCGCCGATCAATTCACCTTGTTCAATTTGTTTCAGTACCAAACATTTCGCACGGGGATGGCCTTGGCGACGGCCTTGTTAGTGGTGTTCATGATCGGCCGACCCATGATCAATTGGCTGCGCCGCAAACAGGGCAAGGGCCAGCCAATCCGCGCTGACGGCCCGGAGAGCCATTTGCTCACCAAAAAGGGCACCCCGACCATGGGCGGGTTCATGATCCTGATCGGCCTTGGCGCCGGCGGGTTATTATGGGCCGATCTGCGCAATCCCTATGTCTGGGTAGTGTTGTTTGTGACCATGGGGTTTGGGCTCATTGGCTTTGTCGATGACTTCAAGAAGGTCACCAAGCAAAAGCATGACGGCCTGTCGGGGCGATTGCGGCTGTTCTTTGAGTTCTCGATCGCCGGCGTCGCGACCATCGTGATCATGGGCCTGCATGCCGGGCAAACGACCGCGGGCGCAGCCGCTTGGGGGCCGGCGCAAGTTTTTGCCGATGGGCTGGGGGCGATCACCCAAAGCTTTACCAGCGCGCGGGGCACCGCGCCGGACGGGTTTGAAACCTCCGTGGCGCTGCCCTTTTTCAAGGACGTGCTGATTAATCTTGGCCCGTTGGCCCTGGTGTTTGGTATGTTCGTCATCGTTGGGGCAGGCAATGCCGTGAACTTGACCGACGGCCTCGACGGCTTGGCGATCGGCCCGGTCATGCTGGCGGCGCTGACCTTTGGCGCGATTACTTATCTTGCCGGCAACAAGCTGTTTTCGGATTATCTGCAATTGCATTTCACCCCGGGCACCGGCGAAATCGCCGTGTTGCTGGGCGCGTTGATTGGCGCAGGGCTCGGCTTTCTCTGGTATAATGCGCCGCCGGCCATGGTGTTCATGGGCGATACGGGCTCGCTCGCGCTCGGCGGCATGCTGGGCGCGGTCGCCGTCGCGTCCAAGCACGAGATCGTCCTTGCCATCGTGGGCGGGCTGTTTGTGATGGAAGCGGTCTCGGTGATGATCCAGGTCGGCTATTACCGCCTCACCAAAAAGCGCATCTTCCTGATGGCGCCGATCCATCATCATTTCGAGAAATTGGGCTGGAAGGAGCCGACGATCGTGATCCGGTTTTGGATCATTTCGGTCGTGTTGGCGCTGATCGGCCTCGCTACGCTGAAATTGCGATAAGGCGCCGCATGATCCCGGTGGTTGAATTTGAGGGCAAAAATGTCGCGGTTTTCGGCATGGGCCGCACCGGGATCACGGCGGCTTTGGCGCTGAAGGCCGGCGGCGCGCGGGTGCTCGCCTGGGACGACAATGAAGAGGCCCGCGCCAAAGCGGCGGCCGAAGGCGTGCCGCTGGCGGATATCAACCGCCGCGATTGGCGCGACATCGCTGCTTTGGTGCTGTCGCCTGGCATTGCCCATACCCACCCCGCCCCGCACCGCGTGGTTGAGTTGGCGCGCCTGGTCGGCACGCCGATCATTGGCGATATCGAGCTGTTTGCGCGCGCCGTGAACGCCTTGCCGGCGAAAATCCGCCCAAAGATCATTGGGGTGACCGGCACCAATGGCAAATCGACAACGACGGCGCTGATCGGCCATATCCTGACGGTTTGCGGGCGCGATGCGCGGGTCGGCGGCAATATCGGCTTGGGCGTGCTGGGCATGTCGCCGCCGCATGCGCGCGCGATTTACGTGCTGGAATTGTCGTCTTATCAGCTGGAGCTCGCCGACAGCTTGCGTTGCGATGTAGCGGTGTTTTTGAACCTAACGCCCGACCATTTAGCGCGGCATGGCGGCATGGCCGGCTATTGGGCGGCGAAGGAGCGGATCTTCCGCAACCAGGACGAGACGTGCACCGCCATTATCGCCGTCGATGACGCCTATACCGAGCGGACGGCGATGCGGCTGCGCTTGCGCCCTGGCGCCGCGCAAGTTGTGCCGGTTTCGGCCAGCCAAGTGCTGGGCGAAGGCGTGAGCGTCGCCGCTGGCATGGTCTATGATTGCCTCAACGCCAATTCGACGCGGATCGGCGATTTGCAGCGGGCAAGCGCGTTGCCCGGCCGCCATAATTGGCAAAACGCCGCCGCCGCTTACGCCGCCGCGCGGGCGCTGGGCATTGACGGCAAGGAGATCTTCGCCGCGATCACGACCTTTCCCGGTCTGCCGCATCGGATGGAGGCGGCCGGCCAGATCGACCGCGTGCGCTTTATCAATGATTCAAAGGCGACCAATAGCGACGCCGCCCGCCAGGCCTTGAGCGCTTATCCGAAGGTCTATTGGATCGCCGGTGGGGTCGCCAAAGAAGGCGGCATTGACGATCTCGCCGATTTGTTTCCGCGCATGGCGCAGGCGTTTTTGATCGGCGCGGCGCAAGACGCCTTTGCCGAAACGCTGGCGGGCAAGGTCCCGATTGTCAAATGCGGCACGCTTGAGACGGCGATCGCCGCGGCGTTCGAGGCGGCGAGCCTTGATCCGGCCCGCGAAGCGATCGTGTTGTTTTCCCCCGCCTGCGCCAGTTTCGACCAGTTCCGTGATTACGAGCAACGTGGCGACGCCTTCAAGCAAGGCGTCGCGCATTTGTCGATGACGTTAATGCGGGGGGCCGCGCAATGAGCCGGCCGCTCGCGCCGGGTGCATCCGCATCGTTCTTGCGCGACGGGCTGACGCGCTCGGACCGATCGCTGATCGCCGAATGGCGTCAAACCATTGATCCGCTTATTTTGGTCTCGGCCCTATTGTTGCTGGGCGGCGGCGTCATGGCCTCGCTGGCGGCGGGACCGGCGGGCGCGGCGCGCGAACAATTGAGCAATGCCTATGGTTTTACTTTGCGTCATGGCGTCTTCGCGCTGGCGGCGGCATTGACCATGATGACGGTGAGCCTCGCGCGGCCGGTCGATATCAAGCGTTTCGGCTTGGCGTTGTTTGTTGTCGCCTCTTTGCTGACGGCCGGGCTGGTGCTGGTCGGCACGACGGTGCAAGGCAGCGCGCGCTGGCTGCGTCTGCCGATGGGCTTCCAATTGCAACCGTCGGAATTGCTCAAGCCCAGTCTGGTGATCGTCGTCGCGATGGCGTTGGCCGCCAAAGCCGGCCGGCCGCGCTTTCCAGGGATCTGGCTCAGTTTGGGATTATTGGGGGCGGGCGCTGGCTTGTTGGCGCTACAGCCCGATTACGGCCAGACCGCTTTGCTGGCTGTGGTGGTTGGCGCTTTATTGATGGCGGGCGGGGCGCCGTGGCGGCTGCTGGCCG
The DNA here is from genome assembly GCA_002403455.1 of Hyphomonadaceae bacterium UBA4763. Lineage (GTDB taxonomy): Bacteria > Pseudomonadota > Alphaproteobacteria > Caulobacterales > Aquidulcibacteraceae > UBA4763. The sequence continues at coordinate 10,926 of DHHV01000097.1, read as the reverse complement.
GGATGGCGGGGGCCGGCGCGGCGGGGCTGGTCGTACTTTATTTCACGGTCGAGTATGTCCAGCGCCGCATCAATGCGTTTTTCGGCTGGGAGGGCGCCAAGGCCGATGATCTGCAGATCAATCGCTCGCTCGACGCGATTTCGCATGGCGGTCTGATCGGCGTCGGTCCGGGCGAGGGCGAGGTCAAATATCAGCTGCCGGACGCCCATTCCGATTTTGTCTTTGCGGTGATCGGCGAGGAATTGGGCCTGGTTGGCTTGCTGGGCATTGTTGCGGTATTTGCAGCTTTATGTCTTGGCGGATTGGCGCGGGCGCGTCGGCTGGTCGACCCCTTTGCGCGGTTTGCCGCTAGCGGCTTGCTGTTGCTGGTCGGCGTGCAAGCCATGATCCACATGCTCGTCAATGTGCAGCTGGCGCCCACCAAGGGCATGACCTTGCCGTTCATTTCCTATGGCGGTTCGTCCATGATCGGAATCGCCTTGACGCTGGGCGCGGTACTGGCGCTGACCCGCAAGCGCGCGCTGGCCTATTCGCCGTCGCCGTCTGATCTAGATCGGGTCGCATGAAAGACGGATTTTCCCGCCCCAAACTGGTCGTAATCGCCGCCGGCGGCACCGGCGGGCATATGTTCCCGGCGGCCGCGTTTTCGCAAGCCATGCAGGCGCGCGGCTGGCGCACCATGCTGATGACCGATGCGCGCGGCAAGCGTTATGCCGACGGCTTTCCGGCGCAAAGCGTCGTCGAAGTGCCAGCCGCAACGATCAGCGCCGTCAATCCGGTGAAAATGGCGAAAGCCGCTCTAGCGATCTTTGCCGGCGTGCGGGCGGCCCAGCAGCGCTTTGGCGCCGAGCGGCCGCGCCTCGTCGCAGGCTTTGGCGGCTATCCGAGCGTGCCGGCCTTGGTGGCGGCGCGGCTGGGGTCCATCCCGTTGCTGATCCACGAGCAAAACGCCGTGCTGGGGCGCGTCAACCGCTTGTTTGCGGGCGGCGCGCAGGCAGTGGCCTCGGGCTTTGCGCGGCTCGATCGACTGCCGGCGAAGGCGACGGCGCGCCATCATCTGACCGGCAATCCGGTGCGCGGCTCGATCCTGGAGGCGCGCGCCACGGCTTATGCGCCGCCGAGCGCCGGCGGCGCGCTGCGCGTGTTGATCACCGGCGGCAGCCAAGGCGCCAAATTGTTCGGCGCCGTACCGCCTGCGGCTTTCGCCCAATTGGACGCGCAGACGCGGGCGCGCCTGCAAATCACCCACCAGGTGCGTGAAGAACAGATTGCCGACGTGCGCGCGGTTTATGAAACAGCCGGCATTGCGGCGGAGCTGTCTCCGTTTTTTCGCGATATGGGCGCAAGGCTGGCGCAAGCCCACCTTGTCATCGCGCGCGCTGGGGCCTCGACCGTGTCGGAATTGGCGGCGGCGGGACGGCCAGCCGTGCTGATCCCATTTGCGGCGGCGATGGATGATCACCAGACCGCCAATGCGGAAGGGTTGGCTCATGCCGGAGCCTGCGATGTGATCGCCGAGGCCGATTTCACGCCGGAACGCCTCGCCAGCCTGCTGGCCGAGCGCTTAACCGACCCCGAGGGCCTCGCGCGGCGCGCGGCGGCGGCGGCCCGCGTGGGTCAGCCACTCGCTGCGGAAGCCTTGGCCGATTTGGCGGAGAAGCTTGCCTTTTAGCGACGTTTCAATGGGTGAGCCGACGATTGGAGATGCATCGCCAACGCCGATCAGTTTGTAACGACCGCTAAAATCGTGAATCTTGGAGGACTTCTTTTGCCGTCGCGGGCTACTCGCGTGCAAAATCGCTTGCCGCCACCGCGGCAGGCGTGCAGAAAAGCGGCCCGTGCTGGATCAACAGAAAGTTTCGAAAGACATATGGCCGAGCTGAAAACGATCGGCGTCGTTGGCGCTGGCCAAATGGGCGCAGGCATCGCCCATGTTTGCGCGCTGGCGGGCTATGACGTGCGCCTGCATGATGTATCAGCCGAGCGGCTGAAAGCGGGACTTGCCGATATCGAGCGTAATCTTGGCCGACAAGCCGCGCGCGGCCTGATCGGCCCGGATGCGCCGGTCGCGGCGATCGCGCGCATTCGCAGCGCTGAAAATCTGGCTGATTTCGCGGACGTCGACCTCGCCATCGAGGCGGCAACCGAAAATGACGAAATCAAGCGGGCGATTTTCAAAAATCTAACGGCGGTTCTGCGCGCCGACGCCTATTTGGCGACCAATACCTCGTCGATTTCGATCACGCGGCTCGGGGCCGCCACCGGGCGGCCGGAGAAATTTATCGGCCTGCATTTCATGAACCCAGTGCCGCTGATGAAGCTGGTTGAGGTGATCCGCGGGTTGGCGACGGACCAAGAAACCTATGACATGGCGCTCGGCTTTGCGGCGCGGCTCGACAAGACCGTCACCAATGCCGAAGACTTCCCCGCTTTCATCGTCAATCGCGTGCTGATGCCGATGATCAACGAAGCGGTCTATACGCTCTATGAAGGCGTCGGCACGGTAGAATCGATCGATATCGCCATGCGGCTCGGGGCCAATCACCCGATGGGGCCGCTGGAACTGGCTGATTTCATCGGTCTCGACACCTGTTTGTCGATCATGCAGGTGCTGTATGAGGGGCTTGGCGATTCGAAATATCGCCCCTGTCCGCTGCTGGTCAAATATGTCGAAGCAGGCTGGCTTGGCCGCAAGACCAAGCGCGGGTTCTATGATTATCGCGGCGAAAAGCCGGTCCCCACCCGTTAACGCGCCGCCGTTTAGCGGATGCCGTCTTCCCATGGCACGCGGGCATTCTTGGCCGTCGTCGGCGCGGCTTCCGGCAGCGGGCGGACATTGAAGCTTTGACCGCCGATGCTCGCGTCGAACATCGCGCCGACCTTGTCGAGCAGGAAAATCGCCAGCCCGTCGTGATAAGAATTGGTGGCGCTCGCCCCATCGGTCGCGACGATGGCGTTGGCGTTGGCCGATAATTCGAATTCCCCGTCGATGAAGGCTTGATAAGCGTCGGCATCGCGGAAGAAAATCAGCTCCGAATAGCGCCGGCCGCCCAATTGCAGGCCAACGGTCACCTGGGTCATGAACACCTGATGGGTCGGCTTGCCTTGCGCATAGACGATGCCCTCGCCGCGCGCCCCGCCAATGCCGATGGCGCCCTTGGTGATCGTCGGCAAAATCGCATAGCCATAGGCTTCGTCAAAATAGACGTCCAAAGACGGATTGGCGGCCAGAAATGCTTCGGCGGCGGCTTCGGCGCGGCCAAGATCGCCGCGCGCGCGGCTTTGCTCTTTGCGCGGGTCCCATTTGTCGGCCAACGCCGGCGCCGCTGCGCTGGACGCCGCTGTCGCTACCGCGGCGAGCAAAGCGACAAGAAGAGGTCTCATACGAAGTCCTTCCGGTTGACCGAACGAATTCACCTTATTTGGGGCGTGGCGATGGCGAAATCATGACGGGGGGCGCAGCCTGACGGATCACTCTTGTCCGACGCGAACCGGAACGGGTACCGTGCAAATATCCAACACCGCCGGCGGGCGGCGAAAGAAAAAGGCTTGCGTGCGCTCGCGCCGCTGCGTCAGCCGGCTGGCGAATTCGGCGCTGTCGGTGCGCAGCATTTCGAGCGGGACGCGCTCGGCGGGCGGCAGATCGGCGGCGAGGACGACGCGGTTGATCAGGGTCGCTTGGCTTTGGTCTGCAAGCACGCCGCTGGCCACGGCCGGGTCGCCGCGCGCCACTTTCTGGATGACGTCCATGCCGGCGACGACGCGGCCGAACACGGTCATGTTGCGATCGAGATGGCGCGGGGCTTGGCCATTGACGATGTAAAGCTCGGTCGTGCCCGAATTGGGATCGTCATCGCGCGCCATCGCCAGCGCGCCATAGCAATGCGCGGCGAAAGCCGGCCCGTCGCTCGCGAGCCGGCCCATCGCAAAGCCGTCGACAAAACCGGTTTGCGGCGCAAACAAATCATTGACCTGCACCGGCGTGAAGAGGCGATCGCCGAGGAATACATCCGCTTCCATCGGTAAGGTCGGGCGCGGCGGCTTGTCAGCGGTTTCGCCCTCGCCGAATTGGGCGACGAAATTCTCGATCACGCGGTAAAAGCGCAGGCCGTCATAGAATTTATCGCGCGCCAATTGCTTGATTTGCGCGACATGACGCGGGGCCAGCCAGGGGGCGAGCACGATCACGGCGCGGCCATGCGCGGTTTCGAGATAAAGCGTATTCTCAGGATCAAGCGGCGTCCATTCAGCCGCCGCCGCGGGCGGGGTTTCTTGCGCCGTCGCGCCGGAAAATCCGGGCGTCAGCGCCAAAATCGCTGCAAGAACAAGTGCTTTTGCGGAATTCATGGCTTCCCCCAGAAAATCGGCGTGGGCTGCGCGGTTTTGCTTGCTTTTGCCCGCAGGTTGCGCCTTGTGTGGCGGCCTTGCAAGGGAGCCCTGTCATGGCCGGTCGATTTGAAGAACTTAGCGAAGCGTTTACGCGCTTTGACGAGCTCGCAGCCGCGCATGCCGAGCGCATCAAGGCCTTGGCCTTTACCTTGCGCGATGCGTTTGAGGAATTCCTCGAAGGGCCAGGCGAATGCGTCTATTTGGTCCCGGGCGTGGGCGCGTGGGAAATCCGCGATTATGGCGGGCTGGCGCTGAACCCCTCGCCGGAAGCTGGCCCGCGGCTGGAGCCGGTCTCGGTGGGTCTGGCGGTGCGCGTCAGCGCCGCCCAGGATTGGGTACGCCTGCCGATGAATATTGCGATCGATGAGGAATCCTTCCTGATCACGCTCGAAGACGGCTCGGATATCGAAATCGATATCGAAATGTCGCCGGAAGAAGTCGCCGATTTCTGTGACGACGTGTTCGAGCGCCTGCGCAATTGGTTCGACGATCAGGTCGAAGGCTTTGACGAAGGCGATTACGCCGACAATGAGCTCGGCGTTGAGTTGCAGCGCGCGTCCAGCTGAAGTCGCCCAACGCGCGCCGCTGCTCAAGCGGCGTTAGCCAATTTTGCAGACACAAATTTTATTGCCGTCGAGATCGCGGAAATAGGCGCCGTAAAAGAACCCCGGCACGCGCTCGCCCGGTGCGCCGTCATCCGTTGCGCCAAGCTCCAGAGCCCGCGCATAGGCTTTGTCGACCGCCGCGCGGTCGGCGCAGCCCAACGCGACCATGGCGCCATTGCCGCAGCTCGCCGCGCTCTCATTAAAGGGGCCGCCAATCGCGAACATCGGCTGACCAGGGCCCGTGCCGTAGAAAAACAAACGTTTGTTGTCGAACATGCGCTTGGCGCCCAACTCGGCCATGAAGGCGTCGTAAAAGCCCAAAGCTTTGTCCAAATTGTTGGTTCCAAGCGTCACATAAGCCAGCATAAGGATGGTCCTTGTCGAACAAGAGCGAAAGTCTGCCGCAGCGATCAGTTCGGCGGCGCGCCCGCTTTTACATGTCTCGACGCGCGGCGAAAGCCGCCATTAACGTGCCATCGTCCATCACGTTCAATTCTGCGCCAAAGGGCAGGCCCTGCGCCAGCCGCGTAACGCGCACGCCGAGCCCGGTCAGCTGGTCGGTAACGTAATGCGCGGTGGTCTGTCCATCGATCGTGGCGCCCAGCGCCAAGATCACTTCGCGCACCGCGCCGGTTTTGACCCGCTCGATCAGGCCGGCGAGGCGCAAATCCTCCGGCCGCACGCCGTCCAGCGCCGACAACGCTCCGCCCAAGACGTGATAGCGGCCGCGAAACGCCCCGGCCCGCTCTAATGCCCACAGATCGGCGACTTCTTCGACCACGCAAAGCAGGCTGTCGTCGCGATTGGGCACGGCGCACAGGCTGCACGGGCTCATGGTGTCGAGATTGCCGCAGCGCGCGCAAGGCGCGATCCGTTCGGCCGCCACTTTCAGCGACTCGGCCAAGGGCAACATCAATCCGTCGGCGCGTTTGAGCAAATACAAGGCCGCCCGCCGCGCCGAACGCGGCCCAAGCCCCGGCAATTTGGCCAACAGCTCGACCAGGCGCTCCAATTCCGGGCCTAACGACCGCATATGGGCAACTCTTTGCGCAAAATTGATCCGAATCGCGCCTTGCGGCTCGCCATCGCCCCTGTGATCCCCTATCGCCGCCGCCAAGACAAGCGCGCGCCGTCGGCGCCGCGCATCGAAAGACGGCCCATGACCTCGACGCAGAGCGCGCTCACCCATTTGCAATGTTCGATGACCGGCGAGATCGTCTCGGCCGATATCGCGCAAGGCCTGTCGCCGGCCGGCAAACCGCTCTTGGCGCGCTACGATCTGGCCGGCCTTAAAGCGCGCTGGGACCGCGACGCCTTAAGCGCCCGCCCGCTCGATTTGTGGCGCTATCGCGAATTGCTGCCGGTGCGCCAAGTCGAGAACATCGTCTCGCTTGGCGAGATCGCGACGCCTTTGGTGGATTTGCCGGCGGCGGCGCGCCGGCTCGGCCATCGCGGCCGGCTCTGCGCCAAAGATGAATCGCGCCTGCCGACGGGCTCGTTCAAAGCGCGCGGGCTGGCGATGGCGATCTCCAAGGCCAAGGAATTTGGCCTCAAACGCGTCGCGATCCCGACCAATGGCAATGCCGGCGCGGCGATGGCGGCCTATGCGGCCCGCGCCGGGATCGAAGCTTATGTGTTCTGCCCGGCGGAAACACCCGCCATCAATGTGCAGGAGACCGCCCTGCAAGGCGCCAAGGTCTGGCGGGTGAATGGGCTGATCCATGAGATCGGCGCGATGGTGCGCCAGCAGCGGGAAGCGGCCGGCTGGTTCGACGTTTCGACGCTGAAAGAGCCCTACCGGATTGAAGGCAAGAAGACGATGGGCCTCGAACTTGCCGAGCAAGGCGGCTGGCGCCTGCCCGATGCGATCCTTTATCCAACCGGCGGCGGCACCGGGCTGATTGGCATGTGGAAGGCCTTTGCCGAATTGGAAGCGTTGGGCTGGATCGGTCCGGCTCGGCCGAAAATGATCGCCGTGCAATCGACCGGCTGCGCCCCGATCGTCAAAGCCTTTGACGACGGGACCGAGCACGCGGCCGCCTGGCCGAACGCGTCGACCTTGGCGTCCGGCATTCGCGTGCCGGCGGCGATCGGCGATTTCCTGATCTTGCGGGCCGTGCGCGAGAGCGGCGGCTTTGCGATCGCGGTCGAGGATGCGGCGATTGAGGCCTGGCGCGCCCGCATCGCGGCGGAAGACGGCTTGTTGTTATGCCCGGAGGGGGCGGCTTGCGCTGCCGCTGCGGAAGTTGCGATCAGCGATGGCCGGCTGGCGCGCGACAGCGACATCGTGCTGTATAATTGCGGGTCGGGCCTGAAATATCCGATGCCCGATCCAGCGCGGCGGCTGGATTTGGCCGCGCCTTTTGATCTTAGCGCGATCCTTCGGCCAAACTGAACAAATTGCGCCCATCTGGGCTTTGTTGCACGCGGCCCAGCGCGCCGACGCCATCAACCCGCTGCAGCCAATCCATCAAGGCCGGGTCGCCGGACTGCGCGAGAAAACGGCGATCGGCGCTATCGCGCCCGATCAGAATGGCGAAATCAGGGCCTTTGCGGTCATGGACGATCGTATAGGTCTCGATGCGGGCCGGCCCGTCGGCCGCCTCGATAAAGACCGGACCTGTCTCTGGCGCATCGGCGCAAAGGATCGGCGCGCGCCAAAGCGCTGCCGGCGCCGCCGCGCTCAGCACCGCGATCGCATGCTTGGTCAGATGCCAGCCATTGGCGGTGACGAGGCCCGATCGGGCTTTGCCGCGGCGCAGCTGCTCGACGAGGCGCGTCAGCGCATGCATCGCGTAATTGTTCCCCGGCCCGCCGAAAAACGGCAAGCCGCCGGTCAAGGTCAGCCCGCGCGGATCGTCCATGGCGAGTCCCAAGGCGTCGCAAGCGAGCGCGACGGCGCTCGGAAAACAGGAATAGATATCAAAGCGGTCAATGGCCGACAGATCGAGCTCGGCTTGCGCCAAGGCGGCCGCGCCAGCGCGCGCGATCGCCGGGCATTGCGCATAATCAACCCGCTCGCTGAGGAGCCAGGGCTCGCGGGCCGTGGCGAGCCCCGCAATATGCGCACATTTGTCGGGCGAAACGCCCAGCTCCAGCGCGCGTTGGCGCGTCGTCACCAGCAAGGCCGCCGCCATGTCGCATTGGATGAAGGCGTTGAGGCGCTTCGGGTAAGGAAAAGCGATCATCCGATTGTCGGGTGAAATCGTCGCGATCTCGTCGGGGCTGTATGGGCGGCCGAACCAGGCCAACGGATCGCTCGCCGCGACCGCCGAGAGCTTGGCGAAGGTTGCCGCCATGCCGTGCAAATGGGCCTGCGGCGATAGCCCACGCCGCGCCCGCCAGGCAATCTCAAACAACGGATAAGTGTGCGCCGGCAAGGCAAGGCCATAGCGATCTTCCAGCGGGCTTGATCCCGGGCGCGGATCGCCAAACCGCGCGCAATGCCGCTCCGGAAAGGCCGGGTCGGCAAAGCGAGACAAATCGCCGCCGCTTTGCATCAGCCGCATCAGATTGCCGATGAACTCGGCCCCGGCGATCAGCGCCAATTCAGCTTCGCCCGCGACGACGCGCCGCGCCATCTCGCCGAGCAGCGCAATCGGATTATCGCCGCCCATATGGGTGTAAAGGCGGGGACCAGCGCGCGCGCCAAGCCGCGCGGCAAGGCTCGCCGGCGGATCGACAAGGCGCGGGACCGGCAGCTCCGACAGCCAGCCTGGCGCATCGATGGCGAAGCCGACGACCCCGATCGCATCGATCAGCGCGGCGTTGTTGAGGTCCGCATCGGCCAGCGCGGCGCGCGCCGCCGCTTCCAGCATGGCGAGCGGGGTCAGCGCCGGGTCGGGCGCGCTTCGGAACGTCTGTTGGGCAATCCCGATGATCACCGGCGCTCGCGGATCCGCCATGCTTTCCCCCTTGCGCCTAAAATCTAGGCGATCAGCGCGTCTGACGCCCTGAATCCAGGCGAGCGCCGCCAAACGCTCCGTCGCCCGACATATCTGGCCTTGCCGCCGCCGCGCTTTGGCCTATCACCGAGCCCTCATTCGTGCTGGCGGGCGTTCCCATGAAGAAAATCGAAGCGATCATCAAGCCGTTCAAGCTCGATGACGTCAAAGACGCGCTGCAACAGGCCGGCTTGCAGGGCATGACGGTGATCGAGGCGCGCGGCTTTGGCCGGCAAAAGGGCCATACCGAGCTTTATCGCGGCGCCGAATATGTCATCGATTTTCTGCCCAAGCTGAAAATCGAATTGATCGTGCCGGATGATCTCGTCGAAACCGCGATCGAAACAATCCAGCGCGCTGCCCATACCGGCAAGATCGGCGATGGCAAGATTTTCGTTTATGACGTCCTGTCCGCTTTGCGGATCCGCACCGGCGAAACCAACGATCAGGCGCTTTAACAAGCGCCTATTTTTTTATCCAAGGGAGCGACCATGTCCTCGATCGAGCATGTGCAGAAAATGATCAAAGACAATGACGTGCAATTCGTCGATTTGCGGTTCACCGATCCGCGCGGCAAAATGCAGCATGTCAGCTTTGATTTGAGCATGGTCGACGATTCCTTCCTCGAAGAAGGCACGATGTTTGACGGCTCCTCGATCGCCGGCTGGAAAGCGATCAATGAGAGCGACATGATCATGCAACCGGATCTGTCGACGGCGGCGATCGATCCGTTTTACCAGCAGACCACCTTGTTCATGTTCTGCGACATTTTAGAGCCGGCGACGCGCGAGCCCTATGGCCGCGATCCGCGCCGCACCGCCCGCGCCGCCGAGCGTTATCTCGCCTCGACCGGCATTGGCGATGTCGCCTTTTTCGGCCCGGAAGCCGAGTTCTTCATGTTCGACGACGTGCGCTGGTCGATAGAGCCGCATAATACGGCCTATAGCTTTGACTCGACCGAATTGCCGCTCAATTCGGCGCGCGTCTACCCGGCCGGCAATACCGGCATGCGCCCTGGCCCCAAAGGCGGGTATTTCCCGGTCCCCCCCATCGACAGCGCCCAGGACATCCGTGCTGAAATGCTGTCGATCATGGGCAAGCTCGGCATGCAGCCGGAAAAACATCACCATGAGGTCGCGCCCGCCCAGCATGAATTGGGACTGAAATTCTCGACGCTGACGGTGATGGCCGACCGCATGCAGCTCTATAAATATGTCATCCAGAATGTCGCCGCCCAATATGGCAAGAGCGCGACCTTTATGCCAAAGCCCATGTACAAAGATAACGGCTCGGGCATGCATGTCCACCAATCAATTTGGCGGAATGGCCAACCCTTGTTTGCCGGCGATCGCTATGCCGGCCTTTCAGATACCTGCCTTTATTATATCGGCGGCATTATTAAACATGCCCGCGCCATTAACGCGATCTCGAACGCCACCACCAATTCCTATAAGCGCCTCGTACCGGGCTATGAAGCGCCGGTGTTGCTGGCCTATTCGGCGCGCAATCGCTCGGCCTCGATCCGCATCCCGTTTGGGACGGGCCCCAAAGCCAAGCGCATTGAAACGCGGTTCCCCGATCCCGCCGGCAATTTCTATCTGACCTATGCGGCCTTGCTGATGGCGGGTCTCGACGGGATCGAAAACCGCATCCATCCGGGCGATCCGATGGACAAAGACCTTTATTCGCTGCCGCCGCAGGAATTGAAGAACATCCCGACCGTGTGCGGGTCGTTGCGCGAAGCGCTGGGCGCCCTCGACGCCGATCGCGCCTTCCTGACGCGTGGCGATGTGTTCACCGACGACCAGCTTGATTCCTACATCGAGTTAAAGACCGAGGAATTGATGCGCTTTGAAATGCATCCGCATCCGGTCGAGTTTGAAATGTATTACAAGGCTTGACCTTCGGCGCCGCCTCTCTAGCAGGATGTTGAAGAAGGCTCGTCGGCCGCGACGGGCGGGATTTTGGGGTCGGGGCAGAAGCGTCGC
>DHHV01000078.1:12987-13107 GCA_002403455.1 Hyphomonadaceae bacterium UBA4763 | reverse complement strand
CGGCGGTGCGCGACGGGCTCGCCGACGCGGTCGTGCTCGGTCCACAGACCAACACGGGCTATTTACGCCGGCTGCTGGCGGATGAGGATTTCGCGGCGGGCCGGGTTGATCCCGGCTTGA
>DHHV01000078.1:1021-12670 GCA_002403455.1 Hyphomonadaceae bacterium UBA4763 | reverse complement strand
CGGCTTGATCGCGCGCCGCCATGCCGAGATCGCGTCGGTCGACCATTTGTCGCGCCTTGCGGCCGCGATGGCGGCGGCGCTCGATCAAGTGCTGGAGCACCGGCCAGCCGGCGATGATCCGTGGGCGGCGTTGGATGGCTGGCGCGTGGCGGGTCCGCAAGGCGCTTTGTGCCGCGTCGAAGACGGCGCCGGCGAGATCGCCATTCGGTTGACCCAAGCCAAAGGCCGCTGGCGGGCCGAAGCGGGCGACAAGGTCGCCGCCTTGGCCCCGCTGGGCGATCGGGTCGCCGTTTTGTTCGGTGAACAGGATGTCCGCGTCGTGCATCGCGATGGCGGCGGCTATTGCGTCGATGGCGACGGCTTTGCTTTCGCCGAACCCGGCGCGCATTTCGATCTGGAAGACCTCGACGCCGGCGACGTCGTCAAAGCGCCGATGCCCGGCAAAGTCATCGCCGTGCGCGCCAAGGCCGGCGACCAGGTCAAAAAAGGCGCAGCCTTGGTGGTCGTCGAAGCGATGAAGGTCGAGCAGACGTTCACCGCGCCGCGTGATGGGGTCCTCGCGGAGGTCGCCGCAATTGCCGGCGCGCAAGTGCGCGATGGCGAGGTTTTGGCGCGTCTGGAGCCGGTGGAATCCTGACGCCTTGCTTATGCGGCTTCAAGTTCCTCGCGCCATTGGCCGAGGCTGGCAAGGCCGTTCATCTCCGCCCGATGCGCGAAGGCCGCTTGCGCGCGGGCGACATTTTCGGGTCGGCCAGCCCAGGCTTTTTGCGGGGCGGCCTGCAAGGCCCGGCCATAGGAAAAGGTCAGCGGCCACGGATTGGCGCCGAGGCGCACCATGGCGTCTAGATGGGCGGTCGCCTCGATATCGCTTTGGCCGCCAGACAAAAACGCAATGCCGGGTACGGCCGCCGGCACGCATGTTTTGAGCACCTTGACCGTCTCTGTCGCGACTTCGGCCACCGTGTTTTGGGTCGGGCATTTACGGCCGGCGATGACCATATTGGGCTTCAAGACTATGCCTTCCAGCGCAACATTGGCGTAATAAAGCTCGCGGAAAACCTCGTTCAGCACCCAAATGGTGATGTCGCGGCATTGGGCGATGTCATGGTCGCCATCCATCAAGACTTCGGGTTCAACGATCGGCACTATGTCGTTCGCCTGGCAAATCGCCGCATAGCGCGCCAAGGCATGCGCATTGGCGTGAACGGCGTTATGCGACGGAATGCCTTTTGCGCGCTGAATGTCGATGACGCCCCGCCATTTGGCAAAGCGCGCGCCGAGTTTGGCGTAATCTTGCAAACGCGCGCCAAGGCCATCAAGGCCCTCGGTGAGCGTTTCGCCATTCTGCAGCGGCAAATCCTTGGCCCCGTGATCGACCTTGATGCCGGGGATCGAGCCGGCCGCTTCGATCAGCGTCGGCAGCGGCGCGCCATCGGCGGCCTCCTGGCGGATGGTTTCGTCATAGAGAATAACGCCAGAAATCCGATTGCGCATGGTCTCGACGGTGCGAAACAGCATTTCCCGATAATCGCGGCGATTTTCAAAGGTTGACTCAACGCCGATCGCGTCAAAGCGCTTTTTGATCGTCGAGCTGCTTTCGTCCGCCGCCAAAATGCCCTTGCCAGGCGCCGTCATCGCCCGCGCCGTCGCGTTCAAGATATCCAGGTTCATGCCGATCCCCATTGCGTTGTTCAACGCTGAGGCCTTAGTGCGGCCGATCGGTTGGGGAAATGGCTTTGTCGAGAAAATTTCGCCGCCCGTTTCTGGAAAAGGGCAATCAATGGATCAATGGCTGAACTGGGCGCAGGACATGGGGGCAAAGGCGTTTCAGTTCGTGATCAGCGTTGATTTCTTGGCGCAAATCGCCGCGATCGCGCTGGCCGCCATGCTGGGCTGGGTGCTGGTCAAGCCCGCCAAATCACTGTCGGCGCGCCTTAAGCCTTTTGCGCCGAAAAGCTGGGCGGCGGCGATCGAAGCGATTGAAGCGGCGATAATGTGGCCGCTGGTGACGGCGCTTGCGCTCGGGTTGGCGCAGATTATCCTGACGGGAATAGGCCGACCGGTCTATTTACCGAACGCCGCCGCCAGTTTGGCGCTGGCTGTCGCCGCGATCCGGCTGCTCGCGATGTTCATCAAAGAGCCGTTCTGGGCGCGCGTCGCGATCTGGATCGCCAGCTTCATCGCCGCCCTGAACGCGTTCGGGCTGCTGAATTCGGTCATTTCAGCATTGGACGCCGCCGCTGTGCCGTTTGGCGCCAAGCGCATTTCGGTATTGTTTGTGCTGAATGCGGTGGCGCTCTCGGTGCTGCTGATCTGGGGCGCCACGAATTTGGCGGAGATCTTGCGGCGGCGGATCGACGCATTGCCGTCGATCGAGCCATCGCTGCGGATCCTTCTCGCCCATGCCACGCGGTTGGCGCTGTTCGTTTTGGCGGCGATCCTTTTGTTAACGGGGCTCGATATCGACCTGTCGGCGTTGGCGTTATTGGGCGGAGCGTTGGGGGTCGGCGTCGGCTTCGGCATGCAGCATATCGTCGCCAATTTCATCTCCGGCATTATCGTTTTGACTGACCGGTCTATCAAGCCAAATGACCTGATCGCGGTCGGGGATGATATGGGCGAGGTGAAATCGCTCGGACTGCGCTACGCGGTCATTCACACGCGGGACGGCAAAGATATTCTCGTGCCCAATGAGAAGTTCATCACCGACAGCGTCGTCTCGTGGTCGCATTCGGATTTGCGCGCGCGCGTGCGCAAAATGCTGCGGATCGACCATGACGCGGATCTGGCGCTCGCCGTCGACTTGGCCGAAGCCGCGACGAAGATGATTGACGGCGTGCTCGACGACCCCGCTCCGGAATGTTTTGTGCGCGAATTCGGCCAGGAGCAATTCGAACTCGAAATCGTCTTTTGGGTGCCTGACGGCAATATCGACCTCGACCGCATCGCCTCAAAGGTTTTGCTGGCGATTTGGAAGGATTGGCGGGCTGCGGGCATCGATGTTGGCGAGCGCGTCAAAGACATCGCCATCGTCAGCGGGGCGCCTTCCCGGTAGGGACAATGACTGGCGCTTCACTCAGCCAATCAGCCCCATTTGTAATTGAAACTGAGCGACAACCGATCGGTGCGCGCCGCGTTCGGCGTCACCTCATGGCGCAGCCAGCTTTCCCACAAGATCACATCGCCAGCTTTTGGCGCGAGATACACAAAGGGCTGCAGATCGGCTTGGGCGTCCGGGTGGCGCGGCGGCGCAGCCATCATCATCGCGAGGCGCGGATCTTCCAACTTGAGGGCGGACGCGCCATCCGGCACGACCAGATAACAAGTCCCGGAAATCACGCTATGCGGATGAATATGGCCGGTATGGACGCCGCCCGGCTTTAAAATATTGATCCACAAACTGTCGAGTTTCAGCTTGCGTCCGCCCAGATCAAACCCGCAATCGCGCGCAAAGGCGCCGACATGACGGTCCAAATGCTTTTTCAGATCAGCAAAAGCGCTGGCGCGTTGCGGCAAATCGTTCAGCGACGCGTAAGAGGTATAGCCCTGATAGCCATTGGCTTTTGACCAGGCGCGGCCGGCTTTGTCCTCCGCCCCGATCGAGATTGCCGCTTGGGTCAAGTCCTCGATCAACGCGGTCGCATCCCCGGCTTGCAAAGCCGCCCGATAGACCAAGGTCGCGAAATAACGGCTCAACGTGGCGGCAGGATCAGCCATGAGCGCGCTCGCGCCGCCGGATCAGGAACGCGACGATCACCGCGCCGACCATTTTCCCGACGATCGACAAGCTCGCATTGGCGAAGGTCAAACTGTCCGGGCGAATGAAATTGGCGCCGTATAAAAACACCACAGTGTCGACCGGGGCGGCAAGCGCGCTCGACAACAACACCCGCCCCCAGAGCGGCAAAGCGGTAAAGGTGAACAATGCCCAATCGACCATTTCCGAGACGGCAAAGGCGCTGCCGCTGGCCAGCGCCAATTCCGGCCCGGTCAGCCACAGGGTCAGCCCCAGCGCGACCAGCATGGCCAGCAAGACGCGGTGCCCGATCTCGCGCTGGGCAAAATCGCGCACCACCAAGACAAGGCCGGTCACCATCGTCACCGGATTAAAGCTCCAGCCCTCAGCGATTTGCCATTGCGGCGCCCAGGTGAAGCTCCAATTGATGAAGGGGATCAGGGCGATATAGAGCGCCGTCCATTTGAGATGAAAAAAGGTCATGCCCCCTCCGACCATGTTTGCGCGCAAGCGTCGAGAGGTCGATTGCGCGACCAATTGCGCCAAGGCGCGATCGAGCCTATATCAGGCATGTTCGCGCAAGCGAACTATGGCGATAAACGCGCGTGTAATAAGCGGCTCGGACCCGGGTGCGATTCCCGGCGGCTCCACCAATCGCGGTCGTTGGCTGCGCTGCGGGGCCGATCAGGATCGACGGACGTGTAAAGACGAGGCTTTCGCTCGGGTGGTCCCGATATAGGCCATTGCAATAGTTGCCAACGACAACTTTGCTGAAGAGGTTCGCTTGGCCGCGTAAGCGGTCCGGTGGATTTCGCCTTAAGCCCTAGGCCCTTAGCCGGCCTAGGCGGGGCCGCCCGGGCGCCTGGCAACAGAAGCCCCGGGGTTTTTCCTGGTTCGCCAGCTCCCAAGCTTTACAAAAAATCGCCTGACAAACCGCTTGTGAGCGCGCTATGTCCCAAGGCGACTGAAAACGCGCCTGGTTGGCGCCATAATGCAAGGGGCGAGGACAATGAGCGATGAGCGGCTGGTGATTTCCGACGAAGAGGCCCTCGCGCTCCATCGCTATCCAACCCCTGGCAAATTGGCGGTGACGCCAACCAAGCCGATGACGACGCAGCGCGATTTGGCGCTGGCCTACAGCCCCGGCGTCGCCGTGCCGGTGCTAAAGATCGCCGAAAACGCCGACCTTGCCTATGATTACACCTCCAAAGGCAACATGGTGGCGGTGATTTCCAACGGCACCGCCATTCTGGGGCTCGGCAATCTCGGCGCGCTCGCCTCCAAGCCCGTCATGGAGGGCAAATCCGTGCTGTTCAAGCGCTTTGCGGATATCGATTCGATCGATATCGAGGTGAACACGCAAGACCCTGATGATTTCATTCGTACGGTCCGCAATATCGGCATCACCTTTGGCGGCATCAATCTGGAAGACATCAAGTCGCCAGAATGCTTTATTATTGAATCGACCTTGCGTGATTTATTGGATATCCCGGTCTTTCACGACGACCAGCATGGGACGGCGATTATCGCTGCGGCAGGGATTTTGAACGCCTGCGCCTTAACGGGGCGCGATATCGGCGATCTGAAAGTGGTGGTCAGCGGCGCCGGCGCGGCCGGCCTGTCGACCATCGGCCTCATCAAGCATTTGGGCGTGCGCCACGAAAATGTGCTGGTCTGCGACCGCGAGGGCGTTGTTTACCTCGGCCGAACCACCGGCATGGATCAGTTCAAAGCGGCTCACGCCATCGCCACCAATAAGCGCTCCTTGGCCGACGCGATGGAGGGCGCCGATTGCTTTTTGGGCCTGTCGGCCAAAGGCGTCGTCGACAAAGCCATGGTGCGCTCGATGGCGGCGCAGCCACTGATCTTTGCGATGGCCAATCCCGACCCGGAAATTCTGCCCGAGCATATCAAGGAAGTGCGCGGCGACGCGATCATCGCCACCGGGCGCTCGGATTACCCCAACCAAGTCAATAATGTGCTGGGCTTTCCTTACATCTTTCGCGGCGCGTTGGACGTTCGCGCCCGCACGATCAATGAAGAGATGAAGGTCGCCGCCGCCCATGCCTTGGCCGAGCTGGCCCGCGAGGATGTCCCCGACGAAGTCGCCGCGGCTTATCACGGCAAGCGGCTGAAATATGGTCCGGAATATATCATCCCGGCCCCCTTTGATCCGCGCCTGATCAGCTATGTGCCGCCAGCCGTCGCCAAAGCCGCGATGGACACAGGCGTTGCGCGCAAACCGATCGCCAATATGCAAGCCTATCGCGAGCAATTGGCCCAGCGGCTCGATCCGGCCGCCTCGCTGATCCAGCGGCTCATGGGGGCGGTTAAGCTCGATCAAAAGACCATCGTCTTTGCTGAGGGCGAAGAGCCGGTTGTCATTCGCGCCGCCTACCAATTCCAGCAACAAGGCCTTGGCAAAGCCATTCTGATTGGCCGCGAGGAACAAATTCGCCGCAATCTCGCGCTGGTCGGGATCGAGGGCGATGCGGGGCTCGAAATCACCAATGCGCGCATTTCCGACCGCAATCCCGATTATGTCGACTTCGTCTATGGCCGCATGCAGCGCCAAGGCCTGTTGCTGCGCGATGCGCAGCGCCTCGTCAATCAAGACCGCAACGTCTTTGCCGGCTGCATGGTCGCCAATGGCCATGCGCATGGCGTCGTCACTGGCGTCACCCGCAATTACACGGTGGCGTTGAACGAAATCCGCATGGCGATCGACCCGGTTCCGGCGGCGCCGGTGCTGGGCATGTCGATCGTCATTTCGCGCGGGCGAACGATTTTCCTCGCCGACACCAGCGTGTGCGAGTTTCCGACTTCGGCGGATCTCGCCGATATCGCCGTTGCGTCAGCGCGGGCGGCCCGCAGCCTTGGCTTTACGCCGCGCGTGGCGTTCCTTGCCCATTCGACCTTTGGCAATCCTGATTCCGAGCGCGGCCAAAAGGTCCGCGAGGCGGTCGCGCAGATGATGCGCCGCGGCGATGTGGATTTTGAGTTCGACGGCGAGATGTCGCCCGATGTCGCGCTGAACCCTGATGCGCGCCGGCTTTATCCGTTCTCACGGCTGAGCGAGCCGGCCAATGTGCTGGTCATGCCGGCGATCCAATCGGCGTCGATTTCGTCGAAATTGCTGTCGGCGATTGGCGGGGCGACCGTCATCGGCCCGTTATTGCTTGGGTTGTCGAAGCCGGTGCAGATCGCCCAATTGGGCGCGACGGTTGGCGATCTTGTGAATTTGGCCACCTTCGCCGCCTATGATCTCAACCGTCGCTAAGCTATACCGTCAGTCGGTCAGCGCAAATTCAAACCGCAAGCCCAACGTAAAAGCGTGCCCGGTAAAAGGATCAGCCAGGCCGTCAAAGCGGTCGCTGAAGGTGCGGCTGAAATTATAGGTCAGATCCAAATTGAGCCGCTTGGTCAGCGGCACGGCGGCGCCAGCCTTGATCTGCCAAGCGGCTTGGGTCTCGTCCGCATCGCCAAAGCGCAAGCCGCCAATGCCTAAGCCGATAAAGGGATCGACCGGCAAAAACGGGGTCGGAATATCAAGATAGGCATTGCCGAAAAAGCCGAGCGCGCTGTCATTGGCGGTTAAATCGCCATCGTCATCGATCAGCTCATTAAAAGCGGTCAGGCTGACGTCACTGGAGCGCCAGTTCAATTCGCCCTCGGCGCGCAAAATCCAAAACAGATCAAGACCGACCCGCCCGCCGAGAATGACGCCGAGATCGCTGTCGAACTCAACCACCGGCCCGAATTCGGGCGAGGTATTAATATTGCCAGGGATACTGATCCCGGCGTCGATGGCGATGTAAGGCTCAATCGCATAAGCGGGCGCGATGGCCAGGACGCTGGTCGCCGCGAAAGCCCAACACAAAGATTTCATCGTCCCGCTCCTCGCCGCCACTGGCTGTCCCGCGCGCTGATGCCTTCGGCGACGTCACGTTGCAACCGCGAAATCATGACAATGGAGCAATAGCGGCGGCGGGCGGATCGGGGCCGATTTATTTTTCCTATGGCCTTCCGCAGCGGTATTTGCCGCCCCATCTGCCGAGGCTCGAGGTGAAACATTGCAGACATTGTTATTGTTGATCGGCGGTCTGGGCTTGCTCACGATCGGCGGCGAAATTCTGGTGCGTGGGGCGGTTGGCCTGGCGCGGCGACTGCACGTGTCGGAAATGCTGATCGGCCTAACTTTGGTCGGCTTTGGCACCTCAACACCGGAATTGATCACCAGTTTGAACGCTGCTTTTGCCGGCTCGCCCGGCATCGCTTTGGGCAATGTCGTCGGCTCAAACATCGCCAATATTCTCTTGATCCTTGGGATTGTTGTATTGATCCGCCCCGTCCCGGTCGACAAGCGCGCCTTGCAGCGCGACGGGGTCGTCTTGGCGCTGGCGACAGCGGCGGCCATTGGAATCGGCGTTGTTTTTGGCGGGTTCACGCGAATTGCGGCGCTGATCTTGCTCGCCGGCCTCGTCGCGTTTCTGTATTTGGCGTGGCGCGGCGAGCGGCGCAATCCGGCCGAACAGGGCCTGCGCGAAGCAGAGGCGCAAAGCTTTGATCCGGCCCCCGAGCCCATCTGGCTGGCGATTGTCTTCGCCATAGGCGGTCTAGCCGCGTTGATTTTCGGCGCGGATTTCCTTGTCGAAGGCGCGGTCCGGCTGGCAAAATCATTCGGTGTGTCCGAAACGGTGATTGGTCTGACGATCGTCGCGGTGGGCACCAGTTTGCCGGAACTTGTCGCTTCGCTGGCGGCGGCCCTGCGCGGCCGGTCCGAGGTGGCGTTCGGCAATATCCTCGGATCGAACATTTACAATATTCTGGGCATTCTTGGTTTGACGGCGCTGGTGCACCCCTTCGCCGTGCCGGGTGACATGGGTGTGGCAGATTGGGCGGCGATGGCGATCGCGGCGGCGCTGTTCCTGTTTCATGCAGCGACCGGCGCGCGGATCGGCCGCGTCGAAGGTGCAATCTATTTGCTGCTCTATGGGGTGTATTGCGCGATTCTGCTCTGACCAATGCGCCGCAAAATTGGTCGCGATTGACGGGCGCCGGGCAAAAACTGCCTAGCGCCCAAGACTTCCTTAACCTTGCCGAGCGTAAATCAGCGCGAGCGCGCCAAGCTGGCGGCAAACGCGCGATTCGAACCGGACAAAATCGGAATGGCCAAGGAAGAAAAAGCCAAGAAAGAGGCGATGGAGACGCCCGACGGGGCTCCCGCGCCGAAGAAGAAAATGGCGGGCAAGCAATTGATCTTGTTCGTCGCCTTGCCGGCGGTGATCTTGCTGTTGGGCGGGGGCGCGGCGGCGATGTTGCTCGGCGGCAAACCGAAGGACGAAGCCCACGCTGCGGACGGCGAGACGGCCGAAACGGCGGCCGAGGCCGGCAATGGCGAGGAAAAAGAGAGCAAGGAGGGCAAAGACCCGAAAGCCGGCGGCAAGGATGCGAAAGGCAAAGGGTCCAAGGGGAAAGACGCCAAAGGAAAAGACGCCAAAGGCAAAGGCGGCAAGGGCGACGGTGAGGAGGGCGGCGCTTACAGCGCTGAAATCGTTGAAGGCGCCGATGGCGCCTATTTTTACACCTTGCCCGATATTCTGGTGAATATCGATGCCGGCGATAAGCCGGTCTATTTGAAAATGAAGCTGACGATAGAGTCCGGCGATTATGAAACGGCCGAGAAGGTTCAACCGGTGTTGCCGCGCGTTCTCGACCAATATCAGGCATTTTTGCGGGAATTGCGCGTTGACGATTTGTCCGGCTCAGCCGGCGCCTATCGGGTCCGCGCCGAATTGCTGCGCCGGTTGAACCTCGCGATCGCCCCAGCCGAAGCGCGCGCCGTGCTGATCGAAGAAATGTTGGTGCAATAACATGGCCGGGGATGTCGATCAGGAAGCCATGATGGCGGCCTGGGAGGCCGAAATGGCGGCGGAAGCCGCCGCCGCCGACTCTGGGAGCGCCGCCAAAAAAGCCGACCAGGACGACGTCAACAACGCCTTCGCCGCCGAATGGGAAGCCATGGTCGGCGGCCGGGCCGGCGGGCCCACCGCGCAATCGGTCGGCTCTGAGCGGATTCTCAACCAGGACGAAATCGACACGCTGCTCGGCTTTAGCCTCGGCGAAGAAAACCCTGAAGAAAAAAGCGCGATCCGTGCAATCATCAATTCAGGCCTCGTATCCTACGAGCGCCTGCCGATGCTCGAGATCGTCTTTGACCGCCTCGTGCGGATGTTGACGACGTCATTGCGCAATTTTACGTCTGATAACGTTGAAGTCAGCCTTGATTCGATTACCTCGATCCGGTTCAGCGATTATTTGAACTCGATCCCGTTGCCGGCGATCATTGCGGTGTTTCGGGCCGAGGAACTCGACAATTTCGGAATTATCACGGTCGATTCGAATTTGATCTATTCGATCGTCGACGTGCTGCTGGGCGGTCGGTGCGGCACGGCGCAGATGCGGGTCGAGGGCCGGCCCTATACGACGATCGAACGCACCTTGGTGACCCGCCTCGTCGAGGTCATTCTCGGTGATGCGCGCCGCGCCTTTGCGCCGGTCGCCGATATTCAATTCACGCTCGAACGGATTGAAACCAATCCGCGCTTTGCCGCCATCGTCCGCGCCGCCAATGCGGCGATCGTCGTGCGCCTGCGCGTCGACATGGAAGATCGCGGCGGCCATGCCGAATTGCTGTTGCCTTACGCAACGCTCGAGCCCGTGCGCAAAGTACTGTTGCAGCAATTTGTCGGCGAGAAATTCGGCCGCGACAATATTTGGGAAAGCCATTTGGCGACGGAATTGTGGTCGACCGATGTGGAGATCCGCGCTGTTTTGGACAGCTTTCCTATGCCGCTGCATAAAGTCTTGGACCTCAAAGTTGGCGACACGTGGTTGTTGAATGTCGGGCCGGAAAATCTGATCGAGTTGAAATCCGGTGAAGTCGTGCTGACGCGCGGCCGGATGGGGCGACTTGGCCATTCGATCGCCTTGCGGGTAGAAGAGCCGTTGCGGGCCGGCGCGCCGCGCAAATTCGCGGGAGCTGCAAATTGAGCCCGACTGTCATGATCTTGGAAGGCGCGCTCGCTGTGTTGCTGCTGGCGGTGATCGCCATGGCCTGGCGGGTGGAGCGCAGACTGGCGGCGATCCGAAATGCCGAATCGGGCTTGCGCGCAGCGGTGACGGAGCTCGCCCAAACCACCGAACGCGCGCAGGCGGCCATCTATGGGTTGCGCGTCAGCGCCGACCAATCCGGCAAGGATTTGCAAACAAAAATCGATGAAGCGCGCCAGCTTGCCGCGCGGCTCACGCGCCCGACCGGGCTGCGATAGGGGATTGCTTGATGCGGTTAAAGCTCGTGCCAGCCTTGATTGCCATCGGCGTTGCGCTCGCCATCGCCAAAACGGCGGCGGTTGCCGCCGATCCGGCGGAAGAAGCCGACGGCCAACAGAAAAACGCCGCAGCATCGGCCAAAGACGCGCCGCCGGCGGAGGCTGCGACCGCGCCGGCCGAAACGCCCGCGACGGAGACCGCCGCGCCCGCTGCCGATCCCGCCGAAGCCGCCCGCCAAAACTTCGCCGCCCAGGCGGGGTTAAGCTTTGAAGAAGTGCGCGTGCTGCAGGCGCTCGGAGAGCGGCGCAAAATGCTCGATGCGCGCGCAGCGGAACTCGACGTCCGCGAACAGGCCTTGCTGGCGGCGGAAAAACGCCTGGATACGCGCCTTGCCGAGCTGAAAGCGGTGGAAACGCGCATCAATCAGGCGATCGGCGTGTTGGACGAACAACGCAACCAGCAAATCGCCTCACTGGTGCGCGTCTATGAAAACATGAAGCCCAAAGACGCTGCACGCATCTTTGACGCCCTGGAAACCGATTTGCTGGTCGACGTGGCGGGGGGGGGGGAGCCGGCCAAGC
>DHHV01000078.1:0-729 GCA_002403455.1 Hyphomonadaceae bacterium UBA4763 | reverse complement strand
TTGCTGGTCGACGTGGCGGGGCGGCTGAAGCCGGCCGTGTTGGCGCCGATCATGGCGGAAATGAGCTCTGATCGCGCGCGTACGCTGACCAGCTTGTTGGCGCGTCGCGACGACCGCTTGAACCCCGACGCGCTTGCGGCGGCGACGCAAGGGCGCTGAGATGGCGCAAACCGGGGCATGGTGGAGCGCGTCTTGGGCGGCGGCGAGCCTTGCGCTTGTTCTGGCGCCCACTGCGCCAAGCTTTGCCCAGGACGCAGCCGAAGCGCCAAATCCCGACGCGGCGGCGAAGCCCCCTGCTGAAATCGCGCGGCCAGCGGCGGTGAGCGTGCGCGGCGCCGCCGCCGACGGCTTTTCGCGGATTTCGTTTAATTGGCCAGCGCCGGTCCCGCACAAACTGGACGTCGACGGCGTTGTCGCGCGGGTCAGCTTTAACGCCGAAGCGACATTCGACCTTGCCGAATCACGGGCCGGGCCGCCGCCTTTCGTCAAAAGCATCGAGGCGGAGAGCGGCGCCGGGCGCTCGGTCGTTTTGGTGACGATGACCGAAGGCGCGCGGCCGCGCCTTTGGGCCGATGGCGCGCGGGTCGTGCTCGACGTGCAAGGTCCGCTGCCCGAGCCTGCGCCCGCCGATATTACGAGCGCGGCTGCGCCAAAGCTCGCCGACGCGCCGACAACGCCGCCTGCAAGTCCGCCGCCCAAATCAAGCGCGCCGGCAATTGCCGCCGCCGC
>DHHV01000062.1 GCA_002403455.1 Hyphomonadaceae bacterium UBA4763 | reverse complement strand
CCCGGTTGGGCCGACCGCCGCCGCAGACCCCATTGACCAAAAACTTACAACGCCAGCTGCAACAATTCGTCGAGCAATTCGTCGGCCGTGCTGATGATCCGCGCCGACGCCGTATAGGCTTGCTGGGGAATGATCAGTCCGGAAAATTCGCTGGCGAGATCAACGTTGGAGGCTTCCAAAGTCGACCCGGCAATTTGACCAACCGCGCCCGTGCCGGCGATCTGGATATTAAACGGCCCGGAATCGGGCGATGTGAGGAAGACGCCGCCTGGTCCTGCCGTCAGTCCGTCTGGATTAACAAAGGTCGCCAACGGAATTTGCGCGATTGTGCTGGTGATGCCATTGGCGAATTGCGCAATCACTTCACCGCTTGGGCTGACCTCAATGCCAGCGAGCGCGCCGAACACTGCGCCATCGACTTGAGTCGAGATCAGCGTTGAATCGGTGTCGAACTGCGTCAAGCCGCGCGCAATGCCGTCACCGCCGAAATTCAACGTGATCGATTGGCCGGCGACGCCGGTTGCGGCGGCAAATTGCACGTCATTTGGACCCAAAGGGGCCGTATTTGCCGAATCCAGAAACCCAAGCGTCAGCGGAAATGTCGAATTGACCGGGTCGAACGCGCCCGTTGACGTAAACCGAACCCGTCCCGATGCAATTTGGCCAGAGGCGCCGTCAAGACCTGCGCCGGTAACGATGTCACCCGCTGGCTCGATCGTCGCTTCGGCGATGAATTCATTGGCTGCGTTCCCAGGCAAGGTCGGGTCGGTGCGCAGGAAAGACAAGGTGAGGGTGCGTTGACCGCCGAGGCTGTCAAAAAACTGCACCGACCGCTGAAAATCGGGGGTGATCGCTCCGCTCGAGAGATTATTGGTCAGCGAATTGAACGTCGCCGCCGCCGCCGAGGGCTGAATGGCCGCCGACAAATTGGCGTTAAAAGTGATCGAACTCGTTGCTTCAGCGGCGCCGGCAATGCCGGCAATGTTGATCGGCTGCAATTGGGTCAAATCGCCGGGATTGACGACAACCGATCCGTCAGCCGGAATAGGGATCGCCTGCAGAAAAAACCCGGCGGTGTTCTGCAAAAACCCATCGGCGTTCGGCAAGAACGACCCGGCGCGGGTGAAGGCGACTTCGCTGTCGGCCTGCAAGGGGTCCGCCGTCGCCGACACCACGAAGAACCCGTCGCCGGCGATGGCGAGATCGGTCGAGGAGGCGGTTGCTTGCAAGGTGCCTTGCTGGGAAACCGCCTGGCGCGTCTCGGCTTGCACGCCGCCGGCGTTGAACGTGGTCGCGGCGTCCTGCAATTGCACCAAGGCGGTGAAATCGGTGAGGTTGCGGCGAAAGCCGACGGTGTTGACATTGGCGATATTGTCGGAAATCCCGGCAATCGCTGACGACTGCGCCAGCAATCCAGAGGTTGCCGAAATCAAGGCTGAATTGATGCTCATATACGCTCTCCTTTTTTGGAACACAAAAGCAGAGCTATTCTAGCTTTATATCGCCGTTATTCTGCCGGCGCGTCATTTATTCGGACAAAGACAGAATGTCGTTGATCTCGATCGGGCCCAAAGGGGTTTCGATTTGCGGATTGGTTGACCGGAAGTCGACGCCGGTGACGCGCGTCGTCGTCGTGACCGTCGCTGAAATGGCCTGGCCGGCCGCGTCCAAGGCTTCGATCCGGACGTCATAGGTCCCTGCCGGCAGAGCGAGTTCGCCGCCCGCCGCCGAGCCGTCGAACGCCAAGGGTTGTGGCGCCGCCGATGGGTTCAGCGGAATGGTGCGCACGACCTGGCCTTGCGCATTCGTAATAATGGCCTGGGCGCTGATCGGGGTTGTGGCGATATCGACGATCGCATTGGCCGACCCGCCATCGGTCGCAAGAGACAGGCTCTCGGTTTCGATCTCGACGCCACGCCCCAAAAACGATACGGCCGCCGAGCCGGCCGCCGTGCTCGCCAGGCTCACCAATTGCTCGAGCGTGTCATTGGTGCGGATCTGCTGTTCCACGCTGGAAAATTGCACGATCTGCTGGGTGAATTCGTTGGTGTCGACCGGCTCGAGCGGATCTTGGTTCTGCAATTGCGTCGTCAACAAGGTCAGGAACGTGTCGAAATTGTCGGCGATACCTTGCGCGGAGGTAGCCAGTTCGGCCGATGCGGTGCTGGAAACGCCGATATTGGCGAGCGAGGAAATGGTCATTGATTGCTCCTAGGCCGTGATGTCGAGGCCGCCGCGGGCGGCGCGCAGCAATTGCGGGGCGTTGAGATGAGCGGCGATGGCGGGACCGCGATCGGCGCCGTCGCCGCGGGCGCGGGTTGCTGGGGCGCCGCGGCCATCGCGGCCTTGTTTGCCAAAGGCTTGGCCTTGGCCGCCAAGCTCAAAGCGCAAACCGTCTTGGCGCAAGGACAGCCCAGCATCGCGGAGCGACGTTTCGAGATCGCGGGCGGCGCGTTGCAATTCAACCAAAGCGTCGGGGCGTTCGGCCGCGATCACCGCCTCGACCTGGCGATCGGTCGAAATCGACAAGCGCACATCGACGCGGCCCAAACTGGGCGGATCAAGCCGCAAATCAAAAGTGGTTTGCCCCTCATCGGCGCGGCGCACGATCTGCGCGGCCAGCCCTTGGGCGGCTTGCGGGGTTATTCTGCTCGGGATCGGCGCTGGCGTGGCCGCCGGCGCGCTGCTGGCGACGTTTGTGGCCGTCAGCGGGGGGGCGTCGATCTGGGAGCCCCGCGCGGCGGCCGGGTCGGCGGGGGTGACGGCGGAGTCTTGTTCAGCGCGCGGCTCAAGGCTCGGCGCGGCCGTTGACGGCGCGGACGCGTCAGCCCGCGGAACGGGCGGCGCATCGCTCCCCAATGACAGTGCGGGCGCACGCGGTTGCAAGTCGGGCTCGGCCGGCGGCGGATCGGCCACGGGGGCTGGCGCTGCGTCAACCCGATCCCCGCTTTGCGCAAGCGAGGCGGGCGGCGCCTCGAGCCGCAAAGGCTGGTCGGGCGCGGGCGCGCCGCCAAGATCGGCAACGAGCGCCTCCGCAACGGCTTCGACCACCGCCTCTACGGTCTCGGGGTCGAGCTTTTCGCCGTCAGTCGCCGGATCAACGGGCGCGGCGGGATCGCCCGAAAGAGCCGAACGCGCCGCCAACGCGTCAGCGGACGCAAGAGTGGTTGGCGACGCCACCAAACGAGATGAGTCATTGATCGGCGCGATTAGCGGAGCGGTGGGCAAAGCTTGCAGCGGCGTCAGGGCCCCGCGCCCCTGCAGCGGAATTTGCGCGGCAAGGGTCGCGACCGGCCCTTGCGGCGGCGCGGCGAAATTTTGCCCCGGCGTGACGCTTAGCGCTGGCGCGGCGGCGACATCGGCCAAAAACAACAAGGCGGCGGCGCTTTGCCCCGGCGCCGGCGGCGCGCCAAGCGGTCCTAACGGGGCGCCGTCATCTGCCGAACGCGGCGCTGCGTCATCCACCGTTTGGCCGAGCGCGTTCGCGAAAGATTGTGCGGAATCGGGTCCGCCTTGCGCTGATGGCAAGGGCGGCGCGTTCGGCGATTGCAAGGCTTGCAGGGCGGCGGCAAAGGCCTGTTCGGCCCCGCCAAACAACGCCGCGCCCTCGGCCGGCGCAGCTCCTCGCCCCCCTGCCCCGCCCAATGCGGAAAGCGCGCGTGATAACGCCATGCTTGTTCGCCCAATGCGCTGCGCCGAAAACCGGCGCGCCGTGCGATGAGCAAAGCAAAGCGCGGACCAAGACCGCGATTAATCTTTAACCGCCAAAACAGCGTTTCGGGCCGAAAATTCTTAATCCTTCATCGCCCAACAAGGTCAAACTTGCCGAAGGCCCGGCAAGAATTGACGAGCGATTCTGGCTCCCGCCTTCAGCGCGGCGGCATCCGGATTGCGCCGTCGAGCCGCACGCATTCGCCATTGAAATAGCGATTGCGCAGCATTTCGAGCGCCAGGCTCGCAAATTCGGCGGGATCGCCCAGACGCTGCGGAAACGGCACGCTCAACGCGAGCGCGTCTTTGATCGGCTCGGGCAGGCTTTGCATGAGCGGCGTGTTGAAAATGCCGGGCATGATCGTGTTGATGCGGATCGCTTCGGCCGCCAAATCGCGCGCGATCGGCAAGGTCATGCCGACGACGCCGCCTTTCGACGCCGCATAAGCCGCCTGGCCGATCTGGCCGTCTTGCGCCGCTACGGAAGCCGTATTGACAATCGCGCCGCGCTCGCCGTCGAGCGGCTCCAGCGTCATCATGCCGGCCGCCGCTTTGGCGATGCAGCGAAACGTGCCGATCAGATTGACCTCGATGACCCGCGCGAATTGGTCGAGCGGAAAATGCTTTGGCGCGCCGGTCGTCTTGTCGCGCGAGGCGGTGCGCACGCCATTGGCGACGCCGGCGCAATTGACGAGGATCCGTTCTTGGCCGTGGACGGCGCGGGCGGCGGCGAAAGCCGCCTCGACGGACGCTTCCGACGTCACGTCCGTTTCGACAAACATTGCGCCAAGCGCGGCCGCCGCCGCTTCGCCTTGCGCAGCGTTGCGGTCAAACAGGCTCACCCGCACCCCGGTCGCGCGCAGGCTTTGCGCTGCGGCAAAACCAAGGCCAGAGGCGCCGCCGGTGACAATGGCGGCGATCGAGTCGTCAAGACGCATGGGCGTTTCCTTTTTTCGATGCGATTCAATCGTTATCGCCGCTCTATAGGCGCGCCCGATCTCTCGCGTCGATCACTTTGTTGGGCGCAAATCAGGCCGGCGGGCCGGCGATAAAGCTCTCCACCAGCGAGCCGGCAATCAGGCGCCAGCCATCGACCAGCACAAAAAACACCAATTTGAACGGCAGCGAGATCACCACCGGCGGCAGTGAGATCATGCCCATCGCCAGCAGCAGCGAGGCCACCACCAAATCGATCACCAAAAACGGCAAAAACACCAAAAAGCCAATCTCAAAGGCGCGGCGCAGTTCCGACACCAAAAAGGCTGGCGCGACGATCCGCACCGGCAGATCGGCCGCTTGCGGCGGGGTCTCGATCTGCGCAAGCCGCACGAACAGCGCCAAATCTTCCTCGCGCACATGCTGCAGCATGAAGGTCTTGATCGGCCCAACCGCCAGCGGAAACGCCTCGGCGATGGAAAGACCATTGTCGATCATCGGCTGAACGCCCGCGCGCCAAGACGCTTCCCAGACCGGCTGCATGACAAAGGCGGTCAAAAACAACGCCAAAGCGACGAGGACCGCATTGGGCGGCGTTGTCTGCGTGCCGATCGCCGAGCGCAGCAGCCCGAACACCACGATCATCCGCACAAAAGACGTCGTCATGATCAGGATCGACGGCGCGAGCGAGATCACCGTGATCAGCACGACCATCTGAATGGCGCGCTCGGTCAGGCTGCCTTCATTGCCCAAATCCAGGCTGATCGACTGGGCGAGCGCGGCGCTTTGCGGGATCAGCGCAAGGGCGCCGGCAAGGCCGATGGCGCCGAGCCACAAACGGGGGGTCTTGGCGTTGAGCGGCGTCATGGCGCGCTCCCGCCGGGCGTCTCGTCCCCAAGGGCTGCGGCGAAATCCGCCGCTGGGCGCTCGCCCAAGAGCAAATCGCTACCGCCGCCGACCAGCAGCAAGCGCTCCACCTTGCCCCAGCGCACCACGACGAGGCGCCGACGCGGATCAACGCCAATCTGCTCAACGACGCTGAGATCACGCACCCGGCCGCGCAAATTTTTGCTGAAGCCCTCGAGCCGCCGCGCCGCAAAAGCTACGGCGCCGATCAACGCCAACACAAAAATCAGCGCGCCGATCGATTTCAGAATTTCGGTCGCGTCCATTCTGGACCCTCGCAACGGCAGAACACTCCGCCCGACCTCGCGAGAGTCTGGTTAAGAGCGCGTTAATTTTTGGGATCGGGCGATAGCGTCAAACTGGGATGCCGACCGAGGTGAAATCGCAGCCGGTCCCGCATTGAAAGCTTGCCGCCGACCGATGGTCTCGATCGAAATGGCTGCAAGCTATTGTTCCAACCGACCGACGCAAATCTAGACAACCGCACCCCGATGTCGTATACATGCAAAGACATGAAGGTTTAGGGGGCCTAGGATGAAAACGGGATTGAGATATTTATTAGCTGTTGTGTTTATGTGCGCTGCAGGATGTAATCCGCCTACATCTCAACCGTCTCAAGATAACGTCATTTCCCCGGGAAATGACAGGGCTAAAGCAAAAAGCGACGATTGGGGTCGAACTTACCCCAAAGCCGACATTGGCGGCATTCGTCTTGGGATGACCGAACAGGAAGCTGTGGCAGCGCTTCGCGCCTGGGCGGATGGGGTTGAGCCTCAACCCATCGACACATGGCCATCCGTTAAATCGGATTTCGAGGGTCAAGCCCGCGCAAAAGCCGGGCGCGGCCCGGAACCTAAACCGGATCGCGTTCCTGGGTATATCGTCAAACGCGGCGTAGAAATGCTCAGCTTCAATTTGACAGGCACGCGGGATGAGCCGCGCGTTTACCTGGTTGATTTGTCCAGACCGGATTTTCATCAATATAAACCCCTTCCACTGTCTGAAGCCGAAGCCTTCGAAAAAGCGGTCGAGGGTAAATATGGCAAACCAACGCGACGTTTTGGGGAAGGCCAGACTTGGCAAGCGCTGTATTGCCTGGGTGACGCGTTCAAGGAGGATTGGAGCCTCGATCAGCAGCTCTGCGACGCCGACCCGTCTTTAAAGGCGACGGCGTGGGGCTGGGCGCGCTTGGATGCCTCGGCGATGATGGGCCGGCGCTTTGAATTGGACCTTCAGCAACGGGCGAGCGAAATTGCCGCCCAAGAGCCCGTTCAGTCTAAGTTGTAAGTCTTTCGGAAAATAAGCCTGGGAAAAACCGTCAGACAATCACAGCGCCGGAGAGCATGGGTACAAAGCCTTCCTGGGGCGTCCTGTTCCTCTAGCTTCGCCTGACCCCGGTGATATTGAGAGAAATTGCGGCGCTTGCTCTAAGGGGGAAACCAATGTCAAAGGGTCGGCTCCACCATCGCTTTGAGAATTGCCCCGCTTTTGTCGTCTCCGCGATCGCATTCGCCTTTCCCTGTTAGACCAACTGGGGTTTGGGCCGCCGTTATTTTTCTCCTCGCCGCGCCGATCGGCGTCAGCGGGGCCATGGGCTTGCCGCTGTTGGCTGTCGCGATCCTGCTTGCCTGGGGGGCAGCGCGGCCATCGGCGCCGTTGACGTCGCGCGATTGGAGCGGCCTGCTCGCTCTGCTTGTTTGCCTCCTCTGGTATGGCGCGTCGCTCGCGCAAAACCGCAAGCCGTCGGCATTAGCGAATTTCGCGGAGATTTCGGTGATTTTGGCGGCGAGCTTTGTCGGTCGGCTGTGGATCACCGGCTTGACGAGCGCTTCCCTGGCCCTTGTCCAGCGCGCCATGATTGCGGCCGGCGCGATCTTGGGCCTTTACCTGCTGATCGAAATCGTCGGCGACATGGCCCTTCAACGTGAATTGGCGCCGCCCGCTGACGCCGATCCACGCGCCGCCCGCATCGCGTTGCAGCGCAATGACCACCATGCGGTGGTTGTCTATCTGGCGTTGGTTTGGCCGGCGATCGCCTTGCTCTACGGCGCGTTTCGCCACGCCGTGGCGATGTTCATCACCATCTTGCTCGCCATTCTGATCGGCGCGGCCTGGCGGCTCGATTTCGACGCCGGTCTGCTGTCATTTGCGCTCGGCGCGCCGTGTTTTTTATTGGGCTATCTGCTGCACGCGCGCGGGCTGGCGATCGCTTGGGCGTTGGCGGCCGCCCTGTTCGCCTTAAGCCCGTTGTTGGGCCTTTTCGCGTTGCGCCTTGAC
Organism: Hyphomonadaceae bacterium UBA4763; assembly: GCA_002403455.1. Lineage (GTDB taxonomy): Bacteria > Pseudomonadota > Alphaproteobacteria > Caulobacterales > Aquidulcibacteraceae > UBA4763. The sequence goes on along the minus strand of DHHV01000062.1, from coordinate 5,382 downwards.
GAAGCCGCCTTCGCCGCCATGCCGCATTCCTGGGAAGTGCGCGCGCGCATGTGGGCCGACATTTGGCCGATGATATTGGAGCGTCCCTGGTTTGGGTGGGGGTTCGACGCCGCGCGCGATTTGACCGAGCCCACTCGGCTCGTGCGCGGGCATGAATGGCCGCTGATTATTCTACACCCGCATAACAATTCCATGCAGATCGCCTTGGAGACCGGCGCGATCGGCCTTGCCTTGACGATCGGCGCGCTGGCGCTCAACGCCGTCATGGCCTGGCGCGTCGGCGCCATCTCGCGCCTGCGCGCCGCCGCGACCTCGGCGACAATCGGCTCCCTGCTCGCGATCGGCTTGACGAGCTATGGCGTTTGGCAAGAATGGTGGCTGATGACGCTCGGATTAGCAGCGATGGCTTGCGCGCTCGTTCGACCGGCCAAAGCAGACCCGCACCTCTCTCAAAAGGCGCCCTGACGGCGCAGCCCCGTTTACTTCCGTCAAGAAATTCCCGTTATGGAAGCCGCCGCGCCCGCCAATGCCGTTCTGCTCGCCAGCGAGAGCGCGGGGCCCGTCGAGCCGGCCCCCGCTGCGCCCGGCATTTCCGTGCTGGTGGTGACGTTTTGGACCGGTCCATTTCTTTATAAATGCGTGACCAGCGTGCTGGCGCAAACCGACATCGCCGAGCTGATCATCATCGACAACGGCAATCCGGCCGAAGCCCGCGCCGCCTTATTGCGCCTGACCGACATGGACGAGCGCGTGCAGATCGTTGTCAACAAGACCAATATCGGCTTTGGCCGCGCCATTAATCAAGCCGCGCGGCTTGCGACCGGCGCGCGCTTGTTGATCCTCAACCCGGACGCCGAAATCCAATCCGATACGATCGCAGAATTGACCCGCGCCGCCACGCCCCTCAGCGGCGCCTGGCTGATCGGCGGGCGCGTCCTGCACCCGGACGGCCAAGAACAGCGCGGCAGCCGGCGCGAAGAACTGACGCTGTGGTCGGCGGCGGTGACGTTTAGCGGCCTTGGCAAGCTCGAGCCCCTTTTGCCGTTCCTGCGCTCAGTCCATCGCGAGCGCGATCCGCTCCCCGACGCGCCGCGCCCGCAAGCGGTGGTCAGCGGCGCCTTCATGTTCACCCCGCGCACGACATTTTGGGCGCTCGGCGGCTTTGACGAAGGCTATTTTCTGCATGTCGAGGACATCGATCTTTGCCGACGGCTGCGCGCGGCCGGCGGCGTCGTGATCCACGCCCCCAAGGCCAAGATTGTCCATAAAGGCTCCACCAGCCAAGTGAGCATCTTCTTCGTCGAATGGCACAAGGCCAAGGGCCTGATCCGCTATTTCCGCAAATTTGCGCGCAATCCGCTTGAGGCCGCGCTGGCGTGGATCGCCGGGCCCGCCATCGCCGGGATGTTGGTGGCGCGCGCCGTGCTGATCGGAGCGATCGCCGGGCGCTATGGCAAGAACCGCGCCGCGTCGGCAATACCGCCGGGTCAATGAACAGAGCGCCGACCGATCGCATCCCATCCCGGGGGGCTGGGGGGCTGATAAAGACCGGGAACGCGAAGACGCGACCGATCGACCCCGCCAACCTCACCGCTGATTTGGGCGCCGGCTTGACGCAATTATGTCCGAAGCATGAGTGACGAATTTTTCATTTCCGCCGCCGTATTCGCCAAAGCCTTCTCACGGTTCGCTTGACGCGAACGCCGAGCTTCCCCTATATCCCGCGCCTTCGGGCCTGTAGCTCAGCTGGGAGAGCGCTACGTTCGCATCGTAGAGGTCAGCGGTTCGATCCCGCTCAGGTCCACCAGTTCTTGTTTGCGGTTAGCCGCCACGCCAACCCTGACCGCGTGTCGAGCGGCTGCGCTCTCCTTGCGTCGCCGATAGAGGGACATTGATCGATGCGCGACCGCGCCTTTTTTACGTTGTTGCTCGCTTTATTGGCTGGATGCGCGACGCCTCAACCACCCGCCGCGTCCATCGTTCTCGACGGCCCCGCGATCATGCGCAATGCGCCGGAAGCCGGCCCCGATGTGCAAGCGGCCGGCTATGTCCGCCTGAAAAACACGGGGGACCAGCCCGATCGTCTGATCGCGCTCGCCTGCGCTTGCGCCGATCAGGTGCAAATGCATTCGACCTTTAACCGCGCCATGCATGTCCTGCCGCATTTGGAAATTCCGCCGAACGGCGCATTGGAGATCATTCCGGGCGGTCCGACCCATTTGATGTTGATGGGCGTGCGCGCGCCCATCGCTGTGGGCGAGGTCGTGCGCATTCGCTTGGAATTCGCGCTGGCTGGCCCGATCGAGCTGGCTTTCGTCGCGGTCGACAACAGTCAAGCCGGTTGGCGCGCCCGCGATACGCGCCCGTAGATCGCGCATTTGGCGGCCCAAGGGCTCGTGTGGCGCCGCGTTGGCGCATCGCCTGGCAGCCACACTCTTTGCTTTAACAGCGCCGAAGCTTCTTGCCGGTTCCGTTCACGCTTTTTGGGTGGAATCGGGTATAATTGGGTATGCAATTGAACCTGCGCGCCCGCCCATGAAGCGCGAGCCCTTGATCAGCCTCGGCGCGGACCTTGTCTTTCTCATCGCTGAAATCGATGAGTTCAAAGGGCGTTGGGAAGCGCTGAAGACTCTATCGCCCGACCGGCTGACCGCGTTGCGCAAAGTCGCGACGATTGAAAGCATTGGCTCGTCGACCCGTATTGAAGGGTCAAAGCTGACAGACTTACAAGTTGAAACCTTATTGTCGCAAGCCCTATCGCAATCCACATTCAAGACTCGCGACGAGCAAGAAGTCGCCGGCTACGCCGAAGCGATGGATCTAGTTTTCCAAGCTTTTGACGATTTGCGCCTGACCGAAAACCACATCAAACAATTACACCAAGTCTTGCTGCGTCATTCCGACAAAGACGCACGCCATCGCGGCGCCTATAAGTCGCTCTCCAACAATATCGTCGCATTCGATGCAGATGGCCGCGAAATCGGGATCGTCTTTGCGACAGCGACACCATTCGAAACGCCGTGGGAAATGGAAAAACTGCTCGGCTGGACGCGGAAAGCGCAAGAAGAACGGGCCCTCCATCCGTTGCTGATTGTAGCAATCTTTGTGGTGACCTTCCTTGCCATTCATCCGTTTCAGGACGGCAATGGCCGATTGTCGCGGGTCCTGACAACCTTATTATTGCTGCGCGCCGGTTATGCTTATGTGCCCTATGCGTCGCTCGAACGGGTGATCGAGGAAAACAAGGACCTCTATTACAAAGCGCTGCGGCGGACGCAAACAACCTTGAAAAATGATTTGCCGGATTGGACGCCTTGGTTCGGTTTTTTCTTGCGATGCTTGAAAAGACAAAAAGATACACTGGCCGCACGGCTTGACGAGGTCCGCGCTTCCGAGCGCAGCAACGAAGCGCTCCCAGACCTTTCCCTTGATGTGTTGCAGGCCCTGCGGGCGAAGCCGCGCCTGTCCATTGCACAATTGCAAATCATCACGGGCGCCAATCGCAACACCCTGAAGCTTCGCTTGCGCGAATTGGTGGCGTCCGGCCATGTGCGCCAGCACGGTAAAGCCCGCGCGACATGGTACGCGCTCGGCGAAGCCGCCGCCCCCTAACCCCTACCGCTGAAAATCATAAAACCGTGGCCCCAGCGGCAAAATCTGCGTCAGCGCGTCGAGCGCGCGGCGCGTTTCGTCCAGGATATCGGGATCGCGCAGATCATCCGGCGCCAGTTCTTCGCGATAATGGGTCCGCACCCAATCGCCCAACGCCGCGTACAAGTCCGGCGTCAGCCAAAAGCCGGGCGTCACTTTGTCCTGCTGGTCTGCCGTCAGCTCCACCCGCAAACGCAAGCAGGCCGGTCCGCCGCCATTGCGCATGCTCTGGCGCAGATCAAAGGTCCGGACCTCGCGGATGGGACCTGCTTGCGCCAGCAGCTCATCGACATAGGCCGAGACGCGCGGATGATCGCGCACCTCGTTCGGCGCAACCAGCATCCAGCCCGCGTCGTCCCGGCGCGGCAGCAATTGCGAATTGAACAGATAGGAAGCGACGGCGTCGGCAAGGCTGATCTGGCTCTGCCGCGCGATCACGAAAACCGGCTCAAAGCGCCCTTGCGCGGCTGCGGCGATCGCCGCCATCGCGCCGTCAAGATCGTCGAACGCCCGCTCATGGCAGAACAACACCGGGCCATTGGCGACCGCGACGACATCATTGTGAAAGGCGCCCGCTTCGATCGCGGCGGGATGCTGCTTGATGAACAAGGTCCGCGCCGGGTCCAGGCCATGCCGGCGCGCGATCGCCGCGCCCGCTTCGCGCGTCTGCCGGACCGGATATTTGCCAATCGCCGGGGCCATGCCCTCACGACCCCAGACGAACACCTCAACGCCTGGCGCGGCGTCCGTCGCGCTTAAGCGCATGTGATTGGCGGCGCCTTCGTCGGAAAACAGCGCATGGCTCGGCAAAGGCGGATGCACGACGAAAGCGCTCGGATCGGCGAACACCGCTTTCAGCGCGCGCTGCGTCGTCCAAGGCTCGATCGAGCGATGCAGCATGGTCGACAAATTCGCCGGCGTGAAATGCACTTTGCCATCGGCCGTATCGGCGCCGGGCGAGACGGTCGCCGCATTCGCGGTCCACATGGCGGCCGCGGCGCTGGCGTTGCGGGCAAGCTGCGGCTCCGCGCGCCAGGCCCGCTCCCACACCGCCCGATCGGAACCGCTAAAGCCCGCCGCGCGCAGCAGCGCCAAAAACGGCCGCTCATGCGGCGGCAACACCCCTTGCGCATAGCCAAGATCGGCGAGCGCCTTCATTTTGGCGAGGCCATAGAGCGCAGCGTCGCGCGGGCGCGAGACCGCATCGCGATTGGCCAGCGAAGCGACATTGCCGTCCGACAGCCCCCCGAAATTATGGGTCGGTCCGACCAATCCGTCGAAATTCGCCTCTATTGCCGGCATGATCGCTTCCCCTCATTCGCCATCGGCCAGACCGATCGTTGGCATAATTTGTGGCGTTGGCGCTTCCTGGCGCGCCATCGGCCAGGCGCAATAATCCGCCGCGTAATAGGCGCTTGGTCGGTGATTGCCCGACAGCCCCGGCCCGCCAAACGGCAAGGCGCTGGAGGCGCCGGTCGTTGGCCGGTTCCAATTGACAACGCCCGCCCGGATGTCCACCGCGAAGGCGTCCCACAAAGCTTGATTGTCGCTGATCAACCCGGCGGCAAGGCCAAAGCGCGTCGCATTGGCCGCTTGAAGGCCGGCGATAAAATTACTGACCCGCTCAACCTGTAAAACGGGGCCAAAGATCTCGGCGTCCTCGCGATCGGCGTCGGTCATGTCGATGACGCGGGGCGCGACGAACGCTCCCGGCCGATCCGCGCCCGGGCG
>DHHV01000010.1:2249-17090 GCA_002403455.1 Hyphomonadaceae bacterium UBA4763 | reverse complement strand
AGCCTTCTTCAACAGCCTGCTCGCGTCGGAGGCGAAGATCGCCGCTCACGACCGCCGCTCACGACCGCCGCTCAAGCCGCGCGACGAAAAACCCATCGCTCTGCGCGCGCAAGGGCGACAACAAGACGTTGCCATCCGCATCGGCGAGCGCCAACAGCGCCTGCCGGCCGGCTTCAGTCACTTCGGGGCGCGCCAGGATCGCATCGATCGCGCGCGCCGCGGCAAACGCGGGATGTTCACGCAGAAAATGCGCAATCCGCGCCGAGCCTTCTTCGGCAAAGATCGAGCAGACCACATAGATCAACGCCCCTCCTTCGCGCACAAACCGGGCGGCTTGGGCAAGCGCCGCATCTTGTTCGGCGACCCGGCGCTCCAATTGCTCCGGCGTCAGGCGCCATTTCGTATCGGGTTTGCGCCGCCAGGTGCCCGCGCCCGTACAGGGCGCATCGACAAAGACGACATCCATCTTGCCGGCGAGGTCCTCGATTACCGCGATCCCCGCCCCGCCGGCCGGCGCCCGCATCTGCGCATTGCGCACCCCGGCCCGTTGCAGCCGCGCCCAGGCCGGCATCAGCCGCCGCGCGTCCTTGTCATAGGCGTAGAGCTGGCCGCGATTGCCCATCATCGCCGCCAGCGCCAAGGTCTTGCCGCCGCCGCCGGCGCAAAAGTCCAGCACTTGCGCGCCGTCGATGTCGCCGGCCGCCAGGGCCGCAATCTGCGAGCCGAGATCTTGCACCTCGACCCATCCCTTGGCGTAGGCCGGGATCGCTTCAACGCCCGATCCCCGCTCGGGCGAGGCAGGCGCCGGCACGCGCACAGAAGTGGTCAGCCAGGGATGCGCCTCTCCGCCGATCGCCGCCACTTGGGCGAGCGCCTTTTCCGGCGTGGTCTTTAACAAATTGACCCGCAGATCGACCGGCGCGCGGGTCGCCAAGGCCGCCAATTCCGCGGCCATCATTGGCCCAAAGCTGGCCGCCAGCGCAGCTTCCGCCCAAGCGGGCGCTTCCAAAGCCGTCGGCGGGACGTCAGCCGCCAAGGCCGCCGCTTCCCCATCCGTCAAGGCGTCCGGCCCATGCGCCGCCGCCGCAAAGGCCGCCCCAATCGCCTCGACCGACCAGCCCCATGACCAGCGCAAGGCCGCCAGCGCCAGCGCCCGCGGCGCTGGCGACCCCATCGCCGCCGCATAGCTCGCTTGCCGGCGCAGCGCATCGAGCGCCAGCCCCGACACAAAGGCGCGGTCCTTGGCTCCCGCATAGCGCGCGGCTTTGCCCCAATCGGCAAGACAGGTTTTCAACGGCCGGTGATGCTCCGACCAATCGCTCAGCACCGCAATTGCGGCGGCGACTCGCGCGCCTGGCAGCATATTTCCTTAACCGCCCGTCACCGGGTAATTCGGCGTTTCGCGCACGATGGCGACGTCATGCACGTGACTTTCGCGCAAGCCCGCCCCGGTGATCTGCACAAAACGCGCCTTTTCGCGCAATTCCGCCAAGGTCCGCGCGCCCGTATAGCCCATGGCGGCCCGCAAGCCCCCGACCATCTGGTGCAGGATCGGCGCGACCGGGCCTTTGAACGGCACGCGGCCTTCGACGCCTTCGGGCACCAATTTCATCTGATCGCCGACGTCTTTCTGGAAATAGCGATCGGCCGAGCCGCGCGCCATCGCCCCGATCGAGCCCATGCCGCGATAATATTTATAAGACCGGCCCTGATAGAGAAACACCTCGCCCGGCGCTTCCTCGGCGCCGGCAAAGATCGAGCCCATCATCGCGGCTTCCGCGCCCGCCGCCAAAGCTTTGGCGAGATCGCCCGAATATTTAATGCCGCCATCGGCGATGATCGGCACATTGGCCGCTTGCCCGGCCCGCACCGCGTCGGTGATGGCGGTGAGCTGCGGCACGCCGACGCCCGCCACAATCCGCGTCGTGCAGATCGAGCCCGGCCCGATCCCGACCTTCACCGCATCCGCCCCCGCATCGATCAGCGCGCGCGCCCCGTCATAGGTCGCGACATTGCCAGCGATCACTTGCGTGCGGTTGGAGAGCCGTTTGACGCGCGCCACCGCCGCCAGCACGGCGTCGGAATGGCCATGCGCAGTGTCGATGACGATCGCGTCGACCCCCGCCTCCATCAGCGCCGCGCTGCGCTCAAAGCCGGCATCGCCGACGGTCGAGGCCGCCGCCACCAGCAACCGGCCCTTGTCGTCCTTCGCCGCATCGGGAAAGTTCTGCGCCTTTTCCATGTCCTTGACGGTGATGAGGCCAACGCAGGCGCCCTCGGCGTCGACGACGATCACCCGTTCGATCCGGCGCTGATGCAAGAGCCGGCGCGCCGCGTCCTGGCTGGTATTCTCCGGCACCGTGGCGAGGTCCTTCGCCGTCATCAGCGCGCCCACCAAGGCCGCCTCATCCTCGGCAAAGCGCATGTCGCGATTGGTCAAAATGCCGACCAGCCGATTGCTGCCGCGCTCGACCACCGGAAAGCCGGAGATCTTCAACCGTTCTTTCAGCGCCCGCACCTCGCCGAGCGTCATGTCCGGGTGGATCGTCACCGGATTGATCACCATGCCGCTTTCAAAGCGCTTGACCATGCGCACTTGCTCGGCCTGTTCCTCGACCGAGAGATTGCGGTGAATGACGCCGAGCCCGCCGGCCTGCGCCATGGCGATCGCCAGCCGCGCCTCCGTCACGGTATCCATGGCCGCCGACACCAGCGGGATGTTGAGCGATAGCGCCCGCGTCAGCCGCGTTTTGGTCGAGGTTTCGGCTGGCATGACGTCGCTGCGCCCGGGTTCGAGCAGCACGTCATCGAAAGTAAGCGCTTGGCGGACCTGCATCGCGGCCCTTTCCTGAAAAGATGAATGGCGAAAAGGAGGATGCGCCTTGTCCTAATCGTCGCCTGCGCCCCGGTCAAACGCCAAATCGGGGGAGGGGAAGTTGGCCGATGACAAGCCAGAACCGCGCCGCTAAGCCCTCCGAGCGGAGGCTAGTGTGGCGATTCTGAAATTCGCCCTGTAATTGTGGCGCGCTCTCAGCGAGTTTAAGAAACGCCACACCAGGGGGTTCGGGGGACGAAAGTCCCCCGACAAAAATCCCCCTTACCCGCCCAAGCCAAACGCCCCGGCAATCCCGTCAAACACAAATTGCGCCGCCAAGGCCGCCAAGATCACCCCCAAAATCCGCGTAATCATCGCCGCCAAGGTCTCGCCGATCAGGCGCATCAGCGGCCCGACCGCCAAGAACAAACCCAAACACAGCGCCAAATTCGCGCCCATGCCGATCAGCACCGCGCCTTGCGCGGCAAGATCGGTCTTCGCTTGCGCCATGAACAACATCACCGAGGCGATCGCGCCGGGCCCGGCGATCATCGGGATCGCCATCGGAAAAACGGAGATGTCCTCCAGCCGCTCGGGATGGGCGGCGGCTTCTTCGGAAACGCGCTCGGCCCGTTCTTCGCGCCGCTGCGCGCGCCGCTCGAAAATCATGTCGAGCGCCAGCAAGAACAACAACACTCCGCCCGCCGCGCGAAAGGCGTCGAAACTGACATGCAGCGCCGATAACAGCCATTCCCCGCCATAGGCAAAGCCGAGCAGCACGATGGCGGCGATCAGCACCGATTTGATCGCCATCACCCGCCGATAGCGCCCCGGCGCGCCGCGCGTCAGCCCTGCAAAGATCGGCGCGACCCCGATCGGGTCGATCACCACGAAAAACGTCACGAAAATCGGCGCAAGGCTCGCAAGATCCAGCATCATTCCCGCCGCATAGCCGACTGCGCGGCCCGTACAAGGCGACGCGGTCAGTAGACGTGGAATTGTTCGAGAATCTTTTTTCGGTCAGACACAAGCAGACTACAAAATTAACGCGAAGCCATGACGGTCAGTTTTCGCGTTCTGCAAGCGCATCAGATGGGAGGTTTCATCTCATCCACGCGGTCAAATGGGAGCCTGCGACCGCTTCGATACCTGAATTCAACCAAACCCTACGGCGCCCCATCCGTCTTGTTAACGTTCCACGATCGCTTTGCGCCCAGCACCTACAATGACGACTGATGGATTGCGCGATTCAAATCTCCAACCATTTTGCGACCACCGCGATCACCCGCCCCGCTCGATCTCGCTCTGATGATCGTCCAGCAATATGCGCGCGGCGGCGCCCTCAGGATCCTCATATTGGCCCGATTTCAGCGCCCATACGAACGCCGCCAATCCGAGCGCGCCCAACATCACCGCCGCCGGGGCCAGCATCAGCAAAATGCTCATGACGCCCCTTTCTTGACCGACACCCGCAGCGCGTTCAGCGTGACGAGGATCGACGATCCCGACATCGCCAAAGCCGCGATCAGCGGCGTCACCAGCCCGGCCATGGCGAGCGGCGCGGCCAGCGCGTTATAGATCGCCGCCAGCAGGAAATTTTCGCGCATGCGGGCTTTGGCGCGCTTGGCGGTACGCAGCGCCGCGAGGATCGGCGACAAATCAGCGCTTTGGAACACCAGATCGGCGGCGTTTTGGCTCGCCTCGCTCGCCGCGCCCGGCGCCATGCTGGCATGGGCCGCCGCCAAAGCCGGCGCATCGTTCAGCCCATCGCCCACCATCAGCACTTTGCGCCCCGCCGCCCGCAAGGCCTCGAGCCGGGCGACTTTATCGCCGGGTTTGGCCTCGGCGATCGCCCGCCCGATCAGCAATTGTTCAGCCACTTCCATCACGGGGGCTTGCGCATCGCCCGATACGATGTCGATTTCAAATCCTTCGGCGCAAAGGGCCGCGATGGTCTCGCGCGCATCGGCGCGCAGACTGTCCTTGAACGTAAACCGCTGGGGCGCCTCCTCGCCTTTGCGAAACCACATTTCCGTCTCGGCATGTTGGGGCGCCGCACCGACAAAGCTCGCCCGCCCAAGCCGCGCCTCAACCCCATCAAGCCGGGCCTGCACGCCCTGGCCGGCGATTTCGCGCGCCTCGGTCACGACAAAGCCGGCAACTGCAAAGCCCGCCACCGCGCGCGCCAAGGGATGGCGCGACAAGGTCGCCAAGGCGGCGGCTTCCTGCAGGACGCGCGGGTCGATCGCTGCGATATTCTGCAGCACCGCTTTGCCTTGCGTCAGCACGCCGGTTTTGTCGAAGACGATGTGGTCGATCTCGGCCAGCCGCTCCAGCGCCGTCGGCGATTTGACCAGCACCCCGCGCGCAAACAACGCCGTCGAGGCGGCGACCTGCACGGCCGGCGCGGCCAGCCCGAGCGCGCATGGGCAGGTGATGATCAGCAGCGACGCCGCCGCCAGCAAAGCCGGTCGAAGCTCTCCGCCAAATGCCCACCAGGCCAAAAAGGTCAGCGCCGCCAGGCTATGGACGATCGGCACATAAGCCCGCGCCGCCTTCGCCGCCATTTCGACATAACGCGAGCGGTTTTGCGCGCCGATCTCGATCAGCCGGGCCAGATCGGCCAAGGTCGATTGGGCGGCGGCCCGCTCGGCCCGCAGGGTCAGCACCCCGTCAAGGTTCAGCGCGCCAGCTTGCGCCCGCATGCCAACCCCGATCGGGGCCGGCGCGCTTTCGCCGGTCAGGAGACTAAGATCGAGCGCGCTCTCGCCCGCGACAATCTCGCCATCAACAGGCAGGCGATCGCCCGCCGCCACCAGCACCAGCGCCCCCGGCGCGATGTCGCTCACCCGCACAACCTGCACCGCCCCATCGGGGCCGAGGACCCGGGCCTCGCGCGCCTGCAGGGCCAGGAGCGTGCGCGCCGCCGAGCGCGAGCGATTGCGCGCCCGCCGGTCGAGATAGCGCCCGATCAGCAGGAAAAACAGCAGCATCACCGCCGCGTCGAAAAACGCATGCGCCCCGCCTTGCGCGGTCTCCAAAATGCTGACGCCCAAAGCGAGCAGCACGCCAAGCGAGATCGGCACGTCCATATTGGCGCCGCCGCGCGACAGCGCCTGCCAGGCCGAGCGGAAAAAAGGGCGCCCCGCAAACAACGCCGCCGGCAGCGCGATCAGCCCGGAAATCCAATGAAACAGCGTGCGCGCGCCGTCGCCCATCGAGCCGTCGCCGCCCGCCCATACCGGGATCGACAACAGCATGATATTGCCGCTGGCAAAGCCGGCGACCGCCAAGGCGATCAACAGCTCGCGCGCTTCGCGCCGGTCCTCGATCTCGGCTTCGGTTGGATCATAAGGGCCGCTGTCAAAGCCCAGTTCCCGCAAGCGCAGCGGGATGGCGATGGCGCGCTCGGCCGCTCCGGCATAGGCGATCGCCAATTTGCCGGTCGAGAGGTTAAAGCGCGCTTCGACAACGCCGGGCACGCGGGCGATCTCCCGCTCGATCTTGGCAAGGCACCCGGCGCATTTGGCGCCGCGCACCAGCAATTCCAGCCGTGATTTGCCGCTCGCTTGCGCGCGCAAAAACGGCGCGGGGTCGAATACCGCTTCGCCCAAGGGCGCGCGCGACAGCGACGCGTCAAACGCGGTCAGCGGCGGCGCGGCAAACGTCATGGCGGCGCGCTCTCCAGCGACAGCCGCCAGCGCCCGATAAAGCTCGCGCTGCCCGAGGTATCGGTCAGCGTCGCTTCCGCTAGCCAATCGCCGGGATCAAGCGCCGCCTGCGCGCGGTAAACCCCCGGCGCCGCCTCGTTCAGTGTAATCGTCCGCGCGCCGGTTTGCGTCGCCGGCCGCTGCAGCACCGCTTCCGCCGTCAGACCGGCCAATGGCGCGCCTTGCGCGTCCCGCACGGTGATTTCAAGCTCCGCCGCCGCGCCCGCGCGCCTGAGAGAGGGGGTCGCACGCCAGCCCAATTCGGCTTGCGCCGCCCGCCGGTCAAGCTCGGCATTATAGGCGAGCCCCGCCTCATAGGGGTTCTTGGCCACCTGGCCCGAAAAGGTCGTCACCGCCAGCGAAATGAACGCCACATTCGCCGCCAAGATCAGCGCGAAGAACGCCAGCACCGCGATCAACACATGGCGCCCGGTCAGACCTTGCGGCTTTTGCGTCAACGGATTTGCCATCAGGGCCCTCGCTGTTCGGACGCGACAAAAATCGATTTGACGGCGAGTTCGGCGCCATCCTCGGCCTCAACGACAAAGGTGACAGGCGCGCGGCCGGCTGGCAAGCCGTCCGCGGCATGCCGCGCCAGCACCCGCAGCGTGCGCACCCCGTCTGCTTCCAGCTCAAAGCGGATCGCTCCGCTTGGCTCGACCGCGCCGCCGACCACGTCGAGCGCCAGCGGCAGGCCCTCGCTGCGCAATTCAAAGCCGCGCGCCGCATTGGTCTTGTTCAACACCCGGATCGTATAGGCGTTGCGCACCGAGCCGTCCGAGAGCCGCACAAAAGTCGGGTTGCGATCGCGCAGCACGTTCAGATCAATGCTCGACCGCGTCAGGAGGCTCCAGCCCATCAGGCCGGCGATCACCGCCATCACGGCGACATAAATCAACGTCCGCGCCCGGATTGGCCGCCAGCGCGGCGCAAGCCCTGCTTGCCGGCGATCGGCATTGTCGTCGGTGTCAAAAGCGATCAGGCCCTTCGGCCGCTCAACCTTGACCATGATCTCATCGCAGGCGTCCACGCACAGCCCGCAATTGATGCACTCGATCTGCGAGCCCTCGCGGATGTCGATGCCCATCGGGCAAGCCGCCACGCAAGCCGTGCAATCGACGCAATCGCCGCGATTGTCCCACGCCTGGCCCCGTTTATGGGGACCCCGCGGTTCGCCGCGGTCCCGTTTATAGGTGACCTGCAGCGCCTCGGAATCGGTCATCGCCGCCTGAATGCGCGGCCACGGGCACATATAGGTGCAGACCTGCTCGCGCATGGTCCCGGCGAGCGCATAGGTCGTAAAGGTCAACAAGGCTCCGAACATATAGGCGCCCATCGGCGCCGTGCCGAGAAACACCTCCGGGAACAATGTGCGCACATCATGGAAATACATCACCAGCGCGCCGCCGGTCGCCGCCGCGATCAGCAGCCAGATCGCATGTTTGATCACCTTCTTGGTGATTTTATCGGCGCTCCACGGCGCCTTATCCAGCCGCAATCGCGCATTGCGATCGCCTTCGATCAGCCGCTCAACCGTAATATAAAGGTCTGTCCACACGGTTTGCGGGCAGGTAAACCCGCACCACACCCGCCCGAACAACGCGTTCGATAAGAACAAGGCCAGCGCGCCAAGGATCAACAGCCCCGACACATAGGCGACGTCCTGCGGCCATAATTCGATAAAGAACAAATAGATTTTTCGACCCGGAAAATCGACCAGGACCGCTTGATCCGGTTCGCCGGGCCCATGATTCCAGCGCAAGAACGGCGTCAGATAATAAACGCCAAGGGTCAGGATTAAGATCGCGGTCTTGATCAGCCGAAATTGTCCGGAGACAAGCTTGGGGTGGACCGGCGCGCGTTTGGCGTAGAGCTGGCGGTGGGCGGCGGAATTCACCGCCACCGCTTGGCTATGCCCGATTTCCGTCTCTACAACCATCAACGCATCGCCTTTACTGCCCAAAACTCAACGCTTCTATGCTTGCCGCTTTATTCGCCGCCGCCGCGCGCATGCACATAAACCGCAACGGCCTTCAGCATGGCCGGGGTTAGCCGCGCTTCCCAGGCCGGCATCACGCCCGCTTGCGCATTGGTGATTTGCGCGCGGATTTCCTCGCGGCTGCCGCCATAGAGCCAATCGGCATCATTCAGGCGCGGCGCGCCCTGCAACCGATCGCCGAGCCCGGTCTCGCCATGGCAGGCCGAACATTGCTCGAGGAACGTCGCCTGGCCGCGTCCGGCCGCGCCGGCGTCATGGTCTTGCCCCGACAATTTCAAAACGTGCTCGGTAACGTCTTGAATTTGCTCCGGCGTCAGCAACCCATCGCGCCCATAGGCCGGCATGGCCGAATAGCGCGTTTCGGGATGGGTCGAGCGAATGCCGACTTTCAGCGTATGGGCAATCTCGTCGAGCGAGCCGCCCCACAGCCACACATCATCGTTCAGATTGGGAAAGCCCTTGGCGCCGGCCGCGCCCGACCCATGGCAGGTCGCGCAATTATCGCCAAACACCGAGGCGCCCGCCGCCAAGGCGAATTCCTGCAGACTGGGATCGCTTTCGATCTCGGTGAGGCTGGCGTTTTGCAATTTGTCGGCGAAGGGGGCCCGCCGCGCCTCCAAAGCCGCGAGGTCGCGCGCGACATTGGCCCGATCCGAATGATTGCGCAGGCCCGGCGTGTAAGAGGTCAATAACGGCAAGGCCGGCATGAACACCCAATAAATCAACGCCCAAACGATCGACGCATAGAGCAGGATCAACCACCAGCGCGGCAGCGGTGTGTCGAGTTCCGTGATGCCGTCCCATAAATGCCCTGTGGTCTCCGTGCCGGAGATTTCGTCAACAGGGCGGTTTTTTGTCTTCGACATATCAATCCTCCTCTTGCAGAGGCATGCGCGCGGCATGATCGAACTTGGCCTTGTTGCGCGGCCACAGCGCGTAAAGCACGGTCGCTAAAAACAAGACGACCATATAGACGAGCCCAAATTGCTGCGAGAACGCAGCGACATCTGTGTAAGTCATCGCCTACCTCCGGGCGTCTGTATTGACAGCGTCGAAGGTCGAAAAGTCGACCAGCGTGCCAAGCATTTGCAAATAGGCCACCAGCGCGTCCATTTCCGAGATTTGCGACGGATCGCCGTCGAAATTGCGGATCTGCGCTTTGGGATAACGCGCCGCTAGCGCGCTCGCCCCGTCGCTGAATTCATCGACTTGCGCCGCGATGTCGGCCTTGGCGCTGGCGATCATCTCGTCGGAATAGGGCACCCCGACGCGACGCAAAGCTGTCATCTTGGCTTCGATCAGCGCGTAATCGAGCGGCTTTTCGACCAAGAATTTATAAGGCGGCATGATCGATTCTGGCACCAGCGAGCGCGGATTGATCAAATGCTGGACCTGCCAGGCGTCTGAATATTTGCCGCCGACCCGAGCAAGATCAGGTCCCGTGCGTTTTGACCCCCATTGAAACGGGTGATCATATTTGCTCTCAGCCGCCAGACTATAATGGCCATAACGCTCGACTTCGTCGCGCAAGGGCCGCACCATTTGTGAATGGCAATTATAGCAACCCTCGCGAATATAGATGTCGCGACCGGCGAGCTCGAGCGGGGAATAAGGGCGCACCCCGTCAACATCCTCGATCGTGCTTTCCAGGTAAAAAAGCGGTGCGATTTCAACGATCCCGCCGATCGAGACGACGGCCAAAATGCCGACGGTCAGCAACAGCGAATGGCGTTCGAATTTGCCATGATCAAACATGCGCCCCTCCTATTCGGCAGCTTGGATGACGCCCGATTGCGGGGCGATGGCGACGGAATCCTTGGTTTTTTCGGCAGCGACATCGCCGCGGGCGGTGCGCCACAGATTATACGCCATGATCAGGGCGCCGGAGAGATAAAGCGCTCCGCCCAACACCCGGATGACGTAATAGATGTGCATTTGTTCTACAGTCTCGACGAAGGAGAATTGCAGCACGCCAAGATCGTTATAGGCGCGCCACATCAGACCTTGGGTAATCCCCGACACCCACATCGCGACGATGTAAAACAAGATGCCAATGGTGGAGACCCAGAAATGCCATTCGACAAGTTTGAGCGAGTATAATTGCTGACGTTTCCACAGCCAGGGCACCAGGCAATAGAGCGCGCCAAAAGATACATACCCGACCCATCCCAAGGCGCCCGAATGCACATGGCCGATTGTCCAATCGGTATAATGGGACAAGGCGTTGACCGCGCGGATCGACATCACCGGTCCTTCAAAGGTCGACATGCCGTAAAACGCGACCGATACGACCAACATCCGCAGCACCGGGTCGGTGCGCAGCTTGTCCCAGGCGCCCGATAGGGTCATCAATCCATTGATCATCCCGCCCCAAGACGGCATCCACAACATGATCGAAAAGGTCATGCCCAAGGTCTGCGCCCATTGCGGCAGCGCCGTGTAATGCAGATGGTGCGGCCCCGCCCAAATATAGGTAAAGATCAGCGCCCAGAAGTGGATGATCGACAGCCGATAGGAATAGACCGGCCGCTCGGCGCGCTTGGGAACAAAGTAATACATGATGGCGAGGAAGCCGGCGGTCAGAAAGAACCCCACGGCGTTATGTCCATACCACCATTGCGTCAGGGCGTCCTGAACGCCTGAAAACAAGGAATAAGACCGCGTACCTGCAAACGAGGCCGGCATCGCCAAATTATTGACGATATGCAGCATTGCCACCGTGACGATAAACGCCAAATAAAACCAATTGGCGACATAGATATGCGGCTCTTTGCGCTTCCAGATCGTGCCGAGGAACACCAGCAGATAGGCGACCCAGACCAGCGTCAACCACAGATCGGCATACCATTCAGGCTCAGCAT
Source organism: Hyphomonadaceae bacterium UBA4763 (assembly GCA_002403455.1). Lineage (GTDB taxonomy): Bacteria > Pseudomonadota > Alphaproteobacteria > Caulobacterales > Aquidulcibacteraceae > UBA4763. The sequence goes on along the minus strand of DHHV01000010.1, from coordinate 5,705 downwards.
ATTCGCGCGATTGGGTAACGCCGGTCACATAACCGGTCGCAGCAATGACGATAAAGAGCTGATAGCCCCAGAACACAAACCAGGGCCAAACCCCGCCGGCGAGCCGGGCTTTGCAGGTGCGCTGCACGACATAAAACGAGGTGCACAGCAACACATTACCGCCAAACGCGAAAATAACCGCTGACGTATGCAGCGGCCGCAGGCGACCAAAGTTCAAAAAGCCATAATCGTCAAAGTAAAATATACTTGGCCACGCCAATTGGCAGGCAATGACGACGCCAACCAGCAAGCCCACAACGCCCCAAAACATTGAGGCGACGACGCCGGCGCGCACGATTGCTTCGTTATAGCGCGTCTCGTCCGACTGGCCGGCCCGCGCGCCCAGCACAAGACCCAATATTCCCAGCGCGAACCCCGCCAGGAAAACATAAGCGTGAAATTGAAATAACGGCTCGACGGCCCGCGCCGCCGCAAATATTGCGACCAAAGCGAGCGCCGCCAGCAGCCCACCTAAAGTCAAGGAATCGACCCCGCTTGGTCGACCGCCAATGGATTGTGTCGCCATCCCCAGCTCCTTTTGCGCGATCGGCTGTCCACAATGGGCAAGGCCGACTAAACGCAGATCAAGCGCGCTCTTGATCAAAGCGCGCTGCGCGTTCGGTCTGGGTGCGGCCGCGAACAAAGCAAAGTGTGCAAAATGCCGCAGGTTTTGTCGCCCCGAGGACTTTGGGGCAGGGCAAACAGACAAAAAACCTCATAAAATCAACCAAAACGACGTCGCTTTTGGCGATTTTGGCCCAAGCTGGCGCTGGCATGACTCTTTGGTCGCACTGGACGGCGCAAAGCCGTTCACCTAGCAAAGCGGGCGTTTGTCTTGGTTCTGGCCAGTTCACACTCATTCGCAGATGCAGCAATTGCAGGGTGGATGAGAGCTGAAGAGCCGAGTTGCGCGCGACGACCAGGAGGGAAGAATGGTGGGCCTGACGATCAAGAATAAACAATCTGCGCAGATATTATCCTGGCAAAAAACGTTGCGGCTGGCCGCCAGCGCGACTGTCGGCGCCGGTATCGCTGGAATTGCAGTGCAGGCGGCAAAATCAAGCGCGCTTAACGGCGCGATCGCGTTTTGCTTGACTGGAGATTTCGCCGCCGCCGGCCATGAATTTGCCTGGCTTGGTCATTGCCCGTCCTGTTATTTGTTGGCAGCCGGGATCGTGGCGTTCATCGTTAGCGGGCGTCGGCAAGCGCTAATCGCGGCCCCGTGAAATCGCGCCGCCAAGCCAAACAGCCTTTGCCGCCGTTTTCGCTTAACGAGCTGTTTTTCTTTATATTTGCGGCGCGTCGGTCGATCGCCCGGCCTGCTTTGCCGCCATTTGTCGTTCGGCCAAGTCGCGCGCCGCGCGGCGGCGAAAGCGCAAAGTAACAAACGTGATCGCAGCAATGCTGACCAAGCTTAGCCCATAAGCCGGCCAAACATAGAGCGCAAAGCCGCCCATATTCAGAAAATCAGCCATTCGCGGCTCCCGGCTTGAAAGCACCGCCAGGACTTGCGTTTGTCTCGATACGAATCCGAGACGCCGGCCCCGTCTTGCTGTCCAATGCTTTGACGCGGCGCACATCCACTTCCGCCAACAGCGCCGTCAGCATCGCCCAGGCAAAGAAGGCCATATAAGCAAGACCCATGATCGCCAAGGGCCAGAGCATGCTCGCATGAATGGTGGGGCCATCGGCGCGAATAACACTTGCCGATTGATGCAGACTGTTCCAGATATCCACGGAGAATTTGACGATTGGCACATTGATCCAGCCGACCATGGCGGCAATCGCCACCAATCGCGCTGCCCGGGTTTCATTGCCGATGGCGCCGCGGAGAGATATTAAACCCAAATAAAGAAAGAATAACACCAGGACAGAGGTCAGGCGCGCATCCCACGCCCACCAGGTTCCCCACATCGGCTGGCCCCACAACGACCCCGTTACCAGCGCCAAGGCGGTGAATATTGCGCCCATCGGCGCTGCATAGCGGATCGCCGCATCGGCCAAAACATGGCGCCACACAAAACTAATAAAGCCTGCGACGGCAATAATTGTATAGACAAACATCGCCATCCATGCGGCCGGAACATGCACATACATGATCCTGACGCTGGCGCCCTGACGAAAATCTTCCGGAGAAAAGACCAACGCCCAGGGAATTCCAATGATAAAAGTCAAAACCGTAATAATTGCAGCAATCGGCGCCGCAGGGCGGGCAAATTTAACAAATCGTTCCGGATTGGCTAGCCAGGTGATCATTTCGACAATCCCAAGTTATACAATATCGCTTTTGTCGCGTCTTTTTGGCATTTAATCGATTTGCGCCTTTAATGCAGCAGCGGCGGCCGGCGGCGCAAGGACGCAGGCGATCAGGGTGGTCGCCAGCAAATACCGCAATTCCGGCGCTGTCCAGCCCCCAGGGCTTTCCAGCGCGCGAACTCCAAGTATCCCGAAGATCAGCGTTGGGGCCGTTAAAGGCGTCGCTAGTAATGCGACAAGCACGCCGGAAGCTTTACCGCCGGCGCTCAGGGCTGAACCCAGTGCGCCCCATAACACCAACGCCGGCGCGCCAATAAGCAATGTCACGACAACGCCTAAAAGTGTCTGCGGCGCGATATTTAAAATAACGCCCAGTAATGGCGTCGCCGCCAATAATGGCGCAACCGCGCAGACCCAGACAGCTACGCATTTCGCCGCAACAAATTGCGTCAGTGAACTGGGGCCGAGCGCGATGATTTCAACGATTCCTTGCTCGACATCTGCGGCGAACAATCGGTCCAAGCTCAATTGACAGGCCAGCAGCGCCGCGATCCAGAGGATCGGCGCGGCAAAAGCGCGGATTCGCTCAAGATCAGGCCCGATTGCAAATCCGCTGAAGGCGCCGACGAGCAGAAAAAACACCAAAGCATTGGCCCAACCGCCGCCTTCGCGCAAAGTTAACGCCAAATCACGGCGGCACATCGCCCAAAACGCCATATCATGACTCGTTTTCGAATGTTTGACTAGGATTCCGCATCAACAACCCTAATCAAGAATGAGTCGCCGCCGACCGGCGTCAATAGCTAAATCTAAATGCGTCGCGATGATCGCGCCGCCGCCCGCCCCGCAATGCCGGTCGATGAAGGCGCGCACGGAGGCCGCGCCGGTCGCATCCAAGGCGGCGGTCGGCTCATCCAACAGCCATATCGGGCGCTTTTCGATGGATAAGCGCGCCAACGCCGCGCGCCGCGCTTGGCCGGCGGACAATGTCTTGCAGCGCCGACGCGCCAAATCCGCGATCCCGAGTTCGGTGAGAGCGGCGTCACCGTCGGCGGATTTGCCGCGGCTTATGCCGGCCCAAAACGCCAAATGCTCCGCCACGCTGAGCTCGCCGCGCAAGGGATCGCGATGGGATTGATAGGAGATCGGCGGGGGGGCTTT
>DHHV01000010.1:0-1932 GCA_002403455.1 Hyphomonadaceae bacterium UBA4763 | reverse complement strand
GAGATCGGCGGGCGGTCTTTGCCGGGCGCGAGGCCGGCGCCAAGCGTCATTTTGCCGGCCGCAAGCGGCAAAAAGCCGGCCAGAGCGCGCAATAAAGAGGTCTTTCCGGCGCCATTTGCGCCCCGAATCTCGACCGATTCGCCCGGCGCCAGCGCAAAGTTAAGGCCGGAAAACAGCAAAATCTCACCGCGCCGCAGCGCTAAATCCTCGACAGACAACAAAAAGGACGACGATGGGGCCACGTCTTAAACGCCAAATGCGCTCATTCTGGCGCAAGATTGGGGGCGTTTTGCACATCCTAAGGCGCCAAAACCGCGGTTAAACATCGATCAAACGGCCCGGGTTGAAGAGATTATGGGGGTCGATAGCAGCCTTTATGCTGCGCATCAGCGCCAAAGCGACCGGATCAGCGCGGCTCTTGAGCGCGTCTTTCTTCAAAATCCCGATGCCATGTTCCGCCGAAATCGATCCGTGATGACGAATGACGCAATCATAAACGACGTCTTGAATGGCTTTGGAGTCTTTTAGCAAAGATTGCGCCTCAGCCGGCGCGCGCGCCGAGACGTTGTAATGCAGATTTCCATCGCCGACATGGCCAAAAGCGATGATTTGCGCCTGCGGCCAGCGCGCCGAAATGGCGGCGGTCGCCTCGCGATAAAAGCTGTCGAGGGCTGAAATCGGGGTCGAGACGTCATGTTTGACGGCGCGCGCATGCTTTTTCTCGGCCTCGGGCAAGGTTTCACGGATGCGCCAAAACGCCTTTGCTTGGGCTTCATTGCGCGCAATTGCAGCGTCGAGCGTAAGATGTCGGTCGGATGCTTCCATCAAGATGGCTTCGAGCGCGTCTTCAACGCCATCATCTCGGCCATAACTGAGCTCCATCAGCACCCACCAGGGCGCTTTGACGTTCGGCAACGGCCGAGTGGCCCCCGGAATATGCCGGCAAACAAGATCGAGGCCGATGTCCGGCATCAATTCAAAGGCGCTGACGGCGTCGCCCGAGAGATCGCGCGCGAGGTTCAGCAGCGCAACCGCGCTGGCGATGGTTGGCGTGGCGATAAAAGCCGCAGCAGTTGAGCGCGGGATAGGCGCCAGCTTAACGCTGACGGCGGTAATCAAGCCAAGCGTTCCTTCGGCCCCTAAAAATAAATGTTTCAAGTCATAGCCGACATTGTTTTTGCGCAACCCGTGCAATCCGCGAAAGATACGCCCGTCAGGCAGCACCGCTTCCACGCCGAACACCAGATCGCGCATCATGCCATGGCGCAAGACTTGCACCCCGCCGGCATTGGTCGAGGCAAGTCCCCCGATCGTGGCGGACCCTTGCGAGCCGAGCGACATCGGAAATTGCCGGTCGATCGAGGCGGCGGCGGCGCGTAAATCGGCTAACGTCACGCCTGCTTCGACAATGGCGGAGTTGTTGTCAGCGTCCAACGCCCGGATTGCTTTCATCTTCTCGGTCGACAACAAGATTTCGCCTTGGGGAATCCCCCCGCCGACGAGCCCGGTATTGCCGCCTTGCGGAACAATCGGCAGACGATGATCCGCGCAATATTTGATTAATCTTGCCGCTGTTTCAACATCGCGCGGCGCCAAGACAAAGGGCGTCGTTCCCGTCATCGCGCCGCGCCAATCGGTCAGGCGGCTGCCATAAAGGTCAGGGTCGGTTAGCACCGCTTCGGGCGCGAGCGCGGACAATTGCGCCACATGCGGCGCAAAGCCGTCATCGATCGGCGAGGAGGCAAGAGAAACACTCATCACCTCGTTCTTTACGCAAAAGAACCGGCGATGTCGCGCGACCGGTCGCCGCATTTGCAAAATAATGACCGGTCAATCACTTAGCAGGCTGTTGAAGAAGTACCGTGGGCCGCGATGCGCGCTCATTTTCGGTCTGGCCAGGAGGGTTGGCGAAGATGGGGTGAACCCCATCGA
>DHHV01000009.1:16678-16926 GCA_002403455.1 Hyphomonadaceae bacterium UBA4763 | reverse complement strand
CCGCCAAGCCGTTCCGCTCTTCGAGAATGTCGAAGTTGGTGCGGATCTCGGCCGGAAGATTTGCAAACATCGTATTTCAAGGAACCGATTCGATCGCCGAGATCCATGTCGTTCTATCGATGTTTCAAAATTTTCTGCTTGTCAATCTTGTTTTGTTCCGTTTTTGGATTGATGCGTGGAAAAAGGCCCACTGCTCGTTTGTCGGTCCGTGCTATCTGGTAGACGCAACTACCCCCCCCCCCCCCCCC
>DHHV01000009.1:15366-16360 GCA_002403455.1 Hyphomonadaceae bacterium UBA4763 | reverse complement strand
CCCCCCCCCCCCGCGCCGCTACGCAATAACCATAGCCTGCCATGCCACCTTGCTTCCGCACCCGTTTTGCGCCGTCGCCGACCGGGCTCTTGCATCTCGGGCACGCTTTCTCCGCGCTTACCGCGTCCGCCGCAGCGCAAGCGGCCGGCGGGGAGCTCTTGCTCCGCATCGAGGACATCGACCAGGCCCGCTGCCGCCCCCAATATGAAGCGGCGATCCGCGAAGACCTTGCCTGGCTCGGCATAAAGTGGACCGAGCCGGTCCGGCGCCAATCCGACCATGCCGCAGACTACGCGGCGGTCATCGACAACCTTGCGGCGCGGGGCCTCGTCTATCGCTGTTTCAAGACCCGGCGCGAAATCCTCGACGACATCGCCCGCGCCCCGCATCGCGGCGGCGAAGGCCCCGACGGCCTCATCTATTTCGGCCCCGAAACGAGCAAGGACCCCGATCGCGACGCCGATCTGCTCGCTGCCGGCGCGCCTTACGCCTGGCGGCTGTCGCTGCGCGCCGCGCGCGCCGAGCTCGGCGCCGATTATGCGCAGCTGGGTTTCTGGGAGGAGGGCGATGGCCCGGCGCAACGCGGCCTTGTGCCCGCCCAGCCCGACAGGCTCGGCGACGTGATCCTTGCCCGCAAGGACGCGCTCTCGAGCTATCATCTGGCTTGCGTGCATGACGACGCTGCGCAAGGGGTCACCCATGTCATTCGCGGCGTCGACCTCTGTGAGGCGACCCATGCCCATGTTCTGTTGCAAAAGCTGATGGGCTGGCCAACGCCAATCTATCGCCATCATCGCTTGATCCTGGGGCCGGACGGCAAGCGCTATGCCAAACGCGACCAGGCCGTGACCTTGGCGGCCTTGCGGGCCGCCGGCCGCACGCTGGCCGACATCCGCGACATGGTCGGCTTATAGACCGCTCAGCCTTGCTTGGCGGCGGCGATTTGGCTGCGGAATAATTTGGCGATCTCCGCCGCCGCCGCCCGCAAGGGCGC
>DHHV01000009.1:0-15058 GCA_002403455.1 Hyphomonadaceae bacterium UBA4763 | reverse complement strand
CGCCGCCGCCCGCAAGGGCGCGCCATCCTGGCCTGCCCGCGCCAGCACCAACCCGCCCTCGAGCGCCGCCAGCGCCGTTACCGCGAGCCGGTTGGCCTCAATCCGCGACACCCCGCGTTTCATCAGCGCGTCGCGAAACGAATCCCGCCAAGAGGCGAACGCCCCGGCTCCCGCCGCGCGCAAGGCCGCATTGTCGGCGGCGGTCTCCAGCATCACCGTGGCGATCGGGCAGCCATCGCGAAAGCCAGACGCCTCCAAGGCCTGCGCCAATTCCTCGGCATAGGCTTCGAGCGCAGCGGCAGGGTCCGCCTCACGGCCCAGCGCCGTCTCAATCGCCCGTTTGGCCGTCTTGCCGCTCTGGGTCAGGGCGGCTTCGGCGATGGCTTCCTTGCCGCCGGGGAAATGGTGATAGACCGAGCCGCGCGGCGCGTCCGCCTCATGGATCAAATCATTCAGCCCGGTGGCGGCATAGCCCTTACGGCGCAGCAATTTGGCGGCGGCGCGCAAGATAGCGGCTTTGGTGTCTTTGGGCTTTGGATCCATGCAAGAAGCCGTCGAGAAATCGTCGTTGCTATCGGTTTGCCGCAATATGGTTAATGGCTGTTGACCAATTTGGCAAAGTTTTGCAGGCGGCGGGCATGACGACCGGCGCCTTTTTTGGTATGTCTGCGGTCAAGAATGGCCGCTGGGGCGGCCTTTGGGGAGGGTGACATGCGGACATGGGCGCTTTGGATCATTGGATTGCTGGCGGCTTTGGGAGCGCACAGCGCCGCTCTCGCGCAAACCGCCGATAAAACAGGCTGCAAGGATCACCCGAGCAGTTCGCGCTTTGCCGGCGCGATCATCACCGAATGCGGCGTTGGCAATTTTGACGAATTCATCGCCGTGGTGCGTCAACCGGCCGGCGGTCGGATGGGGCCGGACAATACGCAAACCTTGGCCGGCAAGGTCACGTCGATCAATTACATGCTCGGCGAAGGGGCGACCGCGCTCGAAGCGGTCGAGAACTACCGGGCGGCCTTGGCGGCGTCCGGCTATGAGACGGTATTTGACTGCGCGCGAGCCACCTGCAACGGCGTCAAATTGCAGCCGACCCGCAAGACGCGGCGCGGCGAAGTCGCCTTCGATGGCCAGCAACGCGCGCTGCTGGCGCGCAAGACCGCCAACACGGGCGTTTCCTGGGTCAGCGTCTTCGCCGGAACCGCCGCGTTCAATCGGACCCGTCAGGCGGTCGAGCTCGACGTCATCGAAGAAAAACCGCTGACGACTGGGCAAGTGACGATCGATGCGGCCGCTTTGGGAACCGGCCTTGGCGGCCAAGGCAAAGTGGCGTTGTACGGCATTTACTTTGACACGGGCAAAGCCGACCTCAAGCCCGATTCATCGGCGCAATTAGGCGAAATCGCCAAATTGCTCGGGGCCGATCCGAAGCTCTCTTTATACGTGGTCGGTCACACCGATTCGCAGGGCGCGTTCGCCGCCAATGTCGATTTGTCCAAACGCCGCGCGGCGGCGGTTGTGGCCGCTTTGGTCGGACAATACCGGATCGCTGCGACCCGCCTGCAGGCCGAAGGGGTCGGCCAACTCGCCCCGGTCACCTCTAATGCGACCGAGGAGGGCCGCGCCAAAAACCGCCGGGTTGAGATCGTCGCGCGTTGACCGCCGGACGAACGACCGATCACAGGCAACCTTTGCGTTGATCGGTTATCGACCAACAAAAAAGGCGGGGAGACATCCCCGCCTTTATCCGCGATCATTAATATTGGATGGTCGAGCCGCCGGAGACGTCGATCACCTGACCGGTGGTCCAGCCGCCGCCCGGGCCGGCCAAAGCCCGCACCAGATGCGCGACGTCTTCCGGCAATCCGATGCGCTTCAGCGCTTGCCGCGCCAGGATCGGGTCGGCCCCGCCCGTCAACATCGGCTCGGACATGTCGGTCTTGATCACGCCGGGAGCGACGGCGTTGACGGTGATGGCGCGTCCGCCCAGCGTCGAGGCCAGCGAGCGGGTGAAGCTGTCCACCCAGCCCTTTGACGCCGAATAAGCCAGCGCGTCCGGAACGCCGACGCGGGTGACGGCGCTGGACAGATTGATCACCCGTCCGCCATCGCGCAGCCGCGGCGCGGCGCGTTCGGTCAGAAAATAGACCGACCGGATATTGATGGCGGTCAGCCGGTCAAACCCGGCCGCGTCCAAGCCGCCCAGCCCGCCAAACGGCGCAATGCCGGCATTATTGACCAGAATGTCGAATTGGTTGGCACCGGTGCGCGCGATCAGCGCGGCGTCCAGCGCCGCGATCAATTGGTCTGGGCCATTGGACTCGGCCAAATCGGCTTGCACCGCAAAGGCCTCGCCGCCGGCGGTTTTGATGGCGGCGACTGTGTCGTCGGCCGCTTGCGCATTGCCGCCAAAATGCACCGCGACCAGCGCGCCATCGGCGGCCAGCGCTTGCGCAATGGCGCGGCCAATGCCGCGGCTCGCGCCCGTAACAAGGGCAATTTTTCCGGTGAGGGGTTTAGGCATGAGAGGGTCTCCTGTTGAGATTGAGCGGCGATCGCCGTCTCGATGACCATCAGATGGGAGCGAAGCTCTAATGTTCAAGTATCTTGAACAACGGAATTTCTGATTTCTTGAAAAGTTGGCGAAAGGACGCTACATCACGCGCATGCGGCCATTCGTTCACCCCGCTTTGGAAGACGTCACCTTGTCCGGCGTGCTGCACGCGCTGGCCGATCCGGCGCGGCTGGCGATCTTGCGGCGCTTGGCGGCGGTCGAAGGCGATTGCCCGCGCCATTGTTCAGCCTTGGCCCCGATGGACATGCCGCGCTCGACCCAGAGTTTTCATTTCCAGATCTTGCGCGAAGCCGGCCTGATCCGCAGCGAACGCAAAGGCGCGGAAGTCATCAACAAATCCCGATTGCCGGAAGTCGAGGGTCGTTTTCCTGGCTTGATCGGCGCGATCTTTGCGGCGGCGGAGACTTGTCCTATGATGGAGTCGAAAGTCGGTTGAATAATAGCGAGCAAGCGCGCTAAACATAGACATGTGTTATTACATATAATCCGAAACGGCCCTAAAAAAATGATGACCGATATCGTTTTTCTTTACACGACCTGGCCTGATGCGCTGACGGCGCGGGCGGCGGCGCGCCGCTTGATCGAACAGGGTGTGGCGGCATGCGCCAATATCGGCGCGCCGATGCGCGCGATTTATGCGTGGCAAGGCAAGATTGAGGAAAGCGACGAGATCGTCATGATCGTCAAAGCGGGCCGCGCGCAAGCCGCCGCCGCCCGCGACGCCCTCATCGCCGCGCATCCCTATGAGACGCCTTGCGTGTGCGCGATCCCGATCGAGGCGGCGTTTTCTGCGCCGGCTTATTTGGCCTGGCTCGCCGCCGTTTCGGACGGCCAAGCCAGCGACCCGTCGACATAAACCGCCATCGGCGCCAAGGATAACAAGGCTTTCGGCGCAATCGCGGCCGGATCCGCCGGCCAAACCACGAAATCGGCGCGCGCGCCGACCCTGAGGGCGCCAAGCTCGCCTTCCGCAAACCCGGCAAAAGCCGCATCCGTCGTGAACCCGCGCAAAGCCTCTTGCCGCGACAAGGCTTCCTCCGGTCGCCAGCCGCCGGGCGGGCGCCCAGTCGCGTCGCTGCGCGTTTCGGCGGCGTAAACCCCCGCCAACGGATTGGCCGCTTCGACCGGAAAATCCGAGCCGAGCGCCAGCCGCGCGCCGGCATTGAGCAGCGAGCGCCAGGCATAGGCGCCGCGCAAACGCTCAGGTCCCAATCGCGTCGGCGCCCAGGGCATGTCCGAGGTCGCATGGGTCGGCTGCACCGAGGCGATCACGCCCAATTCGGCAAAGCGGGCAATATCCTCGGCCGCCAGCACTTGCGCATGTTCCATCCGCCAGCGGTGATCGGCTTGCGGAAAGGCGGTCAGCGCCGCCACCATGCCGTCCAGCACGACGCGCGCGCCGCGATCGCCGATCGCATGGGCGCCGACCTGCACCCCGCATTCGGCGGCCCTGGTCATGATGCGCTTCAGCTCCATCGGCTCGGTCACGAACAACCCGCGATTGCCGGGATCGTCGCTATAATCCTCGAACAAGGCCGCGCCGCGGCTGCCCAAGGCGCCATCGGCATAGAGCTTGACGCCACGCATTTCGAGCCGGCCGCCGGGATGATCGACATGGCCGCGCGCGCAGAGCCGATCGAGCGCTTCGCCATCGCCATCGGCAAAGGCATAGACGCGCAAGGGAATATCGCCCGCCTCGGCCATCGCCGACAGCGCGTCGAGGTCGGCGGCGGAAACGCCCATGTCATGCGCGCCGGTGACGCCCAGCGCGAGCAAATGCGCAAAAGCCTCGGCGTAATAGGCTTTGCGATCCTCCAGCGTCAGCGGCGGAATGGCGGCGGCGACCAGATTGGCGGCGCTGTCGATCAAAATGCCGGTGGCTTTGCCCCGGCGGCGCTGGATTTGACCGCCGTCGGGTTGCCAATCGCCGTCAAGGCTTTGCGTCGCCAAGGCCATGGCCGCGCTGTTGACCCAGGCGGCGTGGCCATCGACGCGCTCGAGATAGACCGGACGGTCCGGAAACAGCGCGTCAAGATCGGCTGCGCTGGGAAACCGCCCGCCGGGCCAATCATTTTGGTCCCAGCCACGCCCGATCAGCCAGGCGCCTGCCGGCAAATCCGCCGCGGCGGTTTGCAGACGTTGCAACGCTTCCGCGAGGCTCTGCGCGCCGATTAAATTGGCCGAACGCAAGAATTGCCCAAGGCCCAGCAAATGGCCATGCGCGTCGATCAGTCCGGGCGTAATCGCGCCCTCAAGCGGCATAACTTGCGCTTGCGGAAAGTCGGCGCGCAGTTTTTCCAGCGCGCCAATCGCGACAATTCGGCCATCCGCGCCAACAGCAAAAGCCTGCGCGGTCGGCTGGTCCTCGTCCATTGTGTGAATGGTCGGCGCGCTAAAAAGAGTAATCGATGGGATTGGCGCAGGCAAAGGCGCTGAGGCCGGCGCGCTTTGACTGCACGCGCCGAGGAAAAACAGGCCGCCAATAAGTCCCAAAAGGCGGTTCGGCGCGCTCATCGCGGCTGCCCCGGAGCAGCCGGCGCCTCATACCAGTCACCTGCGGGTCCCGGAAACACGATCGGGCTTTCGAAGCCATCGGCCGAAATTGCCGAAACGCCAAAGGCGTAATCATCAATGACCACGTCTTTCAGCGTCAATGAGGTCGCGTCTTTGCCGGCCTTTCGGCTCCATTGCCATTGCGGCGCAATGGTGTCGCGCCACCACACCCGATAGCCGGCGGCGCCGGGAACGGCGCTCCACCGCAAGGTTGTGTCGGCGCTCACCTGACCCGAAATGGCGACATTATCGGGCGCGGGCGGGGCCAAGGCCAGCGCGGCGAGCGCCGCCACATTCAGCCGCGTCACCTTCGCCAGATAAGCAAAATCAACATAATCGAGCGTGTCGCCAAAGAATCTGCCGTTTTCGGTGCGCACATCCTGGTGCTGGTGGTCGTAATTTTCGCCTGGTTCGATCAGTCGAACGGCTGGAAAACCGGCCTCCAGGAAGCGGACATGGTCGCCGCCGCGTCCAAACCGGTCGGTCCGATAGATCATTTTGACGTCGAGATCGGAAAGATAATCCTCGGCGACGCGATCGACAAAACGGGCAAGATTGCGCGACGGGCTGTCGACTTCGCCGCCATTGCGCTGGCGCAGCGCGGCTTGCTGGGGATTTTCCGTTGCTTTGACGCCCTCGGACAGCACCCGAACCTCAAAGGAATTGCGCGTGCCGTTCTGGCTGATGGAATTGCCGATGATGTCATTATTCAGCGCGCCGAGCACTTTCCACCCGCGCGCCGTCACGTACCGCGCCAAAATTCCAGCCCCAACCAGGCCCTGTTCTTCCCCCGCAAGCGCGGCGTAAACGATCGTCGCCGGGAATTTGTGCTGCGACAGCACCCGGGCCGCTTCGATCACCGCGACGGTGCCGGAACCGTCGTCGTTGGCGCCGGGCGCGTCTGCGGTCGCATTCAGCACGTCGCTGACGCGGCTGTCATAATGGCCCATGATGAAAACGACATTGTTGGGGTCGCCGGTTCCTTTCTGGATCGCGATCACATTGACGACTTCCGTCGGGTTGGGGATGCGCGGCGCCAGCGTAATCGTTTCGGCGGGCAGCTGAATGTCGAGACATTTGCCGCAAGTTGACGATATCTCGTCGAAACGGCGCGCTATCCAGCGTCTTGCGGCGCCGATTCCGCGCGTTTCAGACACCGTATCTGACAGCGTATGGCGCGTTCCAAAGCCCACTAATGTCGTCAAATCGGCGCGTAATTGCGCTTCGCTGACGGCTCCGGTGTAGGCGCTGATGCGCGCCGCAGGGGCTTCCTGCGCGTTAGAAACGCCATTTGCGCTCGCAAGCGCCAAGCTGAGCAGAGCAATCGTCAGAATGCGCATCAGGCGTTTCCTCAATTTCTATAGACTGTCTCTATAAGTTGGTGTGGATTTCAGGTAGCGTCACGAAAATCTTGCGCGTTTTAGATGCGGCGCGCAAGCCGTTCATGCATACATGCAACTGCCTGTTAACCAAGACTGGATAAAACTTCTGAGAAGTCCGGATTGGACAAACAGAGGTCCTCCATGGCGTTGAAATTATCGCTGCGGCCTGGCGAAAAATTCGTCATCAATGGCGCAGTCTTGCAGAATGGCGATCGTCGCGCGATCTTGATGTTGCAGAATAAAGCCTCGATCCTGCGTGAAAAAGACATTATGCAATCGACTGAGGCGAATACGCCCGCGCGGCGGATTTATTTTCCCGTCATGATGATGTATATCGCGCCGATTGAATCAGATTTATATTATCAGAATTTCATGGAGCGCCTGCACGAATTCATGGGGGTGCTGCGTAACCCTTTAATCATCAAAGAATGCATTTCCTTGTCCCGCGATGTTGCGGCCAAGGATTTCTATCGGGCTTTGCAACGTTGTCGCAAGTTGATGGCGTATGAGGGAGAACGGCTCGGCCATGTCCATTCAAGCCTATCAGAAGACGGCGAATAAAGTTCAGTCACAAAAGCAGATCGAATATCGGGCCTTTGCCAAGGCGACTGGCGCGCTGAGCGAGGCAAAGACCGCGCCGGAGACCGATTTTCGCTTTGTTGCCGAAGCGCTCGACCTCAATCGGCGCCTGTGGTCTTTATTGGCGGTTGATTGCGCCAATCCGGAGAACAAATTGCCGGAGCAAACGCGCGCTTCGATTATTTCGCTGAGCATCTACGTGCGCCGGCATTCCAGCCTCGCCATGCGCAATCGCCAAGCGATCGATGATCTCATCGAGATCAACCGGCGAATCATGGCCGGATTGGCCGCTTCGCCGCCCGGTTCTTCAGCGGTCTAACGCATTTTGCTTTATTCATTGGGCTTTTTAGCGCATTCTTGATCGGCCGATAGCCGCCAAGGAGGCGCCGATGGAGCCGATTGCCAGCGACCTGCCCGTCGAACACCCAGTTTTTGCGCGGCTGGACAATAGCCAATTTGACGAGATTGCCGCTTTATTGGCGGACGACCCAGCATTGGCGCCCTTGCGCGATGTAAAAGGCGTCAGTCTCTTGATGCGCGCGCTCTATGCTGGCGCCCGCGACTTGGCGCAAACTATTATGGGACGGCTCAAGGCGCTGGATGTGTTCGAAGCCGCCGCCATGGGCCAGATTGGCGCGCTGCGCCGCATTCTCGCCCAAGACCCGGCTGCCAAAGGCGCCCGCTCGGCCGACGGCTTCACGGCGCTGCATTTTGCCTGTTATTTCAATCGGGAAGACGCCGCGCGCGCTCTCATCGCGGCCGGCGCGGACCCCAATGCGAAGGCTGAAAACGCCATGGCTGTCGCCCCGCTGCACAGCGCAATTGCGGCCCGTGCGGCCGAGATCCTCGATTTGTTGCTGGCCGTTGGCGCTGACGCCAATGCGCGTCAGGAAGGCGGCTGGACTGGTCTGATGGGCGCCGCCAAAGCCGGACAAACGCGTCTTTGCCGCAATTTGCTGAAAGCTGGCGCTGATCCAGATTTGGTCGCAGATTCAGGCGAAAACGCCGCCGATTTGGCGCGCGCGGCCGGTCACGACGCGCTGGCGGACGAATTAGACGCCGCGCTTTTGGTTAAAACGGGTGGTGAATCAGGCGAGTCGGCGCCATAATCAGGCCCGAACTTGATGATGTTGATTTTCCGTCGCGCGGTTTTTTGGCGCTGACCCAAACTACACGGAGCTGTCACCGATGCCGACCTGGTTGATCGCTTTTCTCGACGGGGCGAAGCGCTTGCCGTGGTGGCGGATTTTCGGGTTTACCGCGGCCGGTGGGGTGGTGATCGCGCTGGCGGGCGCCGCAGCAATTTATGTCATCGGCACGCGCGATCTGCCCGACCACAAAGCATTGACGGAATATGCGCCGCCGACGACGTCGCGAGTCCATGCCGGCGATGGCGGCTTGATTGCCGAATTTGCGCGCGAGCATCGTTTATTCGTCCCGATCGAAAGCATTCCGGAACCGGTCGTCAATGCGTTCTTGTCAGCGGAAGACAAGAATTTCTTTGAGCATTCCGGCGTTGATTTCATGGGCTTTGTGCGGGCCAATATCACCAATATCGGCCGCGTTTTGGCGGGCCGGCGCCCGCATGGCGCCTCGACGATTACCCAGCAAGTTGCGCGGCTGATGTTGCTTGCCAAAGAAGACACGGTCTCGCGCAAATTGCGTGAAATGTTCTTGTCTTTCCGGATCGAACGGAGCCTGGGCAAAGACCGCATCTTGGAGATTTACCTCAACCAAATTTGGCTCGGGCGGCGCTCTTATGGCGTGGCGGCTGCGGCGCTGAATTATTTCAACAAACCGCTGGCGGATTTAACCCAAGCCGAAGCGGCTTATCTTGCCGCTTTGCCAAAAGGACCAGACAATTACCATCCCGAGCGTCGCAAAGCGGCCGCGATCGACCGGCGCAATTGGGTGCTGGAGCGGATGGTGGTCAATAATTTCATCACGGCGGACGAACGCGCAGAATTCGCAGCCGAAGACCTTGTGACCGTCAACCGCTTTGCCGGGCCGGAATTCAACGCCGCCAGCTATTTTGTCGAAGAAGTGCGCCGCGCCGCCATCGACGAATTGGGCGAAGACGCGGTCTATAATGGCGGATTGTCGATCCGCTCGACGATCGACACCAAGACGCAAATCGCCGCGCGGGCAGCCTTGCGCAAAGGCTTGGAAGCCTATGATCGGCGCCGGTCCTGGCGCGGCCCCAAGACGCGGATTGAGCTTGGCGAGGGCTGGGACAAACGCTTGGCGGCGGTTGAACTCGACCCCGATATCGCGCCCTGGGTGGCGGTGGTCGTTACAGAGATCGGGGCCAAATCGGCCAAAATCGGCTTTGCCGATGGGCAAATCGCCGAGCTTGCCGCCGATGATGTCGCCTGGGCCAAGCGCCTGAAACGCGAAGACATCGACAAGGCGCAGGGCCTGCAACCCGGCGATGTGGTCTATGTCAACCGCGAGGCGCAAGAAGGCGCGCCGCCGTTGGACGATGAAGCGAGCGGGGCCGATAACGCGATTGTTGCGGCCGATCCGCGCATTCGCTGGCGGCTAAAGCAAATTCCGACCGCCAATGGCGCGCTGGTGGCGCTTGATCCGCATACGGGCCGGGTGCTGGCGATGGTCGGCGGCTATTCGCAGCGACAGAGCGCTTTTAACCGGGTCACGCAAGCGCTGCGCCAGCCGGGATCGGCGTTCAAACCGTTTGTCTACGCCGCCGCGCTTGACCTTGGGTATACCCCGTCAAGCTTGGTGTTGGACGCGCCGTTCGCGGCGCCGGGCGGCGAGGACGGCAAATTATGGATTCCGCTGAATTATTCGAAGGAGTTTTTTGGCCCCTCGACCTTACGTTTAGGCATTGAGAAGTCGCGCAACGTCATGACCGTTCGACTTGCGCAAGATATCGGCATGGAGCCGATCGTCGATTACGCGCGGCGCTTTGGGCTCTACGAGAATTTGCCGCCTTATTTGTCGATGTCGCTGGGGGCCGGCGAAACGACGCTGATGCAATTGGCGGCGGCCTATGCGACCTTTGTCAATGGCGGCAAGCGGGTTGAGCCGACGGTGATCGACCGGGTCCAAGACCGCAATGGCAAGTCGATCCTGACCGCCGATGCGCGCGCGTGCGACAGCTGCAAGGCCGATTTCGACCCGGCGTCAGAGCCGCCGATCCTGCCCGATCCGCGCGCGCAAATCCTTGATCCGGTGACGGCGTTTCAGATGGCTTCGATGCTGGAAGGCGCGGTCGAGCGCGGCACCGGCGCGGTGATCCGCTCGGTCGGCAAGCCATTGGGCGGCAAGACCGGCACCTCGAATGATTATCAAAGCGTCTGGTTCGTCGGCTTTTCGCCGGATTTGGTCGCAGGCGTTTATGTTGGTTACGATCAGCCAAAATC
The DNA here is from genome assembly GCA_002403455.1 of Hyphomonadaceae bacterium UBA4763. Lineage (GTDB taxonomy): Bacteria > Pseudomonadota > Alphaproteobacteria > Caulobacterales > Aquidulcibacteraceae > UBA4763. The sequence continues at coordinate 4,583 of DHHV01000009.1, read as the reverse complement.
CCTCGGTGAAGCCGAAAGCGGCGGCCGAGTGGCCGCGCCGATCTTCCGCGATTTCATGACGGACGCCCTGAAAGACAGGCCGGCCTTGCCGTTTCGCGCCGCGCCGGGCGCGCGCCTGGTGAATGTCGACGCTAAAACCGGGCAGTTGCCGGGTCCGAGCACGGGGCTGATCATTCGCGAAGCGTTCAAGCCCGGGACCGAACCCGGGGCGGCGCTACGGGCGCGCTGTGCGCGCATTCAGTTTGGCGTTGATCGCACAGGCTGTGACGATTCCGCGCCGACGGAAACCGTGGAAGACTTTGATCTCAGCGGCATTCGCTGACAAACGCCTATTCGGCCGGTACGCCCGCCGAATTTGCGCCGACCCGGCGGCGCCCCGTCAACAAGCCGCGCATCCGCTTGACCATGACGCGGCGCAGCGCGCCAAGCCGGCGCGGCACAGCAAGCCAAACCGGCGTAAGGATCAGGGTCAACAATGTCGCAAAGCCGAGGCCATAGACGATCGTCGTCGATAACGGCACCCACCAATCGGCCGACGGACCGCCTTCGGAGATCGTGCCGGCGGCGAAATCGACATTGATCTTGAACATCATCGGCGCAAGGCCGAGCCCAGTCGTGATCGTGGTCAGCAAAACCGGCCGCAAACGTTGCGAAGCTGCCAACAAAGCGGCGCGGTCCGGCGTCGCTAATTTACGCAAGCCCTGATAGGCGTCGATCAGCACGATATTATTGTTCACGACAATGCCGGCCAAGGCGACAATGCCGGTTCCGCAGAGGATCAGGGAAATATAGGGCAAAGCGATCTTAAAGCCGATCATCGCCCCAACGGTCGACAAGATCACCGCGAACAAGGTCAGCAATACATGGTAGATATTGTTGAACTGCCAGAGCAAGATCGCGCCCATCAAGAACATCACAACAATCGCGGCGATGCTGAAAAACTGACCGGCAGCGGCGGATTCTTCATCAGCGCCGCCAAAGCCGACTTGCACATCGTTGGGGAGATTGGCGCTCGGCAGCCAATCGCGGATTTCGGCGATGCGCTGGGGCGCGGTTCCCTGCTCAACGACATTGGCGCGCACTTCAAAGATGCGCAGGCCGTCGCGGCGGTCGATCTGTTCGACCCGGGGGCGCGGCGCGCGCGTCACAAACGCGCCGATCGGGGCCGGGCCCTGCGGCGTCGCCAAGGTCAGCGCATCGAGCGCCGCCAGCGCCCGCTGATCGTCAGGCAGACGCACGCGAATATCGACTTCGTCTTCGCTGTCATCGGGGCGGTATTGGCCGACGAGGACGCCAGCGGTCACCAATTGCACAGCGGTGCCGACCTGGGTGACGTCCGCGCCGAATTTGGCGGCCTCGGTTCGATCAACGTCGAGATGCCATTCAATACCGGGCAACGGCAAAGTGTCATCGATCTCGATCAAGCCCGGCATGGATTGCAATTTGTCGCGCACGATTTTGGCGGCGGCGAGCAGCGTCTCGCCATTGGCGCCGCGCAGATTGATCTGGATGTCCTTGCCTTGCGGCGGACCTTGTTCGGCGCGACGGATTTCGATGACGACGCCCGGCACGTCGGTGAGCGCGGCCCGCATGCGGCGCTCGATCTCAAAGCCGTCAATGGCGCGTTGGTCTTGCGGGGCCACGTCGATGAGGATGCGGCCGATCGTATCGCTGGGGGCCGCGCTCGACCCATCGCCGGCCGCTTCGGCGCTTTGGCCAATGCCGGCGGTAGTGGTGATCGCCTCAATGCCGGGGATGTCGCGCAAGCGCTGCTCGACCTGGTCGACCAGCGCAAATTGCTGGGCCGGGCTGAGATTGCCGCGCCCGGAGACGAACACGAACAGCAATTCCGGCTCGCCGTCGAGGAAGAACTCCACCTTGGTCGGCGTCGCATTATACCAGGTGACCACGCCAAAAATCGCCGAGATGGCGGTGGCGGTGACGATCAGCGGGCGGCGGATCGCCTTGCGCAAAAAGCGCGCGTAAAAACCGGTAAAGCCCGGCGCGCGCAGGGGATCGGCGTTCTCGCCGGAAATGGCGCGGGCGGTCGCCGAGCCTTCCGCCGGGCGTTTGCCAAACAAAGCGCCCAACACCGGCACGAAGATCAACGCCATGATCAGCGAGGCCGCCAAGGTGAAGATCAAGGTGATCGGCAAATAAGACATGAATTTGCCGGGGATCGAGTTCCAGAACAAAAACGGGATAAAGGCGGCCAATGTCGTCAGCGTCGAGGAAATCACCGGCCAGAACATCGATTTTCCAGCGGCGCGATAGGCTTCGACCGGCGATAGCCCTTCGGCCATTTTACGATCGGCAAATTCGCTGACGACGATGGCGCCGTCGACAATCAAGCCGGTGGCGATGACAAGGCCGAACATCACCATCATGTTGATGGTAAAGCCCGAGACCCCGAGCAGCAAAAAGGTCAGCATGAAGGAGGCGGGGATCGAAAAGCCGACGATCAGGCCGGTGCGCAAGCCAAGGCTCGCCACGATTAAGATCATCACCAGCAGAATGGCGGTGAGGATCGAGCTTTCCAGCGTCGACAAGGTGTCGAATATCTCGGCGCTTCGATCGCCGGTATAGGCGTAGCGGACGCTGTCGGGCCAGGTCTTGGATTCAGCGTCGACAATGGCGCGCACGGCGGCGACTGTTTCGATAACATTGGCGCCATTACGCTTGGCGACATTGATGGCGATGGCGCTTTCCCCGTTGAATTGGGCAAAGGCGGTGCGGTCTTTATAGGTGCGGCGCACTTCGGCGACGTCGGCGAGGGTGACCACGCGCGTCCCATCGCGCTTGATCGGCAAGGTGAAGACGTCTTCGGCGGTTTCGATCAGGCCAGGCACTTTGACGGCAAAGCGGGCATCGCCGCGCGCCAAGGCGCCGGCCGGCACCAGGCGGTTATTATTGCTGACGGCGGTCAGCAGCTCCGAATAGCTGACATTATAACTTTCGAGCGCCAAGGGATCGATGACGATCTCGAGCAATTCCTCGCGCTCGCCCTGCACGCTGGCTTCGAGCACATTGGGCAGCGTTTCGATCTTGTCTTCGAGGGTTTGCGCGATCCGAAACAAGCTCCGCTCCGGCGCTTCGCCGAAGAGATTGATCGTCAGGACCGGAAACAGCGAAAAATTGAATTCCTCAACCAGCGGCTCATCGGTGTCGGGCGGGAATTCGGCGCGGGCGATGTCGATCTTGTCTTTGACGTCCTGGACGGCTTGATCGACGTTGAAAGAGGGGTCAAATTCCAAAAAGATGTAGGCGCTGCCCTCGCGGGTCACCGTGTTCATCTGTTTGACGCCTTCGACCGATTTCAATTCGGCTTCGGCGGGGCGGGCCAAAAGGCGCTCGGCGTCTTCGGGCGAGACGCCTTCGAGCGGGATCAGCACTGAGACGAAGGGGGCCTGGATGTCGGGCTCGGCCTCTTTCGGGATCGAGACATAGGACCAGACCCCACCGACAAAGGCGAAGATCAGCACGATCAGCGCGAGCTTGATCCGGTCGAGGGCGAAATCGATGATCCCGGTCATGGCTGCGCCGTCGGGATCGCGGCGATCTGACGCTCGACCCGCACGCGCATGCCGTCGGAGACAAAGTCCTGGCCGGTGGTGATGATGTCGGCGCGGTCCGGTAGACCCGTGACCCAGACGCCATCGGCGGTTTCCTCCAACACGCTGACGGCGGCAAATTGCACGACGTCCTCGGCCGTAACGAGGCGAAGACCGATCGCGCCGTCGGTATTAAGGGTCAACGCATCGCGGGGAACGAAATGGGCCGGGGCCTCGCCACCGGCGATCCACATTTGCGCCGAAAGCCCGGCGGGGATGCGATTGCCGGGATTGGGCGCTTCGATCTTGACGTCAAAAGTGCGGGTCGCGGCGTTCGCCATGCGGCTGATGTAGCGCACTTCGCCAATCAGTTCCTCGCCGGTCGCGAGCGCGATTCGGGCCGGCTCGCCAATTTTTAGGACGGCAAGGCTGCGCTCTGGCGCGGGCACAATGATGACGATCGGGTCGAGATCGACGACGGCGCCGCAGGCCTCGCCCAGCGCCAAAAAATCGCCGGCATGGGCGATGCGTTCATTGAACACGCCGGCGAACGGGGCGCGGAGGACGATCTTGGCAAGGTCGTTGCGGGCTTGCGTCACTTGCGCGCGGGCGGCGTCGAGGCTTGCTTGCGCGGCGGCGAGTTGGTTGGTCGAGCGATGACCTTTTTCGACGAGGGTCTTGGCCGCGTCGAATTCAATCTCGCGGGTGCGGACGAGGGCTTGCGCTTCGGCAAGCACGGCTTCGCGCGCATCCGGATCAAGGCGGCAGATCGGAGCGCCGGCGGCGATCGCCGCGCCTTCGCGGGCGGGGGCGTCGACGACGAGACCAGGCGTTGTAGCGCTGACGACGACCATGCGCTCAGGCGCGGTTTCGCCGCGCAAGGCCAGCCTTTGGGCGCGCGGGGCGGCGCGCGAGGGGGTGACGACAACGATCGGCACGCGGGCGGCATTGCCGACGGCTTCCGGCGCCGCCCGCGGCGCCGCAGCGACGGGCTCCGCGCCGCCGCCCAAGGCCGAGGGGACGGCGGAAAAA
>DHHV01000070.1 GCA_002403455.1 Hyphomonadaceae bacterium UBA4763 | reverse complement strand
AACCACTATAAATCTTTGATTCTAGTAGAACTTTTGGCCCAACCATTCGCTTCGACGCTTGGCCCAGGCTGGGATGCGAATGATTGGGCCGCTCCACTAGCGCACTGCTTTGTCATTCGATCCGAAGAGGAGATCCGCCAAATACTGGATCCGCTGGCGGAGCCGCTCATATCGTCGGTCACCGAAAGTCAGCCTTCATTTCAGCGGGTCCCGATCCTCGCTCAGACCGCCTGAAGTGTTTTGCCAGGCGGGGTGCGCGCCAGGGCGGCGGCCTCGGCCGATGCGGCGATAACCGCGAGCGCCAACACCGCCAGCCCCGCGACGAGACCATAGGCGGCCGCCCCGTCGATGCGGTTCTCAAAGAAAGCCAGCCAGCGCTCCGCCCCCGCGATCGCTAAAGGCGTCGCGAGGCCAGCGCCAATAGCGGCAGGGACAAGGGCGCGACGCAGATGCAAGGCCGCGATGCTCCATCCGTCCGCCCCGACGATCCGACGGATCGCCATCTCGCGCCCACGCCGCTCGGCGGAAAACGCGGATAACGCAAAGGCGCCGAGCGCGGCGAGGAGCACCGCCAATCCGGAAAAACCAATCAAGGCATAGGTCTGGCGACGCTCCTTGGCGTAGAGCTCCCACAACACGTTGTCGACCGGCTCGACTTCGACCGGGAGGTCGGGATAGACGCTGCGCCAAGCGTTCTCGGTGCGGATCACGGCGGTCTCCTGGTCGACGCCCGAAAAGCGCACCGCGATCGCGCGCAGGTCGCGTCGATCCAAGAGATAATACGCCCCGTCTGGCGGTGCGCGCAGCGTCGTAAAGGCTTGATCCGCCACCACCCCGATAACCCGTTGCAGGCGGTCGCCCCTGCGAAAAGTTTGATCAAGCGCCGTACTGGGCGTCCTGAAGCCCATCGCTCGCGCGCCGGTTTCGTTGAGCACAACGTTTTGGCTAATCGACCAGTCGCTCCCGTCAGGCAGCAAAGCGTCGTCCTCCGGCCTGGTTGGATCAAACCAGCGGCCTGCCAGCAGCGGTGTCTTGTAGGCGCTAAGATAGCCGGCCTCGACCGACATCCTTTGCAAATAAACCCCCTCTCCACTGCCTTTCAACACTCGATCGGTGTTTACACTGCCGATGCCGGGGCCGTTTGAGCCGACGCCAACAGCAGCAACCCCAGGCGTCGCTCGCAACGTCTCCAGGAGCGCATCCAGTCGGGTCGCCTCGGGCCGCACCGCGTCTTTAATGAGCACCATGCCCTCTGGTACGAAGTTGATGGTCGCCTTCGCCATGTGCTGGACCTGTGCGTACGAGACCAGTGCGCCACAGATCAGCGCGGCGGAGATAGCGTATTGCGCCGCGACGACCACAAACCGCACCCCAGCCGCCGAGCCTCGCGCGCCGGCGCCGCCGCCTGCAAGCACGCGGGCCGGATCCATGCGCACGACCATGAGTGCAGGGGCGGAGCCTCCCAATAACCCGGTCACTATCGCTAGGCCCGCCAAAGTCGTTACTCCGGACGCTGAAGCAAGAGGCGCCAGATTCAATTCAAGACCTACCAGCGCGTTGAAAGCTGGTAGCACAACCGCAGTTAGAGCCAAGCCGAGAGCAATAGCAGCAGCGGCAAAGACGACGCTCTCCGTCAGGAATTGCGCCCCGACTGCTCCCTTGGCCGCACCCAGGGTGCGCCGAATGGCTGTCTCGCGCGCACGCCGCGCCGCCATGGCGCTGGAAAGTGCTGCAAAATTGGCCAGCATCAGCGTCAAAATTACGAGGCACGCCCCTGCGAGCCCCAGCACGAACATCGGACTCGTCGAGTCTCCGTTGTCCAGAAGTTCTGGTTTTCTGAAGCGCAAACTCTCCAGCGGCACGACGCCGTAGGTTACGGCAAAGCCTGGATCGCTTTCCTCTCCCAATTGTCGGCGAATTCCTGCCTGGAATGTTTCGTTGAGCGTTTGTAGAATTGCCGGCTGGTTGGCCCCAGGGGCAAGCTGCACGTAAGTGCGGCAACCCAAGCCGCCCCAATTGTCGAAGTCGATGTCAGAGTCTCTGCGGTCGAGATTGAACAAAGCCTGCAGATTAAAGTGGGAAGGTCCTACCGGGTCCTCGATCACTGCGCCTACGGTAAAAGGCACCAGTTCGCCCTGCAACCGCAATCGAACCGTCCTGCCCAGTACCCCATGGCGGGCGCCAAACCATTTCTCCGCATAACGCTGCGTCACCACCAAAGTGTGGGGTTGCGCAATCGCCAGCGCAGGATCGCCCTCCACCGCGGGGAAAGGGATCATTTCCAGAAACACCGGGTCGACGGCGAGGTAAACTTGGTTTTCGACATGACTTTGTAGGACCGTATCCGCCGATTGATCCCGAACTCGCGCCACCCGCTCCACGCCTGGAATGCGGCCCTCGATTTCCGGCGCTAAAGCAAATTGTGTTCGGCTGGATGTATAGTTCTCCTGATCCTGAACCGCCAATTCCGAATAGACGAGGGCGGTTTTTTCAACATTCGGCAACCAGCGTTCGTAGTTGTGCTCATGGAGCACGTAGAGCCCGATCAGCATTGCCCCGGCAAATGCAGCCGAAAGGCCAATCAGATTGACCAAGGTATAGCGCACGTCCCTTATCGCCGCGCGCAAGGCGATGAGCAGATCCAGCCGAGACATCAGGCAGCCTCCGGACGCTGATTGGTGGAATCGCCGATCACCCGACCATCCAGCATATGAATGCAGCGATGCGCCTGGTCTGCCTGGAATTGCGCATGCGTCACCATGATCAGCGTGGAGCCTTGCGCGTTCAGCTCACTCAGCAGGCGCATCACCTCCCGCCCGTTATTGCTGTCGAGATTACCGGTGGGCTCGTCGGCCAACAAAAGCGCAGGTCCCCCGACCACGGCGCGGGCGATGGCGGCGCGCTGCTGTTGGCCGCCCGAAAGCTGCGCCGGAAAATGCCTAGCGCGGTGGCCGATCGCCACACGGTCGAGCGCTTCTTCAATCCGGCGCTTGCGTTCTCCTGCGCTCATGCTGCGATAGCGCAAGGCAAGCGCGACATTCTCCGCTACGGTCAGCTCGTCAACCAAATTGAACTGCTGGAAGACAAAGCCGATGCGCTCGCGTCGACGACGAGCAGCAAGGCGCTCGGGGAGGGTGGCGACCTCCTCGCCCTCAAATCGATACGAACCGCGCGTTGCTTTGTCGATCAGCCCCAAAATGCCGAGTAAAGTGGATTTGCCGCAGCCCGAGGGCCCCATGATCGCGACGAACTCGCCCTGTTTGATCGTCAGATCAACGCCGGCCAGCGCTTTGGTTTCAACCGTTTCGGTTCGAAACACCTTTTCAATGGTGGTCATTTCAATCATTTCGCGGTCCTTTTCCGGTAAAGACGAGGCGTGTTGCGGTCGAAAAATCATCATAGCCGGAGATCACCACCCGCTCGCCAACGCGCACGCCGCCAAGCACTTCCAGCATCAGCGGATTTCGGCGGCCCAATGTCAGATCGCGCCGGCTTGCGCTGGCGCCGTCCGCGCTCAACACAAACGCCCAGGACCCGCCTGTTTCTTGCAAAAACGCGCCAACGGGGAGCAGCAGCGCATCGCCCGGCTCGTCCAAGACAAGCCGCCCGTCAAAGGACTGGCCGGGTTTGAGGTCGGCGGGAGGGCCTTGCGCAAAGGCCAAATCAATTTGAAAGCGGCCGTTCGTCACTTGCGGACGGATTTGCGTGACGGTGAGGGCCAACGCGCCGGTTGGTGATGAGGCGGAAGCGGATCGGCCGATGCGAACGCGCGACAAGTGAAATTCTTCAACGCTGGCGGTGAGCTTATATCGTCCTTCAGCGTCGATGCGGCCAAGACTTGCGCCCTCGGTCAGGCGCGCGCCGATTTGCGGATCAAAACCGGTCAGGCGCCCTGCCCCTGGCGCAACAATCAACAGCACGTTGGCGCTTTCGCGCAATTGCGCCAGCTGCTCGTCCAACAGGTCAGCGGCCTCGCGCAGAGCCGCGCGCTGCGCGTCGATGCGGCGCTCATCCCGCTCGACGGCCGCTTTGGCGCGATCGGCCCGGGCTTTGGCGTGTTCGGCGCGGGCGGTGAGCGTTTGCATTTCCGCGTCGGAGAGAATGCCTTTATCGTGCAACCGGCGCTTCAGATTGGCCTCGCGGGCCGCTTCTTCCGCGGCAAATTGGAGGTCCTCCCACGCGCCGCGCCGCGTTTCGAGTTCTTGGGCCAAGCCCTGGTCTTGCGTCTTCAGGCCGGCGAGATCGCGGATCAGGTTCGATTGGCGCACACCCAGATCAAGCTCGAATTCTGGATTGGAGAGGCGCAGCAAAGGCTGGCCCGCCGTCACCACACTGCCGTCTTTGACATGGACCTCGGCCACGCGCCCGCTTTGAGCAAGGTCGAGCCGCCAGGAAATTTCGGGGGTCACTTCGAGGCGCAGCGGCGCATAATCCTCAAACGCCCCGCGCGCGACAGCGGTAATCGTCACGCGATCGCGCGGCACAAAGCGGGCGCCCGGCTCAGGAATCAGCCACAAGAACGAGCCGACGACGCCTAAAATGGCGACGGTTCCCGCTGCGATAAAGCCGAAACATTTGGCGCGACCCCGCGCGGGATTGACCGGCTGATCCATGGCGGCCCCCGTGGCGTCCGGCGCCGGCCCCGATAACCGAATAGAGGCGACATTGCTCATGCGATTAACCTAGCACGCGCGGTGCAGAGGCGGGGAATCGCTTGCACCACAAGGGAAAATCATCGCAACGGAGCGGGCCGCTTGCGAAAGCGGACGGTCAAGTGTACGAAAACGAACAGTGTCTGAACGAGCCGACCTTCCGCTGCGCGTTCTTGTGCTCGACGACGACCCGGATGTCGTGGCCGCCGCCGCTTTGGCCCTGCGCGGATCGAACCGGCGGGTGGAAACCCTGCTCGATCCGGCAGCTTTGGCGCCAAGGCTCGAGTCTGGGCCGCTTGATGTTCTCGTGGTCGATCTCAATTTCCGGCGTGGGCGCACCGATGGAAGCGAAGGCTTGGCGCTGATCGATGAGGTGCGCGGTCGGAACGCGGAGTTGGGCTTGGTCGTCATCACCGCCTTTGCCGGCGTTGCGACCGCCGTCGAAGCGATGAAACGCGGCGCCGATGATTTCGTCGCCAAGCCATGGTCCAATGCGCGCTTGGCCATTACGGTTGACGCAGCGGGCGCGCTTGCCCGCCGACGGCGCGCCGAGCGCTCTGGCCCAAACCCGCAGGCCCGCGCCGCACTGGGGGAGGTCCCCTTTGTGGCCGCCTCGCCTGCCCTCAACGCGCTGCTCGCGACGGTTCAGCGGCTGGGACGCACGGATTTGACCCTTCTGCTGCTTGGCGAAACCGGCGTTGGCAAGAACCGGCTAGCGGCGGCGCTGCATGCGGCCTCGCCGCGCCGCAATCGGCCGTTGACGGTGTTTTCGCCACGCGTTGATCTTGATGATCTCGCCGGCGGCACGCTTTTTGTCGAGGAATTGGCCGATCTGTCCGTCACGGTGCAAACGGAACTCGTGGCGCTGCTCGATCGACGCGAGGGGCTGGCGTTCCGCGCGATCGCCGCCTCGAACCGCCCCGCGCAGGAGCTGTCCAGCGGCGTGCGGCCGGATTTGCGGTCCCGTCTGTCGGGCATGGAGGTGACGGTGCCGCCGCTGCGCGCGCGGCCCGACGACGCCACGGCTTTGCTAAAAGCCGGCATTGCCCATTTCGAGACGCGCTATGGCGTTGAACCAAAACCGGTGTCAGCGCTCGTCTTGGCGGCCGCCCACACCGCGCCGTGGCCCGGCAATGCCCGCAGCGTTTTGCAGGCCGCCGAGCGCGCCGTGGCGCTGCGCCAGGGCGATTCCTATCAGATGGCGGATTTCCAGTTTGACATGGGCGCGTCGGCGATCGCCCAATCCGCGCCTCCGGCCACTCCACGCGCGTCCGCCGCTTTGGCCGAACTTGAACGCGACGCGGTGCGCCACGCGCTGAGCGCCGCCGGCTTTAATGTGGCGCAAGCCGCTAAACTCTTGGGCATCAGCCGCGCCGCTCTTTACCGGCGAATGGAAAAACATGGTCTTTAAGGAAGGTGATAGGCCTTACCCGATCGTCAGCGCGCTTTGGGCGCTCGGCGCGATCGCTTGCGCGGCTATCGCCGGCTGGGCGGCGGCGACGAAGGTGTTTTGGGCGGCGGGAATAGCTGCGATCGCGCTTGCGACCTGCCTGTGGCGCGGTTGGCAAGCCCTGCGGCGCGACGCAGTTGAGGGCCTCGACATCGCCCGCGCGTTTGCGGCCGGCGATTCGACAACGAGCGCCGGGCGCGGGACGCTCGCGCACTTGCTCGGCAAAGGCGTTGAGCGACACGCTTTTGACCGCCTGCACGCTGAGGCCGAAAGCCGCCTTCTTCGGACGATCCTCGACCAATTGCCCAATCCAGTCTTGGGAAGATTGCCGGATGGCGCAGTGCGCGGTTTCAATGCGCCGGCCCGCCGTTTGCTCGGCGCCGACATGGTCTCGGCGGCAAACGCGATCGAACGACTCGGCGCTACCTTGGCCGCCCGCTTTGCCGGCGGAGAGGCGTCAGAAATTGTCGTCGCGGATTTGCCCACCGGCGCCCGGCGCGTCCGCCTGGCCCGCGCCCGGATCGCCGGTCAGAACGTCCCAATCGCGCTGCTCGCCATCATGGATATTGAAGCTGAACTTGATCGCGCCGAGATGCGCGCCTGGCGGGACCAAGCGCGCATTTTAACGCACGAAGTGATGAACGGCCTGACGCCGGTGATCTCCCTTGCCCAATCCGCCGCCGCAATGGCCGACGGCGACTCCGCACAGGCTTTGCGCCGCTTGGAGCGGCGGGCGGCAGGCCTATTTGAGTTCGTGCAGCGTTACCGGGCAGCGGTGCAGCCAATCGCAATCGCCCGTCGCCGCGTGCTGGTGCGCGATCTGTTGGAGGATGCCGCAGCCGACGGCCAACCCGCCGCACAAATCATCGTCGAGCCCGTCGATCTGACCGCGGAGGTCGATCCAGCTTTGCTCGGCGGCGCACTCGCCAATCTGGTGCGCAATGCGCGCGACGCTTTGGTCAATACGAAAGACCCAACCCTGACATTGCGCGCCCATCGGATCGCGGCCGGCGATTTGGCGATCGATGTTATCGATAACGGCCCCGGCGTCGACGCGCAGTTGGGTGAGGATATCTTTCAACCCCTGTTCACGACCAAACGCGACGGGCTCGGGGTGGGCCTCGCCATCGCCCGTCAAGCCGTCTCGGCCCATGGCGGGGTTTTGGATTGGGTGGCGCCTGCAGAGCGCGGCGTGACCTTTCGGATCAGGTGCAAGGGCTAGGAGAGCGCTCGATATTGTTTGCGATCCTGGCGAATTGGCGATGCTGGCGCACATTTTTTCTGCCTCCAAAATGTCCAGGAATTGGCGTAATTTCGTTTTCCTGGCCCACAGCTGCATCTCGATCACAGCTCTGCCCAAGGCGGCGGCGGATAGAAAAAGAACCTGCGCATAAATTGCGATCGCCTTCATCCTTTGCGACTCCGCATGCCGCCAATAAAAGACGCGTGCGCCAAGACCGACCGATAATACATCGAAAGCGTTGACCTCGATTTTTGGTCTCACGGTTTGCTTTAGCGCTAGTATTTAACATGTTCAGCGACCCTGACAAATCAGCGTAATGGAGAAAACAATCTTTGTAGGGCTTGATGGGGCCGCTAGTGGAGCGGTCCAATCATTCGCATCCCGGCTTCGGCCAAGCGCCGAAGCGAATGATTTGGCCAAAATTATGAATAGAATCAGAGATTTATAGAGGTTTTCATGTTTTGGATATTTGCCCAACAGGGCAGCCGAAACGGCATGCAAAGGCCAGGAACGAACTACTCGATACGCGTTGCCGCTAATCGCCATTGCCAACTACAATCGAGCCCAAAAGACCTAAAGATCTGGAATGGGTTGAGCTCCGATATCTATTTGATCAATTTTACGTTAATTTTCCGGGTTGGTTAAGCCCCAGCAGCCGGCGGAGAAAATCGAATGACAGCGCGCCTTTCACGCCGATCGATCGTCGCCGGCCTCAGCGCCGCGCCGGTCCTGGGCTGCGCGACGACGAGCGGCGCGCCACAGCCTGCACGCCCGAATGTCCTGCTTATCAGCGTGGATGATCTTCGACCGGTCGGCAAAACGTTCGACCAACCGTATGTATTGGCGCCCAACATCGACCGCTTGGCGGCGGGTGGGTGCGCGTTCACCCGCGCTTATGCGCAATATGCCGTTTGCAATCCGTCTCGAGCGTCTTTGCTCACAGGGCTGCGACCAGACACCACGCGAATTTACGACCTCAATACGCATTTTCGGGCGCATCTGCCCAATGTCGTGACTTTGCCGCAGTATTTTCGGTTGCACGGCTACGCGACCATGGGTCTTGGCAAGGTTTATCACTTGCCCTTCGATGATCCACAAAGCTGGTCGCTTCCATCCTGGTCGCCAGAGCGCGAAATCGAATATCGCGACCCGCAATTACGCGCGCGGCTGGAGAAGGCCAATCCCGATGGAACCGGCGACATTGTAACCGAGCATGACCATGCCACCGGTACAATTTTGCGCACGGAAAGTCGATCACGGATCAGAGGGCCGGCTTGGGAAATTGCCGAAATTGACGACTTGGAGTTGCAGGACGGTCGCATTGCAACGCGCGCAATTGACACTTTACGTTTATTTAAAGATCGACCGTTTTTCCTTGGCGTTGGGTTCAAGAAGCCGCATTTGCCATTTGTAGCGCCGCGACGTTATTTCGATCTTTATCCACCGGATATGGTTCCGCTCGCAGCAAATGCGTTCGCGCCGCTCGGCTTGCCAGATTTTGAGCGCCATAAAGCAGAATTGCCAGGTTATGAAGGCGTTCCAAAAGATCTCGACCTGTCGCCATCGCAACGTAAAGACTTGGTGCGGGGCTACGCCGCCGCAACGACTTTTGCCGACGCCCAGATTGGCCGGGTTCTTGCCGCGCTGGACGAGTTGAGATTGACGGATAACACGATCGTCGTATTGTTCGGCGACCATGGATATTTTCTTGGTGAAAATGGCTTTTGGGCCAAGCACAATAATATGGAAGTCGCGACTCGCGCTCCGCTGATTATGCGCGTTCCGGGATTGTCGTCAGGCGTAAAGGTTACAACGCCCGTCGAACTTGTAGACATATTTCCGACCTTGGTTGACTTGGCAGGTCTTCCACTGCCGCCAGACCTCGAGGGGATGAGTCTTGCGCCGGCGTTACAGTCCGGCAAAAGCACAAAGCGCGCCGCTTTCAGCCAATATCGCCGGGGCGGGGCGAATGGATATTCGATCCGCACGGTTTCTCATCGGTACACCGAGTGGCGCGATCGCGACAGCGGCGAGCTGAAAGCGCGCGTCCTTTTCGACCATCTGGCGGACCCGCAGGAAAACAGCAATTTGGCTGATAAGCCCGAAATGGCCGATGTAATTGCTGTTTTATCGAGGCAATTGAACCAAGGTTGGCGCGCAGCAAGTTGACCGGTTCGGGCAGCTGCCCTCTTTGTTAGAAAACGCGAAGCCAATTGCGGTTCTCACTGCCCCAGCGCGCGAAATTCACATCGCGACGGACAAGATCACGCCACCTTTTTTGGGCTCTGACCCGGTCCGGCCGTCTAAAAGCTCGGCCTCGGACGTCAGTCGGCGTTCACCTGTTCTGCGCGCGCCAGCTCTTCCGAGTCAAATGTGATCCCGAGCCCCGGTCCACTTGGGATCCTCACCTGTCCATTCTCCACCTTTAGCTGACCGCTCTCCCCGGTCACCTGATGAGCGACGTCCTCCGCCCCCTTATATTCTTGATAAGGCGTCGTGTTGCGCACGCAGGATGCAAAATGCAACGCATAGAGGCTGCCAAAGCCGTCGCCGGAAATATGCGGCACGCACGGATAGCCGCGCAGCGCCGCCATGCGCGCCACTTTGATCGCGCGGATCAAACCGCCGTTAAACAGCAGATCTGGTTGAATGACCTGGGCTGCGTCATGGCGGATCAGCCAGGCAAAGCGCGCCAGGCTGACTTCTTCCTCGCCAAAAGCGATCGGAATATCGAGCGCATCGGCAATTTGCTTGGTTTCCTCGTAATGATCGAACCGGACCGGCTCTTCAAAAAAGCCATAGCCATGCGCCTCCAAATCGCGTCCGATCCGCAGGGACATCTCGACGTCATAGGACGAATTTGCGTCGACATAGAGCACGAAATCATCGCCAAATTGCCGTCGCGCCGACGGGATCAGCGCCAAGTCCCGGGCCGTTGATCGCTCGTCAAACGACAGCCGCGCGCCCAACCGATATTTCACCGCCTTGGCGCCGGCCTCATCCACGAGGCGCTGCAGATGGGCCAATTCGGCCTCAGGCGAATTGCCGCGATTGCCGCTGGCGTAATAAATCCCAGTCGTCTCGCGCACCCGCCCGCCCAGCAGCGCGCCGACCGGCAGCCCCGCCTTTTTGCCCAAAAGGTCCAATATCGCAAATTCCAACCAAGCGATCGGCGCCCAATATGCCAGGCCCTGCCATTTGTAGTTCAGCTGCCAGCGATAATTCTCGGCCTGCAGCGCTTCCAAATCGCGGGCGTCTTTGCCGCGAAAGCTCGGCGCGACCCGATTGAGGAACACCGGCCACAGGCTTTGCATCAGGCGCGGATTGGTCAGCGCAACGCCGATCGCCCCGTCCTGATCGCGGACCCGCACCCAAAATTGCGCGCCAAGCCGCAACAGGTCAATGTCTTTGAGGATTACGGGCGCGGCGATCAGGTCCTTGCGCAGCACAGGGTCCGTTTGCGCGGCGCGCAACCCCTGTTCGAGCCCGCCATCGCTCTTGTTTTCCTTGGCGGTTGCGCAGCCGCCGACGCCCGCCGCCGCTGCGCCAAGGCCCCATCCCAACAAAGTCCGTCTGCGCATGGCGAGGCTCCCCTTACCGTTTGAAATCCAAAAACGCGCTGCGATCGATGGGGACCGCTTCGGCGACAGCCTCCCCATTGATCCGGACATTGTCCAAATGAAAACCCGCGATATCGGCGACTTGGATTGGTCGAACCGCCGCGCCGATTTCAATGCCGCGCAAGCGCACGCGCTGCACGGGCGCGCGCGGATGACCCGTCGCATGCAAACCAATTTTCGCGCGCGTACAAAAGCTGTCGCTAATCTCAATTCCTTCAAAGCGCGGCGGGAAATCGCCGCCCCGATAGGAATGATAGTCATTGGTCAGGATGATGAAGCTTTCGACCGCGCCCGCCCGCACGTCGCGGATGAAAACATCGCGGATCTCGCCGCCGCGATCCAGATTGGCCTTGAAATAGAGCGCGTGACTGGCCTCCGGGATCGACAAGCCGTCGACATAGATGTCAGACACGCCGCCAGACATTTCGCTGCCAATGGCGAAGCCGCCGCCGGCTTTGCCCTGATAGCGGCATTGACGGACAACAATGTTGCGGCAGGGTCGACCGACCCGCCAACCATCCTGGTCGCGCCCGGCTTTGATCGAGACGCCGTCATCGCCGACGTCGAAATCGCACTGTTCGATCAACACGCGCTCGCAGGAATCTGGGTCAACGCCGTCGCTATTGACATGTCGGCTGACCACGCGGATCCGGCGCACCGTCACGTCCTGGCAATAAACCGGATGCAGGCACCAAAAGGGTGAATCCTGCAACCTTACGCCCTCGACCCGCACCCGCGCGCAATTGAAAAACTGGATCAGCGGCGGTCGCAGAAAATGCCCGGCTCCGAAGCGCCGTTCTTCAACGGCGACCCCATCGCGGCCCATGTCGCGCAGCCGGCTCTGGTCTGGCCGCTGGCGGGCCCGCCAGGGCAGCCAATGCGCTTCGCCCTGCCCATCGATCACGCCGGCCCCGGTAATGGCGATGTCGGCGCCATCGCGCGCGTAGATCATCGGTGAATAGTTATAGACCTCGGTTCCCTCCCATCGCGTCAGCACGACGGGGAGATAAAGCGCAGGGTCAGGCTCAAAACGAAGATGCGCGCCTTGCGCCAGATGCAGCTCAACGCCGCTGCGCAGATGCAACGGGCCGGCGCACGCCCACAATCCAGATTCGAGGATAATTCGGCCGCCGCCGCTATCGGCCGCCGCCTCGATCGCGGCCTGCAGCCGCACGCGCGCATCGCCCGGCGTTGGCGCCAGACGCATGCGCTGCGGGCCGATCTGCGGTTGGCGGATCGCCCGACGGATCGCTGCGGCGCGCGCGAATGGATCAGGCGCGCCGTCTTTGGCCGGCACAGCGCAGGCGGTAAGGCTCGCGAGCGCGCCGAGGCTGACGCGGCGTCGATCAGCCATTGCAGGCGCGCGCATTTTCGGCTCCGATCCCACAGCAGGGCAAGTTGAGCGCGCAAGGTTGACCAAACCGCGCAACTGGTCAAGCCAATATCAACTGGCGCGCCTGAAGGAGACTGAGATGAACGCAGCAGGCCGCGGCGAGAAGGCTTCCGATTTGGCGCGCCAGGCGCGCGCGGCAATCGACGCTGCGTTGGCCGCCGTCGATCCGATGTCCTGTTTGCCGGCGTTCCTGCCGCCGCTGCCCCCTCAGGGTCGCGCCAAGCTGATCGCCATAGGTAAAGCCGCAGCGCGGATGACTCAGGCTATCGACGCGCATTACGGGCTGGCCCTACCGGGCGTGGTTCTTGCGCCCTATGGCCACGGTATCGAGAAGGTCGCCCAAGCGCCGCGGCGGCTGGTCCTGCAAGCGGCGCATCCCGCCCCCGATTTGGCCAGCCTCGCCGCCGCCGAAGCGATTGTTTCCGCGCTCAGCGGGCTTGGCCCGCAGGATCTGGTGATCGCCGCCATTTCTGGGGGTGGTTCGGCCTTGTTCGTCAAGCCGCTGCCGGGCCTTAACCTTGCTGAAAAGCGGGCGGTCACCCAAGGCCTGCTGCGGGCCGGCGCGCCAATAGCGATGGTCAATTTCCTGCGCCAACGATTGTCCGCTGTCAAAGGCGGGCGGCTGGCGGCGATCGCTGCGCCGGCGCAAGTGACGACCTTGGTGATGTCGGACGTGCCGGGCGATGATTTATCCCTGGTGGCGTCTGGCCCGACCATCCCGGCCGATTTGCCACCGCGCGACCCACAAGATGTGCTGGCCGATTATGGAATTGACGCCTCTGCAGCCATCCGGGCGGCTTTGGCCAGCCCCCTCTCCCGGCCGCCGGCGGCTGATTCGCCTTGCTTTCAGCGCGCGATCGCCCGCGTTTTTGCTCGCAGCGCCGATGCGTTGGCCGGGGCGGCGCGCGCGCTTCAAGCCGACGGCTTTGACACGCAGATCCTCGACATCCACGCCCAAGGCGCCGCGCAGGCCGTTGGGCGGGCCCATGCCGCTGAAGCGATTCGGGCGTTGGCGACGCCCGGTCGCGCCGGCAAAAAGCTTGCCTTCCTGTCCGGAGGCGAATTGACGGTCGATGTGGCGTCCGATCCCGGCATAGGCGGGCCAAATGGCGAATATGCCTATGTCAGCGCGCTGCGCCTTACCGAGCTATCGCGCGATTTCGGCGGGCGGTTTTGCGTCGCGGCCATGGATACGGACGGTCTGGACGGCTCCAGCAAATTTGCCGGGGCGATCATCGATGACGGGGGCGCAGCGCGCCTGCGCATCGACCGCGACCGGCATGGCGACCCGTTGGCGCGCAGCGACATCTATTCGGCGCTCGATCGCCAAGCCTGCGCGCTGGTGCTTGGCCCGACCGGTTTGAACGTCAACGACCTGCGAATGGTCTTGGTGGAAGCCAAACCGGATTGAACGCGCACTGAACGCCTGACCAAAATAAAACACTGGACAAACCAAATTGGTCAGATATGTTCGCCGCGATATCACCTATCGGCGTTTGCCGTGACTGTGAGCTTTGTCGCGATTTGTCTAGCGCCACAGCTCTGCCGGTTCGGCGGCCCGCCAGGGAAGACAAAATTGGGGCATTACCCAAGGGAGGCACGCATGACGGATTTTGCGAAGCGGCGCTCTGCGCCGACCCTAATTTCATTGATGGCGACCACCAGCCTGTTTGGCGCCGCTTGGGCTTTGGGCCTGCCAGCCAGCGCGTTGGCGCAGACCGCGCCCGCACCCCAATCAACGACGCCGGAAGTCGAACGTCGCGAAGAGGCGATCGAGGTGCGCGGCGTGCGCCAGCAATTGCAAGAAGCCGCCGCGATCGAGCGCGCCGCCGACAATATCATCACGGTGATCACCGCAGACGACATTGGCCAGTTTCCCGATCAAAACGTCGCGGAATCGCTCCAGCGCCTGCCGGGCCTGACGATCATTCGCGACGAGGGCGAGGGACGCTTTGTCACCGTGCGCGGGTTATCGCCAGGATTTACCCAGGTTACCATCAGCAATGCGCAATTGGGCTCTTCCAGCACCGGCAGCCGCTCGGTGGCCTTGGACGTCATTCCATCGGATTTGCTGAGCCAATTGTCGGTTGCCAAAACGATCCTCCCGGACACCGATCATGACTCGCTCGGCGCCAAGATCGATTTGCGGCCTTTGTCCGCATTTGATCGGACAGATGAGTTCACCGGTCGGATCACCGCTCAAGGCACGACGACCTTGCGCGCCAACGAAGTGCGCCCACGCGTGTCGGCCGATTTGACCCGGCGCTTCGATCTTGGCGTCGGCGAACTTGGCGTTGCGGCCGCTTTCAACTATTTCTCGCGCGAAATCGATTTGGACGAACTTCAATCGGATTCGGGGTTCGACATTCGGATTTTCGACGGCGTCACCATCGGTGGGCAGCCGACATCGGGCGAATTGTCTCCGTCCGAGATTGATCAACGCGTCGAGCTTGGCCGTCGCAATCGCCTCGGCGGCACGTTGTCGCTGGATTACGAAATCGGCGAGCGCCATGACTGGACCTTCTCATTCCTGATCGGTCGCCTCGACGACGATGACATCCGAATCCAGCAGGAAGTCGAATTGGGCGACGCCGCCAATGGCGAGATTATCTCGATTTCGCCGAATGGAGGGCAATTTACCGACGTTGACATTGATCGGCAGATCTTTTTCCAGCCGCGTGTCGAAACCACCTTTGCGTTCCACTTTGAAGGCCGCAATGATTTCGGCGACGATCGTTGGACGCTCAGCTACGCGGCGGATTTTTCGCGCAATGATTTCACCATCACGCCAGGCCTGCGCGCGCGCTTTCGCGAGAGCGATTTGGTGATTTCGGGTATCGATCTGTTTGCGGAGACGGCAGATTTCACCGTTGATGGGCAAGGCGATTTGAATGGCGGGGGTGGGTTTTCCTCGGGCATTCAGAACATCAATTTCGGTTTTCGCCCCGGTCTTGACGATTTTGCGTTCAACGAATTGCTGGTTATCAATGAGGACCGCTCCGACCAAATCTTATCCTACAATGTTGATCTGGAGCGCCGGGCGAACATTTTTTCGCGACCGGCAAGCTTTAAAGTCGGATTCAAGCAACGCTTCCGCGAGCGCTCCTTCATTCGTGGCGAAAACTCGCTCGAAGGCGCCGATCTTGCGCCATTCTTGGGCAATATCGCGCCGCGCTCTTTAGCCGACGTCCCCGCCTTCACGCCGAGCAGCAGCCTTAATCTTGATGGCGACCTCGCCGAAGGATTCGTTGTGCCAGAGCTGGAATTTACCCGCGCATTTTTACAAGAATTGGCCGCCGCTTCCGGCATTCAACCCGACAACCTGCCCGAAAATTTTGATGTCTCGGAAGACACAATATCTGGATATTTCCAGGGCGAGGTCGAACTAGCCGACAATTTTCAGGTCATTTTTGGCGTGCGCGTTGAGCACACCGATTACACGGCGGTGGGCACGGCGGAAACGGAAGTAAATTTCAACGACATTCTTATCCCAGAATTGTCGACGATCGGCGTCCAAACCTTTCGCAACAGCTACACCAACTTTTTCCCAGGGATTCATTTTAAGTGGGATATCTCTGACACCGTCACGGCGCGCGCGTCCTATTCGCGCGGCCAGGTGCGACCGTCGTTCGACGATGCGAGCCCCTTGCTCGAACTCGCGCTCGATCTCGAAGCGCCAACCGGCGATCCAGGTCAGGCAGTCATCAACGCGACCTTGCCAACAGGCGTGACGCCCGTCGTTATCGGCGGCAACGGCGCCGTGCTCGACGGCGGCAATCCGCTATTGGAGCCCCTGATCGCCGAGCAGTTTGACATCAATTTGGGCTGGTATCCTTCGCCGAATTTGACGGTCACGGTCGCCGGCTTCTACAAATTGCTGCGGGATACGTTCGTATCGCTCAGCACGGAAGACCCGGCGGATTTTGAGCTGTTGGGCGCCTCGGTCATTGATCCGGTGACGGGCGTCCCGCTGACGCAAGTCGATACCGTTGTTAATGGCGATCAGGGCAATTTGTTCGGCGCTGAAATCGGGTTCAGTTATTTCTTCAAAGATTCGCTGCCGGGCTTGTTCAGCAATCTGTTCTTCTCCGGCAACGTGACGCTGATATCCAGCCGCGACGGGACCAATCCGGTTCGACCCGATGAGAACTTCCGGCTGGTCAACCAGTCCAGCGTCATTGCCAACGCATCGCTCGGTTATGAAGGCGATAAGCTGCTGATCCGCGCCTCGGGAAATTTCCGTGGCAATACGCTGGATCGCGTCGACAGCGATTCGTTCGCCGACCTTTTGATCCGCGATTTCATCAGCCTAGACTTGTCGGTCCGCTACAATATCACCGAACGCTTTCAGATTTTCGCAGACGTGACGAACCTGAACAACGAGCGCGAGGCGAGCGTCTTTCGCGGCAATGATGTCAGCGGACAGATCTTTGAATCGGTCGACACTTTCGGTCGCACCTTCCAGTTCGGCGTCGTCGCCAATTTCTAGAGGGGCGGGCGGTTCAGCAATCGCCCCGGCGCATGGTCTCGTGAGATTGCGTCGACTTGCTGAACCGCCCCATCCCACTTTAATTCACTTGCAGACGCCAACTTCAGGTCGACGGGTCACCCTGGCCGGAAACCCGCATACTCGGCGCGCTTCCGCTTTGCCGCCCCTCTCCCCCCGGACGAGAGCGCCAATTTCTCACCCCTCCTGCGCCGCGATCGCCGCATAATGCGCGCGCAGCGTCTCAAAAGCGCGTTTGCGTCGCCCGTCCGGCGCGATCAGGCCCTTGCGGTTCCAATAATCTTGAAAGCGGCCATGCCAGCGCCGGGGCGAGCGAAAATCCTTCAGCAACCACGGCGACAGCCCAACGCATCCCGGCGTTGCCGCGATCACTTTCAGCGTCTCTTCATAGAGCCAGGCTTGATAATCCTCGGTCCAGCGCTCTTCTTTCGGGCCGCGATGGCCATAGAGCGCATCGGCGCCGAATTCGGAGATCATCAGCGGTTTGTCATAGGAATTGCGAAACGAAACTTGCGACAGCTCGGCCGGGGTGCGCGAACTATACCAGGCCTCATATTGATTGATGGCGATCACATCGAGCGCCGCGCCCAAGGGATCGCGCACGTCAAACACGCTTTCGCCCTCGCGCACGCCACCGACATCGACATTTTTGTTGAGCGCCGCCGTGATCAGCCGGGTCGGATCGAGCGCGCGCGCATCCGCCGCCAGGCGCTCGAGGAACGCCAGCCGCGCCGGGGTTTGCGGGGTTTCATTGGCGATCGACCAAAAGGCGATACTGGCGCGGTTGCGGTCGCGGCGCACCATGTCGGCCAGCATGGCCCGCGCCAAAGCCAGCACGCCTTGGTCTTCATAGGCGATTTCTTCCCAATAGACTGGGATTTCCGCCCAAACGATCAGCCCCATCGCATCGGCGAGCCGCGTCATGCTGTCGGCATGCGGGTAATGCGCCAGGCGGACGAAATTGCAGCCGAGCGCTTTGGCCTCAGACAACAAAGCCTGGGCTTGCGCGTCGCTCAAGGCGCGCGCGCCTTCCGGGCCGATCGCTTCCTCATGCAGCGCGATGCCGCGCAGGTAAATCGGCTTGCCGTTCAGGAAAATGCGGCGCCCGCGCGTTTCCAAGGTGCGAAAGCCGATCGGCTCGATCATCTCGTCGCTGCCGGCGCGGATGGCGACGTCATAAAGCTGCGGCGCCTCCGGCGACCATAGCCGCATCGCTTTCGGTATCGGCAGATCAATCCGCGCCTGCCCGGCATTATCGGCGACGGCGCGCGCCGTCACGCCTAAGGCCGCGATCGCCAGTTCCACCGCCGCGCCCGCTGCTTGCGGTCCGTCAAGGCTGACATCGGCGCGCAGGCGTCCCGCCTCGATCCGCACAAAGCTCTCCGCAATATGCGTCGCCGGCGTGTTGACCCACCAGACCGAGCGGGTGATCCCGCCATAATTCTTCCAATCGAAATCGAGCCCTGGGATCGTCAGCGGCCCGTGGCGGCTATCGACCCGCACCACCAGGCTATGAACATGGCCCGGCGCGCCGATCCGGTCGGTGATGTCGAACCAGAAGGGCGTGAACCCGCCGACATGCTCGCCGAGCTTTTTCCCGTCGAGCCAGACGCTGGCCGCATAATTGACCGCTTCGAAATAAAGAAAATGCCGGCCTTCGCGGGCGCTGGGCGCGGTTATGTCGCGGCGGAAATAGACCGGCCCTTCATAATAGGTCAGCTCAGGGGCGGCATTGTTCCACGCGCCGGGGATATGCATGACTGGGCTCGACGCCCACTCATATTCAATCAGGCCGCTGTCATTTGTCTGCAGCCTGTTTTCCCAAAAGGCGCGCCGCGATCGCGGCTTGCGCCCGGCCACGTCAAATGGATCAAGGATGTAGCGCCAGGGCCCGTCCAAGCTGACTTTGCGCCGCGCCGCCAAGGCGCCGAGCGAGGGTTGCATTGGCGCCGGCGCGCTTTGCGCGGCCGCAAGCTGCGGAGACACAGCCGCCCCCAGCAGCGCCGCCCCGCTCAGCAACACCTGTCGACGATCCGCGCTCATGATTTTTTCCCGCTCAAATAATGATTGACGTCTTCGCCCCGTTGGTCACGCAGATAGAGCGCCAAAAACCGCAAGCCGAAGGACGAGCCGACATCGCGATTGACGAAAGAGGTGCGTCCATCTTTCAGGCGATAGCGCGTGTTGATCACCGCGCCAGCAAGGTTCGGATCGGGATGGTCGTCGGCAAAACGGTTGGCGAGCACCCAGCGCGCCGCTGTGTCGATCGCCGCGTCAAAGCCGCCGACCCCGTAATCGCGCAAACGCAGCATCAAGACGCCGTTGAAGGCGACCGCTGAGCCGGTGACCGAATCCGGGATTGAGCGGCCATCGGCAAAGAGACGATAATGGATCGTGCCGTCCGGCTTGGCGATATCGCGATAAAACGCCGCCGTGCGCGCCGCCGCCTCCAGAAATCGCCGATCGCCGGACAGCGCGAACGCCTCGAGCAGGGCTTCGGCGTTCCAGATGTTAAAGCGGGGATGGACGACGCCGGTTGCCGGATCGTTCGGCTCGAAATCCATCCACAGGCCATTCGGCGACTGCCGACGCAGCGCAAATTCGGCCTGCTCCAGAAACCGCATCTTCCAGACCTCCTCGCCCGTGGCGCGATAAAGGTCGGCGAACAAAAAGCCCTCGATATTGGGCCGCGCCAATTCGGCGATCGGCGGCGCTCCAAGTCGCTTGGCGGCGACCGGATCATAATCCGGGCCCTGCCGATGCGGGTTCCAATCGGTGACGACGACGCCGCGCACCGGGTCGATAATGTTGTAAAACAGCCCCTCGCCGCCCGGAATGTCCGGCGGGACGCGCGTATGCGCCCACAGCCAGGCGCCGGCCTTGATGGCGGCGGCGGCATAGGCCGCGTCGCCTGTCGCTCGACTCAAGGCGAACAGACCCGGCGTTCCATCGGAAATCGTTGTCCAATTGATCAGAATAGGGCCGAGCTTGTCGCCATGCACTGCATTGACGAGCCCGGCGAACGGATGCGGCGGCGCAAACGCCCCGCTCACCCACCAATGCCCGGCTTGTTGGGCAGGCGCGAGAAATTGTGGATCGTCGAGCGCGGCGCTCGCCTCGACGAGGCCCCAGATCACCTGACCGGTATGCCAATGCGGCTCGTAATCGTTCCACGCGCTCGTGACGTAATCATATTCGGCGCGCGCTTTGCCGGTGGGCTCGAGCAGGATGTCGGCGCAATAACGCGCCAGGCTGCGGATCGCCTGGATTAGATCAGGCTCACGCGGCGCGGCGCCAGCGGGCATCGCCAACTCGGCCGAAGATTGCGCCGCGCTCGATCCGGCGACGCCGGCCGCCAGCGCGATGGCGACGGCGAGCGCCCACCCCTTGGCGCCCCTCACATCACCGCTCCCAATTGCCAGGGGACGAATTCATGATCGCCGATCCCGAGCGCTTCAGATTTGCTTTTTTCGCCCGAGGCGATCGCCAGCAATTTTTGAAAAATCGCTTCGCCAAGATCGGCGAGCGCGGCGCCCGCCAAGACCGGCGAGCAATCAATGTCCATGTCGTCATCCATATGCCGCGCCATCGCCTCATTCGAGGCGAGCTTGATGCAGGGCGCTGGCTTAGAGCCGAACACCGACCCCCGCCCGGTGGTGAAGGCGAGAATATTGGCGCCCGCAGCGGTCTGACCGGTCGCCGAACAGGGGTCATAGCCGGGGCTATCCATGAAGACGAAGCCCTTGCGGGTGATCGGTTCGCCATAACGATAAACGCCCATCAGCGGGCTGGACCCAGATTTGGCGACGGCGCCGAGCGATTTTTCCAGGATCGTCGTCAGCCCGCCTTTCAGATTGCCCGGCGATGGATTGTTGTTGAGCTCCGCCCCATGGCGTGCGGCATAATCGCGCCACCAATCGAGCCGCTCTTGCAAGGCCGCCCGCACGTCAGTGTCGACGGCGCGCGCGAACAACAAGGGCTCAGCGCCATAAATCTCCGGCGTTTCCGACAAAATCGCCGTGCCGCCGCACGCAACCAAGATATCGGCCGCAACGCCCAAAGCGGGGTTTGCGGTAACCCCGGACCAGCCATCCGAGCCGCCGCATTGCAAACCGAGCGTCAGATGCGCCGCCGAGACGGGCGCGCGCCGCATCGGGCGAGCGATCTCGAGCAGCTCCTTTACCAGCGCCTTGCCATGCGCGATCGCCTTGGCGGTGCCGCCCACATCCTGGATCGTGAAGGCGCGCAAACGCGCACCGGTCTCTAACGCTTGCTCGCGCAAGACCCGCTCGACCTGATTGACCTCGCAGCCGAGCCCAATCAGCACGATCCCGGCAAAATTCGGATGGCGCAAATAGCCGCCCAAGGTGCGGGTCAGATTGTCGACCCCCTCGCCCTGAGACGGCGTGCCGCAGCCGGTCGTGTGCGTAAAGGCGACGACGCCGTCGACGCCCTCTTCGTCCGCGAACAGGTCGTCCGGGAACGCCTCGGCGATGCGCCGCGCAACTGTAGCTGAACAATTCACCGTCGAGACAATCCCGATATAATTGCGGGTGCCGACCGCGCCATTGGCGCGCAGATAGCCGTTAAAGAAGGCTTCGCGCGGGGCAAGTCGCGTCGCTGATTTGCTCGCCCCGTCACCAACATTGGCGGCGATATCGGCCGACACATTATGCAAATGCACGTGGGCGCCGCGCGCGATCTTTTGCGTCGCTTTGCCGATTGCCGCGCCATATTTACGGATCAGCGCGCCATTATCGATGTCGCGCAAGGCGATCTTATGCCCGGCGGCGATTTCTTCCGATGCGACCACATCCGTGTCGATCAGCCGATCGCCCGGCTTTAGCGCGCTTAAGACAAGACCCACGTCGTCCTGCGGATGCATAATCAGCGCACGCGCGCTTTGCCGGTCAAGCACGGGTTTTCTCCTCGATCAATTGAGCGAATTCCGCAACGCAGGCCCCGGCCCCGATCGCGTAAATCCGGCGCAAGGCCTCGCCGATCGCCTGGGCGACAGCGCGGTCGGCGCCAAGATCAGCGCCGAAGATCTCTTCGATGAACAACAAGGCCCGCGCCTGGTCATGTGGATCGCGCAAACCGGCAATGGCTTGCTGCGTGCGCGCGGCGAGCGGGGCTTCAACCGCGAACGCGGCGCCATTTTCATCGACCCCCGCCTGCCAGCGCATCCACCCGGCAATCGCCAGACACAAGGCCGGCGCGGTCAATCCTTGGCGTCGGCGTTCGCGCAGCGCTTGCACCAGACGCTGCGGCAATTTCTGGCTGCCATCGAGCGCGATCTGCCGCGTGCGATGCTGCAGCGCCGCATTGGCGAAGCGGGCCATGAGGGCGGCTCGATAAAGCCCAGCGTCGAAGCCCTCGAGCGGGGCAAGCGTCGCTTGCGCCTCATCCCATAGGGCGCCGATAAAGCGTGCGAAGCCCGGCGCAGCCAAGGCCGTGTGGACGTACTCATGGCCGGCCATGGCGCCAAGATAAGCGATCGCCGAATGCGCGCCATTCAAGAGACGCAGTTTGGCGGTCTCCCAGCCGCCGACATCGCGCGTCATTTGCACGCCGACGCGTTCCAGGCTGGGCCGGCGTCCCGCAAACCAGTCTTCGACCACCCATTGCGCAAAGGGCTCGGTCTTGACCATCGCCTCGTCACGATAACCGGTCAATGCAGCGAGCGCGGCGATATCCTCGGCTTGCGTCGCCGGCACGATGCGATCGACCATGGTCGAGGGAAATGCGCAGGATTGCTCAATCCAGTCGGCCAAAAGCGGCGAACGCCGACGCGCCAACGCCAGCACCGCCCCGCGCAATCGCGCCCCGTTCTGGGGAAGATTGTCGCAGGAAATCAAGGTCAGGCCGCTCAAGCCCCGCCCGCTCCTCTTTTCGAGCGCCGCCATCAAAAAACCGATGGCGCTCGTTGGGCGGGTCGGCGCGGACAGATCCGCGACGATGTCTGGATGCTCGAGATTGAGCGCGCCGCTCGAGGGGTCCAGGCAATAGCCTTTTTCGGTGATGGTCAGCGTCACCGCTTGTGTTGCCGGGGCGGCGAGCGCGGCGATCAGGGCGGCCGGCGCTTGCGGCGCAACCAGCACATGGCGCAGCGCGCCGATTACGCGCAGGCGCTCGGCGTCCTGGTCGCGGATGGCCAGCGTATAGAGCCCTTCCTGCGGATTAAGCTGATCGGCAACCGCCTGCGAGCGCAAGCTGGCGCCGATGATCATCCAATCGGGCTCGCCTTCGCCCATCAACGCGTCAAAAAAGGCGGCCTGGTGGGCGCGATGAAACGCCCCAACGCCCAGATGGACAACGCCCGCTTGCATTGCCGCGCGCGCATAGGCCGGCCGCAGCACCTTTGCCGGCGCCGCGCCCAACAATTGAGGCGACAACCGCTCGCTCATCGCAGCGCCTCCGGCAGCCACAGGGACACCGCCGGCAAATAGACCACAACCAGCAACGACGCCGCCAAGGCCAGATAAAACGGCCAGATCGTCCGCACGACGCGCTCGGGCTGTTCCTGGCCGATCGCGCAGCCGACAAACAATACCGAGCCGACCGGCGGCGTCACCAGTCCAATGCCCAAAGTGAGCATCATGATCACCCCAAAATGCACCGGATCGACCCCGGCCCCAATCACCAGCGGCAGGAAGATCGGCGTCGTAATAATGATCAACGGGGCCATGTCCATGAACGCGCCCAGAACCAACAGCACCAGCACAATGACCGCCAACAACGCCGCCGGATTGTCGGCGACGCCGCCCAGCGCGCTGGCCAACAGGCTTGGCCCCTCCAAGAGCGCAAACAACCAGCCGAACATGCTGGCGGCGCCGATGATCAGCATCACCATGGCGGTGGTGCGCACCGCCCCGCCTGCGGCGGCCAAGAACGTTGCCCGGCCAAGGCTCCGATACAAAAACCCGGCGATCAGCATCGTATAGATCACCGCGATCGCCGAGCTTTCGGTCGGGGTGAACACGCCAAGCACGATCCCCAACAGAATGATCAGCGCCGTCATCAATCCGGGCGCCGCCAACAGCGCGGCCCGCGCCAGCTTGCCCCATCCGGGGAAAATCTCAGCTGGATAGCCGCGTCGGCGCGCCACCAGCCAGGCCGTCGCCATCAAGGCGAGCCCCGTCAGCAGCCCCGGCCCAATCCCCGCCAAGAACAAATCGCTGACGCTCACGCTGACCGGCGCCGCCGCCGCATAGATGATCATATTGTGCGAGGGCGGGATCAGTATGCCAAGGATTGCAGCGCTGATCGTCACATTGACTGCATAATCGCCGTCATAGCCCTTGGCGCGCATCATCGGCATCATCGTCGAACCGATCGCCGACACCGACGCGACCGCCGAACCCGACACCGCGCCAAATAACATCGACGCAGCCACGTTCACCTGCCCGAGCCCGCCGCGCCGCCCGGCAAAGGCCGCCGCCGCCACCTCGATCAACCGCGCCGCGATGCCGGTGCGCGCCATCATCTCGCCGGCGAACACAAAGAACGGGATCGCCATCAGCGCAAACGCGTTCATGCCGGCCGTCATCCGCTGAAAGGCGACGATCACCGGCAAATCCAGCCACAAAAACGCCAGCAGGCTCGCCCCGCCCAGCGCAAAGGCAACCGGTGCGCCCAGCGCCAGCAACACGGCCAAACTCAGCAACAGCAGGCTCAGCTCCATGTTGGCGCCACCCTGTTGCCTGTCCAATCGGCTATGGCTTGCTCGGCGGCGAAGAGCGCGATCATCCCGCCCGCCGCCGCCACCGGCAGATAAATCGCGCCGCGCGGAACCCCCAAGGTTGGGATGACATGGCTCCAGGTCTGCGCAACGAGCCCCGCCCCGCCGACCGCCATCGCCAGCCCAAAGCCCAAGACAACCAAATGGCTCGCCAGCACCATGACGCGGCGCAGTTCCGGCGCAGCGCCGTCCTGCAGCAGGGTCAGCCGAATATGGAACCGCTCGCGCACGCCTGCGGCCGCGGCGAACAGAATGAACCAGATCATCAAGAACAAGCCGGCTTGTTCGGTCCAGGCCGGCGCGGCGTTCAAGCCGTAGCGGGCGATCACCTGCCAGGCGATCGTCGCCGTCATGGCGAGGAGCCCCAGCACCGACATGCCGAACGCTAGGCGGCTCAAGGCGGCGCTGACGAGGCCAAGCGCTCTAAGCATGACCGCCTCCGATCGCGCTGATTTCGGCGGCAAGCCTGCGCAAAGCCGGCGTTGTCAAATAACGCGCCCAGACCGGCGCGACTTTGGCGGCGAAGGCGTCGGGGGCCGGCTCGATGACCGTCACCCCTTGCGCCAGCAGCGCCGCGCGGGCGCTCTCGGTGCGGGAATCCCACAGCGCGCGCATCTGCGCGACGCTGGCGCGCGCCGCATCGCGCACCAGCTCCTGATCGGCCGTCGCGAGCTTGCGCCAGCGCCGCGCCGACATCACCAGCACTTCCGGCGCCATCACATGCCGCGTCAAACTATAGATCGGCGCCGCCTCAAAATGCCGCGAGCTTTGGTAGGACGGCCAATTGTTCTCTGCGCCATCGACGACGCCTTGCAGCAGGCCTTGATAGACCTCGCCATAAGCCATCGGTGTTGCGTCCGCGCCCAAGGCTTCGACCATCGAAACGAACAGATCGGAATTCTGCACCCGGATTTTCAGACCTTTGAGATCATCTGGGGAATGGATGGCGCGGCCTTTGGTGTAAAACGACCGCGCGCCGCTATCGTAAAAGCACAAACCGACCAGGCCATGCGCCGCCAGCGAATCAAGAATGCGCGCGCCGGGCTGGGAATCCATCGCCGCCCGCATATGCGCTTCGTCGCGGAACAGAAACGGCAAAGTCGGCACAATGGTTTCCGGCGCGATGGCGTTCAGCGGCGCCAAATTGACGCGGTTGAAATCCAAGCCGCCAAATATCGTCAGTTCGAGCGTGTCGCGCTCTTCGCCCAATTGCCCACCGGGAAACACTTTCATCCGCAGCCGGCCATCGCTTGCCGCCAGCAACGCCGCCGCCATGCCCTCGACCGCCGCAACGGTCGGATAGCCGCTCGGATGCGTATCGGCGCCGCGCATCACGCGACCGGACCGACCCGCCGGGGCGCAAGCCGCTGCTGCGCCAGCAGCCAAGCCGGCCGCGACGGCCCGGCGTGTGGAGGGGGGGCTCCTCACAATCGATAGGCTTCCTTGGCGAGCCGATAGCTGAGATCATGGGCGAGCACGAAAGCTTCGTCCTCTTCCAGGCGATGCTCGACCACCAATTTCGCCAAGAACCCGCAATCCATCCGGCGGGCGACGTCATGCCGCGCCGGGATCGACAAAAACGCCCGGGTGTCGTCGTTAAAGCCGACCGTATTGTAAAATCCGGCGGTTTCGGTGGTCTGCTCGCGGAAGCGGCGCATGCCTTCCGGGCTGTCATGGAACCACCAGGCCGGCCCCAATTTCAGCGCCGGATAATGGCCCGCCAGCGGCGCGAGCTCGCGCGCATAGCTCGTTTCATCCAGGGTGAAGACAATGACCCGTAAACCGGGCTCATTGCCATATTTGTTCAGCAAAGGGCGCAAAGCGCGCACATAATCGGTGCGGGTTGGAATATCGGCGCCTTTGTCGCGGCCAAAGCGCGCGAACACATGCTGGTTATGATTGCGCAGGCTGCCCGGATGAATTTGCATCACCAGGCCATCGTCAAGGCTCATCCGCGCCATTTCGCAGAGCATATGACCGCGAAACAGCTCCGCTTCCTCGGCGGAGATCTCGCCCGACAGCGCCCGCGCGAACAAGCGTTCGGCCGCGGCCAGCGACAGATCGGCCGTCATCGCGCTGGGATGGCCGTGATCGGTCGAGGTCGCGCCCATCGCCTTGAAAAACGCGCGCCGCGCCGCCAGCGCCCGCAAATAGCCGGCATAGCTGAAGGCGTCCTCGCCGGTCAGCGCGCCCAATTGCCCGATATTGGCGGCAAAGCCCTCAAATTCCGGGTCGAGCACCTGGTCGGGCCGGAAGGTCGTGATCACCTTTTTGCCCCAGCCATCGGCGTGAAGTTTTTGATGGTGACGCAGGTCATCGAGCGCGCCTTCGGTGGTGGCGATCACCTCGATCCCGAAACGCTCAAACAACGCGCGCGGGCGAAAGGCCGGCTGCGCCAGGCGCTCGGAAATGCGGTCGTAATAAAGATCGGCGGTCTGCGGCGTCAGCCGCACCTCGAGGCCAAACACCTCGCGATAGACCCAATCATGCCAAATCCGCGACGGCGTTCCGCAAAAGAGCGGATAATGCGACGCAAAGCGCCGCCAGATCGCCCGCGGGTCGGTCTCGACGGCCCGGCCATTGGTCCCTTCGACGGGGCGGACGCCCAAATCTTCCAGCGCCACCCCTTGGCTATAGAGCATGCGAAAGACGTAATGGTCCGGCACGATCAACAGGTCGGCCGGGTTGGCGAAGGGTGCGTCCTCGGCGAACCAGGCCGGATCGGTGTGCCCATGCGGGCTGATGATCGGCAGGTCCTTGACGCTCGCGTAAAGCGCCCGCGCGACCGCGCGGGTCTCGCGCTCGGCCGGGAACAAACGATCCGGATGCAGTGCAAGCAGCGGCGCGTTCATCCGCCGCTCCCAACCCGATAGCGATTGCGCGCGGCGGCGACTTGCGCGCGCGCCCGCTCGACCGCCTCGGCTTCCGTTGCCGCGAACACCATGTCGGCGACGCCCTCCAGATGTCGCCGCATCGCCTGGCGCGCCCGCTCCGGATCGCGCGTCGTCAGCGCATCAACGATCGCCGCATGTTCGTCGATCCGCGGTTTGACGCCCTCGGCGCGGGCTTTTTGCAG
Source organism: Hyphomonadaceae bacterium UBA4763 (assembly GCA_002403455.1). Lineage (GTDB taxonomy): Bacteria > Pseudomonadota > Alphaproteobacteria > Caulobacterales > Aquidulcibacteraceae > UBA4763. Next base: position 602 of record DHHV01000070.1, on the reverse strand, counting down.
AAATTTTACCGATTGCAGCGAGCGCTCGCGCGCGTCCCATAATTCCGTTACGACATGCATGATCGCCGAATTCTGCGTCGCCTCGGCGATGGCGAGGTGGAAGCGCCGGTCGGCGTCTTCGGACATCACCACATCGCGCTTGTTTTCAGCCGCCATTTCCTCAACCAAAACGGTCAGACCGCGCAATTGCGAATCCGAAATGCGCAAAGCCGCCAACGCGGCGCTTTCGCCCTCGATCGCCGCGCGCGCCTCCAACAGCTCAAAAGGCCCGATATCCATCGGCGCGGCCCGGCCGTTCGCGCGGGTCGTCGCGCGCACATAGACGCCTGAGCCGGTCATCACTTCAACGAGGCCATCGACCTCCAGGGCGATGACCGCTTCGCGGATCGTCGGTCGGCTGACGTCATATTGCTCGGCCAAGAGCCGCTCTGAGGGCAATCGCGCGCCGACCTCAAAGGCCCCGCCCAAGATTTGCCGCGCCAAATCGTCGGCAACGCGCTCATATAAACGTTGCTGCGCCATGTCGAGGGACCCTCCGAAACCCGCGTTAGTGTGGCGATTCTGAAATTCGCCCCATAATCGTGGCGTGCTCTGAGCGAATT
>DHHV01000069.1 GCA_002403455.1 Hyphomonadaceae bacterium UBA4763 | reverse complement strand
ATTCGCTCAGAGCACGCCACATTGTTGGGGCGAATTTCAGAATCGCCACACTAGGGCGCGGCTCGGATTGATCGGCGGTCCTAAGCTCGAGCAACGCCAATGGATTATTTCGCGTTGGTTTTCAAATACGCGATGACGTCGGCGCGTTGCTGCGGCTGTTTCAAGCCCGCAAAGGCCATCGTGGTGCCGGCCACGACGCCGCGCGGATTTTCCAGATAGGTGAATAATTGCTGTTCGGTCCAGGTCAGGCCGGAATTCTTATTGGCGGGCGAGTATTTGAAATTGGCGACCGTGCCGGCTTTGCGGCCGATTATCCCGGCGAGCGATGGGCCGACGCGGTTTTGTCCCGCCACGATCGAATGGCAGGCTTGGCATTGCAAAAAGACGCGCTTGCCGGCGTCCGGATTGCCCGTCATCGCCTTGCCCGCGGCGTCCTTGATGTCGAGCGCGATCGGGGCGGCGGTTGGCGTCGCCGTCGTCGGCTTGGCCGGAGTCTGCGCCAGCGCGCCCAACGGCGCAAAGGCGGCGGCGCCGATGATCAACGCGGCAAAAAACGTCGACTTCATGCGTTTCCTTCCTGAGTTTGATCGCCGGTAATCGGCGATCGCGGGGGCCCGAAACAGCCCAAGCCCATGATCACGCCCATCGATCGCGTGGAATTGCGACCAAAGGGTGACGGACAGATAAAAACCTCTTTCAATGCGACAAGGGGCAGCCGTTCCCGTCACATGAATTTCACACGGCTTTGTTCTTCTTTGGCGCATGCAGGGATTGGCGGATTTGCCGCAGCGCCGCCCAAACGCCCAAGACGACGATCGGCGCGGCGATCCCGGTCGCGATCGTCGGATCGATCCTGCCGGTCGCCTTGGCGATCCCGTCGATGGCGTATTTGAGCAGGCCCAGCGCATAATAAGCGATCGCCGCGACCGATAGCCCTTCGACCGTTTGCTGCAAGCGCAATTGCAGCTTGGAGCGCCGATCCATCGATGCGAGCAATTCGGCATTGGTCGCTTCCGCCGCCACCTGCACACGGGTGTCGAGCAATTGCGCGGCGCGGGCGATGCGGGCGATCAATTGTTGCTGGCGATGACCAACCGCGCTGCAGGTGCGCATGGCGGGCGCGAGGCGCCGCTCCATGAAATCGGCGATCGAGGGGCGGCTCTCAAACGCGGTTTCGCGCAATTGCGCAAGACGCTCATTGACCAAGCCATGATAGGCTTGCGCCGCGGCAAAGCGAAACGCTGTTTGCCCGGAATGGGCTTCAGCTTGGCTGGCGAGCGCGGCGACCCGCGCCAGCAGCGCGCGGTCTTCCGTGACATTGCCGGCACCGACAATCGCTTCGGCGAGCTCGCTGGTCGCTGCTTCAAAGCGGGCGATCGTCGCCGTTGCGTTCAGCGCCACCGGAAACGCCAACATGGCGAGCAAACGATAGGTCTCGATCTCCATCAATTGCTGCAGAACGCGGCCGGCCAGAGCCGCGCCTTCTTGCTTTTGCACGAGGTAAAACCGCGTGAACAGATCCGGGCCCGGCCGAAAATCGGTATAGATGTCGAAAGCCCCACCGATATCGCTGGCGACGATTTCGTCGGGCGAAAACGGCAAAGCGGCCGGCGCCTCGCGCAGCAAACTGAAATGCGCCGCCACCAAAATATCGCCCGGAAGGGCGCTCAACCAATCCTGCGGCGCGGCGTCCATTGCGGTCGCATCGGCCGATTCCGGCGCTTCCGCGCGCAATTCGCGAATAAAGGTCCAGGTCGAGACTTCCGTGTGCCGTTCCCACCGCAACCGCCACAGTCCGGCATGGACGACGCACCAGCGCGCATTCGGACCGGGCTCGGGTGCGCCAAGCCGGCGACACAGGGCTGCGACATGGGCGCGATCGGCGTCGACCCCGCCTTCGCCAGAAAAGGCGGCGATCCGGCTGGCCAGAGCCGGCGCTTTCAGCGGCGTTGACGGCCGCGCATGCGCTTCGGCCAGCAGCCGGTCGCGATCGGAATGAAAACGAAATCGGGCGTTCGTGGGCGCCATGCCTGAGACCTTTTGACCGATAGCTCTTGCGCAGGTAACGCCTACACCAAAATGCTGATTACCAAAGGCGATTGATGATCGCCGCAATATGGGACGATCCGCCGCAGCGGCGAGCGCCCCCGCAATCTGGAGCAGGTCTGCATGGCCCCCGTCTTTCCGTTTACCGCGATTGTTGGGCAAGAGGAGATGAAGACCGCGCTCATCCTGGCCGCGATTGATCCGCGCATTGGCGGGGTGATGATCTTCGGCGATCGCGGGGCAGGCAAATCGACGGCGGTGCGCGCCTTGGCGGCGGTGCTGCCGCCTTTACAGGCGCGGCCCGGTTGTTTGCTGAATTGCGGTCCGGCTGACCCGCCTTGCGCGCTCGGTTGCGCGCCGCGCGCTTTTGAGCTGCGTCCGACGCCTGTCGTCGATTTGCCGCTCGGCGCGACCGAGGACCGGCTGGTCGGCGCGCTCGACATCGAAGCGGCCCTCACCCGCGGCGAAAAGCGCTTTGAGCCGGGGCTGATCGGCCGCGCCCATCGCGGCTTTCTCTATATCGACGAGGTTAATCTCCTCGAAGATCATTTGATTGACGTGCTGCTCGACGTTGCCGCCTCGGGCGAAAATCTTGTCGAGCGCGAGGGCCTCAGCCTGCGCCATGCGGCGCGCTTCGTGCTGGTCGGCAGCGGCAATCCGGAGGAGGGCGATTTGCGGCCGCAATTGCTTGATCGGTTTGGGCTGTGCGTCGAAGTGGCGACCTCGCAGAGTCTCGCTGAGCGGGTCGAGATCGTTCGCCGTCGCGACCGCTTCGACCGCGATCCGGGCAGCTTTTTAGCGGCGTTTCAGCCCACCGAGGCGGATTTGCGCGCGCGGATCGTCGCCGCGCGAGAAGCCGTCAAGACGCTCGAGCTGAGCGCGGACGCGTTGGAGGCCTGCGCGCGGCTGTGCCTTGCCGTTGGCGCGGACGGCTTGCGCGGCGAGCTCACCCTGATGCGGGCGGCGCGGGCTTTGGCGGCGTTGGAGGGCGCGGCCGATGTCGCGATCAGCCATATCGGGCGGGTCGCCGCCATGAGCCTTCGCCATCGACTGCGGCGCAATCCGTTGGAAGAGCAAGGCTCTTCGGCCCGCATCGCCCGGGCGGTTGCCGAGACCTTCGCGCAATGACCCAATCGCGCGCCGCTTTGGCGCTGCAAGCCTTTCGCCTGCTGGCGGTCGATCCGGTCGGCCTTGGCGGGGTTTGGTTGCGCGGCGGCGCTGGGCCAATGCGCGATGCGCTGATCGCCGCTTTGCGGACGATGGCGCCGGACGCGCCCTGGCGGCGGCTGACGCCTGGCATGGAGGATGCGGCCTTGCTGGGCGGGCTCGACGTCGCCGCCACCTTGGCGACGGGGCGTCCGATTGCGCGGTCGGGGCTGCTGGCCGGAGCCGATGGCGGCTTTGTCGAAGCTTTGAGCGCCGAGCGCCTCGCGCCGGAGCGGGCCGGCCTGATCGGCTGCGCCTTGCGCGATGGCGGCGTGCACATGGAGCGCGATGGCCTGTCGGCCTGGACGCCGACCCGATTTGCGCTGCTGCTCTGCGATGAAGGTATCGAGCCGGATGAGGCGGCGCCCCTCAGCTTGGTCCGGATGGTGGCATTTGAGGTGGAAGTCGAAGGGATGCGTCCGCGCGACCTGGCTGACGCCGTCGATTGGGGTGAGGCCGATCCAGCCGCCGAGATCGCCGCGGCGCGCGCGCGCCTTGCCGGGTTCGGTCCGGCGCCGGAACAAATCGTCCGTGCATTAACAGAAGCCGCCGCCGCATTGGGCATTGCCGATGCCGAAGCGGTGTTGCGGGCGCTGCGGGCGGCGCGGGCGAGCGCCGCGCTCGCCAATCGCGCCGAGATTGCCGAGGAGGATCTCAGCCTCGCCGCCATTTTGACGCTGGCGCCGCGCGCCATCGCCGCGCCCCCGCCGTCAGAGGAGGCCCCCGATCCGGCGCCATCTCCCCCCGACCCGGCCCCTGATGAAACCCCGCCAAGCGAGGCGCAGAACGAACAAGCCCCGCAAATCCCAGCCGAAATTCTGCTCGACGCCGTGCGCGCCGAATTCCCGGAAGCCGCCCTTGCGGCCCTGATCGAGGCCAATGCCCAGCGCAATCGGCGCGCGGCGCGCGGCCAAAGCGCCGCCAGCAAGATCGTGCAAACGCGGGGACGGCCCCTGGCGGCGCGCCCGGCGCGGCGCTTGAGCGGGGGACGGATTGCCGTGCTCGACACCTTGCGCGCCGCCGCCCCCTGGCAGACATTGCGCCGTCAAGGCGCCGCCGCTGCCGATCCGCGCCCCATTTTGCTGCGCGCCGGCGATCTGCACGCCAAACGCTTTCGGCAAGCGATTGGGGAGACCACGATTTTAGCGGTCGATGCGTCCGGCTCGCAAGCTTTTCGCCGGCTGGCCGAAGCCAAAGGCGCGGTCGAATTGGTGCTTGCGCGAGCTTATGTGGCGCGGGCCGAAGCCGGCCTGGTTGCCTTTCGGCTTGATCGCGCCGAATTGGCGCTGCCTCCGACGCGCGCACTCGCCCGGGCGCGTCGCGCCTTGGCCGATCTCGTCGGCGGCGGCCCCACCCCGCTTTGCGCCGGCATTCGCCTTGCCTTGCGCACGGCGCTCGCCGCCCAAAAGCGCGGGCGCGTCGCGCGCCTCGTCTTCTTGACCGATGGCGGCGCCAATATCGCCGCCGATGGCCGCGCCGACCGCGCCGCCGCCATGGCCGACGCATTGGCCGCCGCTGCGCAAGTCAAAGCCTCCGGCCTCGCCGCTTTGGTGGTCGATACCGCTCCTCGTCCGCAGCCGGCCGCCCGCGCCCTCGCTGAGGCGATGGGCGCAACTTACGCCCCGCTGCCGGGCCGCGATTCCAAGGCGCTGGCGGCGGCGTTAGGGGCGTAAAGGCGCGCGCTGCACTCTGGGGAATGTTTCGGTGGATACCCGACGGTGGCGGATTTTTTAGTTCGTTTTCTTCACTGCGATGGAGTTTGACAGATTATACTGAAATTGATATATACCCGAAAGAAGGTCGTTATCTTTCTCGGAGGCTCCCTGCAGGAGATTCGCTCTTTTCCTGACGAGGCGCGCCGCCGCGTAGGGTTTCAGATCGACCGACTCCAACAAGGCCTCGACCCGGACGATTGGAAACCAATGAAAATCGTCGGTCCGGGTGTCCGGGAAATTAGGGTGCGGGAGGAATCTGGCGCCTATCGGGTGATCTATATCGCGACGCGTGACGATGCCGTATATGTTCTTCACGCTTTCCAAAAGAAAACGGAAGCGACGTCAAAACGAGATATCGATCTGGCGACGGCCCGGTTCAACGAATTAAAGCGAAGAGACTGACGATGACTGAGGACCATTTCGAGAGTATTTGGGACGCGCTGGAAAATTCGGCGGCCGAGGCGGTGAATATGAAAGCGCGATCGGGCCTGATGATCGCCATCCAAGAGACCGTCACGGACTGGAAACTGACGCAAGCCGAAGCGGCCAAACGGCTCGGCGTAACCCAGCCGCGCATGAATGATCTGTTGCGGGGCAGGATCGACAAGTTCAGCCTGGATGCGTTGATGATCCTGGCCACCGGCGCTGGCCTCACGGTCGAATGGCGGATCGGAAAGACGGCGGCCTAAGCGCACAATCGGTCAGGGCCTTCTCCTCCACACGCAAAAAATGCGGCGCGCGGATGATGACGTTGGATGAACTTAAGGCGCTGTTTCGTCCGCCCGGTCGATCGGTCGCATAGCCGCGTTGGCGCTGCTTGTGGCAAGCTCGCCGCACATCGGCGCCAACTCGCGGAGGTCCAGGCCATGAGCCTGTTCCAGCTTTTTCTTGCCTGCCATATCATCACCGGCGCGACGGGGCTGGTGCTGTTCTGGACCCCGGTCTTGAGCCGCAAGGGCGGGGCTTTTCATCGCCTGTATGGCAAGTGGTTTTCTTATTCCATGCTGGCGACTGGCAGCTTTGCGAGTTCAATGGCGATCTCGACCATTATCGCGCCGATTGAAAACCATCATGGCATTGAAGACCTCGCCCTCGTCCGCGCGATTTTCGGCTGGATGATGCTTTATCTTGGCGTGTTGACCGTGGCGCTGGCCTGGCATGGGCTGGGCGTTGCGCGCAACCGCGCCGACCATGCCCGCAATCGCGCCTGGCTGAATGTAGCGCTGCAAATCGCCATGACCGCGACGGCGCTGAATTGCGCGATCCGAGGCGCAGCGATTGGCCAGCCCTTAATGCTCGGCATGGCGAGCGTCGGGCTGATCGCTGGGCCGATGAACCTGATCTATGCGTTCCGCGCCCGCCCGGGCCCGCGCGATTATCTGATCGAGCATGTGAAATCCTCCGTCGGGGCCGGCATTTCGGTGTACACCGCCTTCCTGGCCTTTGGCCTCGTGCGCGCCGCCCCGCAATTGGCGCTGAACCCCTTGGTCTGGGCGTTGCCGACCTTCATCGGCCTTGGCATTATTTATTATCACCGCGAGCGGATTTTACGTGGCGCGCGGCCCGCCCAGGCGGTGCGATGACGCCCCCGCCGCATTGGGCGCGCGACGGCGCCGATTGGCCCTTTCGCGAGGCGAGCCGCTTTATCCGCGTCGGCGAGCTGTTATGGCATGTGCAATCTTACGGCTCGGGGCCGCCGGCTTTGCTGATCCACGGCGCCGGGGCGGCGACCCATAGCTGGCGCGATCTTGGCGCGCTTTTGGCCGAGCGCTTCACCGTGCTCGCCATGGATTTGCCGGGCCATGGCTTTACCGGCCTTGCCGGCCGCGCCGAGCGGACCTTGCCTGGAATGGCGACGGCGTTGCGCGCGCTCTTGCGGGTGCTTGGCGTTGCGCCGCGTCTGGTCATCGGCCATTCGGCCGGGGCCGCGATCGGCTTGCGCCTGGCGCTGGATGCGCCGCAGGCATTCGCCCCGCCCGCGCCGCTGATCGTGACGCTCAACGCCGCCATCGCGCCTTTTCCAGGCCTTGCCGGCCAGCTATTTCCGGGCATTGCGAAAGCGTTGTTTTACAACCCGCTCGCCATCCACGCCTTTGCGCTCAGCGCGCGCGATGACCGCGCCATCGAGCGGTTGATCGCCTCGACGGGATCGCAGCTGGAAGCGCGCGGCCGCGACCTTTATGCCCGGCTCTTGCGCATGCCGCGCCATATCGAAGGAACGCTTGGCATGATGGCGCATTGGGATCTGCCGCCCTTGCAGGCCGATTTGCCGCGCCTTGGCGCCGAGGTGCTGCTGCTGACCGGCGCCGAAGACCTCGCCGTGCCGCCGTCGGTGTCGCGCGAGGCCGCCCGCTTAATGCCAAAGGCCACGGTCGAGGAACTCAAGGGCCTTGGCCATCTCGCCCATGAGGAAGCGCCCGACCGCGTCGCCGCCCGCATTTTCGCCGCCTTTGACGCCGCCGCTCGCGCCCCTGCGGCGTAACGTCCTTTGCCTTTTTGCAAAAGCGCAGGAATAGTCCAACAAACAGCACAGGAATGACTGTCTATTCATGCTGACGCTTGACCCGCCGCCGTCCCGTCTGAACGCCCCGCGCGGCCGCGCCCCTGCCGATCC
>DHHV01000100.1:1427-13290 GCA_002403455.1 Hyphomonadaceae bacterium UBA4763 | reverse complement strand
TCCGGATGGGCGCGCCGGCCAGTGAAAAAGGCTCCCTTGATCGCGAGCGTCCGACGCAGGACATAACGATCGCTCATGCCTTCGCCATGGGTAGCTGTGCGGTGACCTTTGCCGAATGGGACGCGGCGTTGGCGGCGGGCGCCAAGCTGAACAAGCCTGAGGACAGGGGCTGGGGGCGCGGGGCGCGCCCGGTGATCCATGTGTCGTGGGAGGATGCGCAAAGTTATATCGCCTGGCTGAACCAGCGGGCCGGGCTGGCGGGCCGCAAAGATGCGTATCGGCTGCCGACGGAGGCCGAATGGGAATATGCCTGCCGGGCGGGGACGACGACGCCGTTTTCTTTTGGAGAAACAATTTCGACGGCGCAGGCCAATCATAACGGCAATTACACCTATGGGTCCGGCCCAAAGGGCGAATACCGACAACAAACACTTCCGGTCGGCTCGTTCCCGCCCAATCCGTTTGGTCTTTACGACATGCATGGCAATGTCCGGGAATGGGTGGAGGATTGCTGGCGCGATAACTTAAGCGGCCAGCCGGCGGATGGGTCGGCCTATACAACCCAGGGTTGCTCGTACCGCGTGAGTCGCGGCGGCTCTTGGGTCGACAATCCGCAGTTCCTCCGCTCCGCCAGCCGGGGCTGGGACACGCCAGCGAGCCGGGGCGACATTTTGGGGTTCCGCCTTGCCCGGACGCTTTAACCTGTTAACCTTTTTACCTTGTTACTTGTTGCAAAAATCGATTTGGGACATGTTTTCTTAAGAATCACAAGAATCCGGCGTCGAACCAAGCGCCCCGAGGGGGTTCGAGGGACAAAGTCCCCCGACGAAAAATTTCGGCCTTTGGCCGACCGGACAACGCGTCTCGCTCGATCCGGCGTGACGACGGCTGCAATATGGGATAAAGTTGCAACATGAGCAAAGACGATTTGTTATCGCTGCCGGTCGAAGAGCGCCTCGCCTTGATTTCGCTGTTGTGGGACAGCTTGGACCCATTCTTGCCGATGTCGCCGGCGCAACGCGAAGAGCTTGATCGCCGGCTTGCCCGGCTCGACGAAGACCTTGGCGACGCGCTCCCTTGGGCGGACGTTAGAGCGAAGCTGAACCCGTCCGGCGATTGAGAGTGGAAGTCCGGTTTCTGACGACAGCTTGGCTGGAAGCTGTTGAGGCGAGAGAATGGTACGCGAGCCGACGTGATCTTCTCGGAATCGCGTTTTTTCGAGAGATGGAACGACAAATTCAAAATATTGCTGATAATCCCATGAGGTTCCCAGTTATTTACAATGACGTAAGGCGGGCGATCCTGATGAAATTTCCCTATATTTTATATTTTAAAATTGAGAATGAAAGTGCAATTGTAATCGCCTGTTTTCACAGTAGTCGTAACCCATCAAAATTGAGTGGGCACATCAAAAAAATTAATTAAATGAACCTGATTTTTTTTGGAATTTGACGTGCGATTCGAATTGCAAAGTTTATAGTTCAACGGGTTTAGCTACGGCATTTCAAAATTTTCGCCGCGGCATCCGCAGTTTCAGCATTTCCTGCACCAAAGGCAGACGCAGCCGATCCAGATCAAGCCATTCCTGCACCCCGATCGCCGGGGCGCCGCCGATCGGCGCTTCGACCAAGGCGCGGGTGTAAAACGGGGTGTCCTCCCAGCTTTGTTTCAGGCGCGGCCGCGCGCCCGCATCACAGCGCATGACGGGCTGCAGGCCCCAGAAACTGCGCGGCAACCTTGCCGGCGCAAGCCCCGCCGCCGCCCAGGGCTCGACCCCCGCCGCCGTGCAGCGAAAGCCGCGCTGTTGCGCCGCGCCTGACCGCTCGATGCAATCGTAAAGGATCAGGGCCTCGGCCGCGCCGCGATGCACGCGCGACCAGGTCCAGGCGCGAAAGCCCGCTTCCAAGGGTTCCGCCCCCCAATTGCTGTCGAGATAGCCGAGCCCGCGCCAGCGCGCCGCCGGCGCGGCGAACGCCACCGTCACCTCCGCCACCGGCGCGATCGGTCGCCAAAAATGCCGCTTGCGCGGGTCCAAGGCTTGCGCCGGGCCTGCCCCCAGCAGCGGGCGCACGCCGATGACGCCGCGCAAAGGAAAGGGCAGCGGCGCCTGGCGCTCGTCCACCACGATCTCCAGCCCGTCGCCGGTCCAGGTCAGGCGGCTCGTTCCGACAGCGAAATGATCGCGCCCGCGCGACAGCGCCGCTTTGCCCCGCTCGGTCATCGCCCAGGCCGGCTTGGCGCCATAGAGCGCCAGATTGATGGCGACATGGTCCTCGGGCGCGGCCCAGCCCTTGGCGCGGTAATAGGGCGAAAACACGCTGCCGACAAAGGCGATCAGCGTCAGCCCGTAGCGGGAACAGGCGCTGACGGCGTCGAGATAGACCCAGAAATAGCCGCCGGGCGGGACGGGCGCCTCAAACCAAGGTCCGTCGCGATCTGCAACGCCGCCAAACGCCCCGACAGGGTCGCCATCGGCACGCCCGCCGAGGGGTGCGTCGCCCCGCCCGCCAGATAAAGCCCCGCCAATCGCGTCCGACTCGCCGGTCGCGTGAAGGAGGCCAGCGGCCCATGGATCGCTCGGCCATAGAGCGCCCCGGCGCTGCCCGGAAAACGGCGCGCGAAATCGTCCGGGCTGGTGCGGATCGCCGTTGCCGTCGCCCAGTCGATCGCCAGGCCCGCCTCGGCGAGCCGCGCGCGCATCCTCGTCTCGCATGTCTCGACCTCTTTCTGCGTCAGCTGATCGCCCCGCGCCGGCGCATTGGCCAGCACGAACAGCCGCTGCGGCCCTTCAAGCGCCTGCGGCGCGTCGCCTTGATCCTGCGCGCAGACATACAAGGTCGGATCGGCCGGGATTTCCCCGCGGCCAAACAGCGCATCGAATTCGGCCCGGTAGTCATCGCTGAAGAACACATTATGCCGCAGCAGCGTAAACCCGCTCGCTTGCGCCGCGATCGACCAGGTCAGCGCCGACAGCGAGCGGCGCGGCGCGTCCCTTGGGCCCCCGTCGCGCGCCGCAGCGCCCAGCAGCCCGTCGCGCAAGGCGTCCGGATCGCCGTTGAACAATACCGCCTCGGCCGGGATTTCTTCGCCCGAGGCAAGCTTGACCCCCGCCGCTTTGCCGCCGCGCGTCAGGATCTCGGCGACCGGGCTGTCATAGCGCAAAACCGCGCCGCTTTGCGCGGCCAGCGCCGCCATCGCCGCCGCGACCGCAATCATGCCGCCCGCGACATGCCAGACGCCGTCCAGCTCGACATGGGCGATCACCATCAAGGTCGCTGGCGCGGCGTAAGGCGAAGCCCCGCTATAGGTCGCATAACGCCCAAATAATTGCCGCAGGCGCGGATCGCGGAAATAATGCCGCAGTCGGCCTTCCAAGCGCGCAAACGGATTGACCGCCATCAACGCGCCAAGTCCCGACGGCCCCAGCCGGCGGGCAAGCTCGACCGGGCTTGGCCGCGCTTTGGTCATGAACGCCTCGCGCAAGGGCGCATAAGCGCGGGCCGCGTCGCGGCGAAAGCGGTCAAAGCCGTCGGCTTCTCGCTCTCCGGCAAAGGCGGCGATCGCGGCGCGCGCCGCGTCCGCCGCTGCCGGCAAATCCAGCATGGCGCCGCCCCGCCAATGATGGCGCGCCAACACCTTGGCGCGCGCGCAAGGGACACGCGCCCAGAAATCCGCGCCCGCTTCGGCGAATAATTGCTCAAACACCCAGCCCATGGTGAAGACGGTCGGCCCGGAATCCACCGCCGCGCCATTGACGCGGACCACCCGCATTTTGCCGCCGGGCGCGCTTGCCGCCTCGAACAGGCTGACGCGCGCCCCGCTTTGGGCAAGGTCAATGGCGGCCGAAAGCCCCCCCATGCCGGCCCCGATGACGATCACCTGCGGTTGCGCCTTTCCGGAAATGATCGCTCTCCTCAGCGCTGGCCACGACCTGCGCGGTTTTGTCGGTTGAAATTGACCGCGCTTGTGTCATCTTTATAAGACAGTCACAAATGACAACGCCATGTGACATCTCGGCCGCATGGCGCGCCGCCCCAAGGCGCGGGAGATTGATGCATGGCGCAAGGCTCGTATATCTTCGTCCACACGCCCCGGCCCGCACATGAGCGCATCGAGCAGGCCTTGGAAGCTTGTCTCGACCGCGCTGGCGGCATTGGCGGCGCCCCGCGCCTTGCCCAAGCCATGCGTCACGCCGTCTATCCGGGCGGGGCGCGCGTGCGCCCGCATCTGTGCCTTGCCGTCGCGCAAGCTTGCGGCGATGACCAAAAGGCCCTGACCGATGCGGTGGCGGCGGCGATCGAATTGCTGCATTGCGCCTCGCTCGTCCATGACGATTTGCCCTGTTTTGACAATGCCGACACCCGCCGCGGCCAGCCGAGCGTGCATGCCGCCTTTGGCGAAGCCTTGGCCGTTTTGGCCGGCGATGCGCTGATCGTCGCGGCTTTTGAAGCGATCGCGCGGGCGGGCGTCGCCGCGCCGGGGCGAATCGGCCCGCTGATCGCGCTGATCGCCCGCAAGGTCGGCGCGCCCTCGGGTCTGTGCTCGGGCCAAGCCTGGGAGAGCGAGCCCGCTCCGCCGCTGACCCTTTACCACCAGCAAAAGACCGCCGCGATGTTCGTCGCCGCCACCATGGGCGGAGCGATCGCCGCTGGAGCCGATCCCCGCCCCTGGCGGATTTTGGGCGAGCGGCTGGGCGCGGCCTATCAAGTCGCCGATGATTTGCTCGACGTCCTCGCCGGTGACGGCGATCTGGCCGGCAAGCCGATCGGCCAAGACCAGGCGCATCGCCGCCCCAATGCCGTTGCCGTTTATGGGGTCGAAGGCGCGGTCGCCATGGTGCGCCGCCTGGTCGCCGCCGCCGTTGACGCGGTGCCGCCTTGCGCCGGCCGCGCCGCTTTGGTCGAGCTGGTGCGCGCCCAGGCCACCCGCCTCGCGCCGCAAAATCTGGCCGTGTCGGCGGCCTGATTTTGCCGATTTGGCGGCGCTGGCGCGCGCAATTTCTCGCCTGGCGCAATGCGCTTTTTGCATCAACGCGCTTTCAGGACGCCGCCAGCCGCTTTGCGCTCACCCAAGGCTTGGCGCGCCGCCACGCTAATCGGCTGTTCGATCTCGGCGCTGGTTTTGTCTATGCGCAGATCTATGTCGCCTGCGTCGAGCTGAAGCTGTTTCAGCTTTTGGCGGGCCGCCCGCCGCAATCAGCGCTGGCTTTGGCGTCCGCGCTGGGTCTTTCGCCCGTTGCCGCCCAGCGTTTGCTGCGCGCCGCCGCGCCCTTGGGCCTCGTCGAGGAGATCGGCGCCGATCAATACATGCTCGGCCCGCTCGGGGCGGCGTTTTTGGGCGCCCCGGGGGTCGAGGAAATCGTCCTGCATCACCGCGCGCTTTATGCCGATCTGGCCGATCCGGTTGGGCTGCTGCGCGCCGATCGCGCCGCGCCGACGGCGTTATCCGATTACTGGCGCTATGACCCGTCAGGGGCCGCCCCGGAAGCGGCGACCTATTCCGCCTTGATGGCGGCCTCGCAGGCGCAGGTCGCCGCGCAAGCCATCTCGAGCCTTCCTTGGCGCCGCGTGCGTCGGTTGATGGATGTTGGCGGCGGCGCCGGCGCCTTTATCGCGGCCATTGCGGCGCGTTATCCGCATCTCGCCTTCGACCTCGTTGATCTGCCCGGCCCGCTGGCGGCCGCGCGCGGCTTTTTGGCGCAAGCCGGGATCGCCCCCCGCGTCCGCTTGCACGAAGCCGATATGCTCAGCGCCGATTTGCCGCGCGGCGCCGATGCGGCGAGCCTCGTGCGCGTGCTGCATGACCATGACGACGGCCCAGCTTTGGACCTGTTGCGGCGAATCAGAGCGGCTCTCCCGCCCGGCGGGCGGCTGTTTGTCATCGAACCGATGCGCCAGGCGCGCGGCGCGCCGCGCTTTGGCGATTGTTATTTCGGGTTTTATTTGTGGGCGATGGGCCGGGGCGAGCCGCGCTCGCCCCGCCAGCTGACCGACATGCTGCGCGCGGCCGGCTTTGCCGCTGTCAAGCGCGTCGCAACGCCGCTGCCGCTCGCCGCCGACATTCTCATCGCCCGCCTGTGACAATTCGGCGACCGTCGCGGGCGTCATAAACAATTGACATCGAAAGCTGTCATCATACAATTACACACAAGGGCGAAACGGAAACGACCGCTGCGGCGGCGCTGCTCCGACCCGCCCTTGGCGGCAAGGTTCTTCATCGCCTGAAACCGTCTCGCGTTCTGTCCGGTGTCCCCCACGCGTTCACTTTAGCCTTTGACCCTCGGGTCAGAGCCGACAGGGAAGTCATGCTCGCTCGCGCCGTCGTTCTCGAACAGCCGAAACAGGTGCAGGTCCGCGATCTGCAACTTGCGGATGTGCGCGCCGAAGATGTGGTTGTGGACGTTGCCTTTAGCGGGGTCAGCGCCGGCACGGAGAAATTATTGTGGACCGGCGACATGCCAGCCTTTCCAGGCATGGGTTATCCCTTGGTGCCGGGCTATGAGGCGGTCGGTCAGATCGTCGACGCCGGAGCCGAGGCCCGCGCCCGCATCGGCGATTGGGTGTTTGCGCCGGGTTCAACCGCTTTTGTCGGCGCGCGCGGCTTGTTTGGCGCCAATGCGCAGCGGCTGCATCTGCCGCAGGCCCGCGCCTTGAGCCTGCCTACCGCTTTGCGCGCGCCTGACAAGATCGCCCAAGGCGCGCTTTTTGCGCTCGCTGCGACCGCTTTGCATGCGCTCCGCCGCGCCGCCGCGCCCCTTGAGCTGATCATCGGCCATGGCGCTTTGGGGCGCTTGCTCGCCCGCATTGCGATCGCCACCGGCGCCGCCCCGCCTTTGGTGTGGGAGATCAATCCCGCCCGCCACGCCGGCGCCATGGGCTATGCGGTCTGCGCGCCAGAGACCGATTCGCGCCGCGATTACCGCGTCATATGCGATGCGAGCGGCGATCCCGCTTTGCTTGACCCGTTGATCGGGCGGCTCGCGCGCGGCGGCGAGCTGGTCCTTGCCGGCTTCTACCCCGCCGACCTGCGCTTTGCCTTCGCCCCCGCTTTCATGCGTGAGGCGCGCTTGACCATCGCGGCGGAGTTCACCCCCGCCGATGCCGCCGCCATCGCCGATTTGATCGAAACGGGCGCCTTGTCGCTCGACGGGCTGATTTCCCACCAGACGCCCGCCAGCGCCGCATCCGATGCCTATCGCACCGCGTTTGAGGACCCGTGTTGTTTGAAAATGGTCCTCGATTGGAGGAGAGCCGCATGAGTAGCGTCACGTTATTAGACCAGCGTCGCTTGCGCGCCGAAGCGCAAATCGAGCCTGATCCGGTTCACACCGCGCCGCCGACCAAAACCACGCAGATCATCGCGATCTACGGCAAGGGCGGCATCGGCAAAAGCTTCACCCTCTCCAATCTCAGCTATATGATGGCCCAACAGGGCAAAAAAGTCTTGCTGATCGGCTGCGATCCGAAAAGCGACACCACCTCGTTATTGTTCGGCGGCAAATCCTGCCCGACCATTATTGAAACCTCGTCCAAGAAAAAACTGGCCGGCGAAGAGGTTCGCATTGAAGACGTTTGCTTCATGCGCGACGGCGTCTTTGCAATGGAGCTCGGCGGGCCGGAAGTCGGCCGCGGCTGCGGCAGACGCGGCATCATCTACGGCTTTGAGCTGATGGAAAAGCTCGGCTTTCACGAATGGGATTTTGATTACGTCCTCTTGGACTTCCTGGGCGACGTCGTTTGCGGCGGCTTTGGCCTGCCAATCGCCCGCGACATGTGCCAAAAGGTCATCGTTGTCGGCTCGAACGATTTGCAATCGCTCTATGTCGCCAACAATGTCTGCTCGGCGGTCGAATATTTCCGCAAATTGGGCGGCAATGTCGGCGTCGCCGGCATAGTCATCAACAAGGATGACGGCACGGGCGAAGCGTCGGCCTTTGCCGACGCGGTCGGCATTCCGGTGCTGGCGGCGATCCCCGCCCATGAAGACATCCGCCGCAAGAGCGCCAATTACCAGATCATCGGCAAGCCCGGCAGCGAATGGGCGCCGCTCTTTGAGTTGTTGGCGAGCAATGTCGCCGAGGCGCCGCCGGTGCGGCCAAAGCCGTTGACCTCCGACGGGTTGCTGGGCCTCTTCAAGCCCGAAGACACCGGCGCCGCGGTCGTCCTGCAGCCGGCCAGCCAAGCCGATCTGCGCGGCGCCAATTACGCCGTCAAGCCCTCCCTCGAAGTCATTTATGATGCGGTGTAACCGATGAGCGATCATTCTTTTGAGCGCGCCGGGCCCGCCGAAACCGTCTATGACGGCGCGGGCGCTGCCCCCCTCGACAATGCGGTTGAGCCGGCCACATTGGCCGCTGCCGCCGCGCCAATCGGCGCTCCAACTCCCGCCGCCCTTGAGGGCGGCTGCCATTCCAGCGCCGATCTGCTGCGATCGACCGCTGAGGCGGCCGGCAAAGCCGAGCTTTTGGCCCGCTACGCCGCCGATTACCCGAAGGGCCCGCATGACCAGCCGCAAAGCATGTGCCCGGCCTTTGGCTCGCTGCGGGTCGGTTTGCGCATGCGCCGCACCGCCAGCGTGCTGTCGGGCTCGGCCTGCTGCGTCTATGGCCTGACCTTCACCTCGCATTTCTACGGCGCCCGCCGCAGCGTCGGCTATGTCCCGTTCAATTCGGAGACACTCGTCACCGGCAAATTGTTCGAGGACATCCGCGACGCCGTGCATGAGCTCGCCGATCCGGCGCTCTATGACGCCATCGTCGTCACCAATCTCTGCGTGCCGACCGCCTCGGGCGTGCCGCTGCAATTGCTGCCCAAGGAAATCAACGGCGTGCGTATTGTCGGCATCGACGTGCCAGGCTTTGGCGTGCCGACCCATGCCGAAGCCAAAGACGTGTTGGCCGGCGCCATGTTGCGCTACGCCCGGCTCGAGGCCGAAGCCGGTCCGGTCGCCGCGCCGCGGTCGCGCGCCAGCCTGCCGACCATCACGCTGCTCGGCGAGATGTTTCCGGCCGATCCGGTCGGCATTGGCCGCATGCTCGAGCCCTTGGGGCTCGCCGCAGGCCCGGTTGTGCCCACCCGCGAATGGCGCGAGCTTTATGGCGCGCTCGATTGCGCGGCCGTCGCCGCCATTCATCCGTTCTACGCCGCCTCGGTGCGCGAATTCGAAGCGGCTGGGCGCAAAATCGTTGGCTCCGCCCCGGTCGGGCGTGAGGGGACGGCGGCTTGGCTCGATGCGATTGGCGAGGCTTGCGGCATAGCGGCGGCCAAGGTCGACGCCGCCAAGGCCCGGTTCTTGCCGGCGATCGTCGGCGCGCTGGCCTCCAGCCCCATTCGCGGCCGCGTCACCGTCACCGGCTATGAAGGCTCGGAATTGCTGGTCGCGCGGCTGTTGATCGAAAGCGGCGCGCAGGTCGATTATGTTGGCACGGCGTGTGCGCGCTCGGCCTGGTCCGAGCCTGACCGTCAATGGCTGGAGGCCAAGGGCGTCGCCGTCCAATTCCGCGCCTCGCTCGAGCAAGACTTGCAAGCCGTCGACGCCTTCGCGCCGGATCTGGCGATCGGCACAACGCCGGTCGTCCAGCACGCCAAAGAAAAAGCCATTCCGGCGCTCTATTTCACCAATCTGATCTCGGCGCGGCCCCTCATGGGCCCGGCCGGCGCGGGCTCGCTCGCCCAGGTCGTCAACGCCGCGATCGCCAATAAAGCCCGCTTTGACAAAATGGACGCGTTTTTCAGCGGCGTCGGAATCGGCGAGACGGCCGGCGTCTGGCGCGACACGCCCAAGCCCCGCCCCGAGTTCAAAGCCAAATTCGCCGCTCAACGCGCCCAACGCGCCAAAGCTGAGGAGGCGATCGGCTCATGACGCGCTCTTCTTTGTCGTTTCCGCCCGCCGGGGCACCCCTCGCTTTGCGCGATCGTCTTTCGCAACCGGAGGCCCAGCCATGCTGATCCTCGATCACGATCGCCGGTTTTCGCCTTTGCGCGATCGTCTTCCGCAACCGGAGGCCCAGCCATGCTGATCCTCGATCACGATCGCGCGGGTGGCTATTGGGGGGCGGTCTACGTCTTCACCGCCGTCAAAGGCCTGCAAGTCATCATTGACGGGCCGGTCGGCTGCGAGAACCTCCCGGTCACCTCGGTGCTGCATTACACCGACGCGCTGCCGCCGCATGAATTGCCGATCGTCGTCACCGGCCTTGGCGAAGAAGAGCTCGGCAAGCTCGGCACCGAAGGCGCCATGAAGCGGGCCTGGTCGACGCTCGACCCGGATCTGCCCTCCGTCGTCGTCACCGGCTCGATCGCCGAGATGATCGGCGGCGGCGTCACCCCCGAAGGCACCGCCATTCAGCGCTTTTTGCCGCGCACGATCGATGAAGACCAATGGCAAAGCGCCGATCGCGCCATGACCTGGCTGTGGACCCAATTTGGCCCGAAAAAGGTCCCGGCCCTCAAACCGCGCGCCGCCGGCGCCAAGCCCAAGGTCAATATCATCGGCCCGGCCTATGGCATGTTCAACATGCCGAGCGATCTTGCCGAGATCTGCCGCCTGGTTGAGGGCGTCGGCTGCGAGATCAACATGGTCTTCCCTTTGGGCAGCCATCTGGCCGATATTCGCCGCCTCGCCGACGCCGAAGTCAATATCTGCCTTTATCGCGAATTCGGCCGCAATCTCTGCGAGACTTTGGAGCGGCCTTATTTGCAGGCCCCGATCGGGCTCTCCTCAACAACGGCGTTCTTGCGCGCGCTTGGCGAGATGACCGGCCTTGATCCGGAACCCTTCATCACCAAAGAAAAACACACCACGATCAAGCCCTTATGGGATTTGTGGCGCTCGGTGACGCAGGATTTCTTTGCGACCGCCTCCTTCGGCATTGTCGCAACCGAGACCTATGCGCGCGGGGTTCGCCATTTCCTCGAAGAGGATTTGGGCCTGCCTTGCGCCTTCGCGTTTGCCCGCCGCGCCGGGGTCAAGCCTGATAATGCGGCGATCCGCGCCGCCATCGCCGACAAGGGCCCGCTGGTCGTGTTCGGCAGCTATAACGAGCGGCTTTACATGGCTGAAACCGGCGCGCGCGGCGTCTATGTTCCTGCGTCCTTCCCCGGCGCGATCATCCGGCGCTGCACCGGCACCCCGTTCATGGGTTATACCGGCGCAGCATATGTCGTGCAGGAATTGTGCAACGGCCTCTTCGACGCGTTGTTCAACATCTTGCCGCTGTCGGCGACGATGGACCAGATCGAGCCAACCTTGGCCCGCGCCCCGGCGACCGAAATCGCCTGGACCGATCGCGCGCAAGCAGCCCTTGATCGCTGGACGGAGGCCCAACCGGTTTTGGTGCGGATTTCCGCCGCCAAGCGCGCCCGCGACGGGGCCGAACGGCTTGCGCGCCAGGCTGGCGCGATCGCCGTCGATCTCGCCGCCGTCGAAGAGGCGATCCGGCTTTTGCAAATCGGACGGGCCGCATGACCGGCGCCGCTCCCATTATTTTGGTTTTGGGCTGGGAGGCGCGCTTTGGGGCCGCGCTTCGCGATCGCCCATCTTGCTCGTCCGCGCAGGCGCAAGCCTTGCGCGCGTCGAAGCCCGCCGTGGGGCGTAATCTACGGCAACGGACCATCGACACAGCAAAGGAGGTCTGAAGATGGCAGAAGAAGCACGGTCAAGCTCTGGCTTGACTGAAGGCGAAGCAAAGGAATTCCATAATGTCCTTATGATCAGTATGGGAGCTTTCTTCGTGATGAACGCGATCGCTCATGGTCTGATCTGGGGCTGGCGCCCTTGGTTT
The DNA here is from genome assembly GCA_002403455.1 of Hyphomonadaceae bacterium UBA4763. Classification (GTDB taxonomy): domain Bacteria; phylum Pseudomonadota; class Alphaproteobacteria; order Caulobacterales; family Aquidulcibacteraceae; genus UBA4763. Next base: position 1,508 of record DHHV01000100.1, on the reverse strand, counting down.
GGCCCTTATTGAGATTGAGGAGGACGAACGCATGTGGAAAGTTTGGTTGATCTTCGATCCGCGCCGCGCGCTGATCGGAAT
>DHHV01000100.1:746-1113 GCA_002403455.1 Hyphomonadaceae bacterium UBA4763 | reverse complement strand
CGCCGCGCGCTGATCGGAATCCTCGCCTTCGCCTTCTTTATGGTGATGGTGAACCACTTCGTGCAATTGAGCACGCCGCGTTATGGCAGCTGGCTGAACCAGCCGCCCGCCAACGCGCAACAATAAGGCGTCGGGCGGTCCGACGCCAGAAATGGGGGCAAATGCCCCCAAATCTGCGTTGTCATCGCCTGCCGCGCTTGGGCGGAACCTCCTTGTCGCTTCGCGCGCCGAGGCGGGGCCGCCGCCAGGACTTGCGGTCGCAATCCTCGCGCCTGTGCGCGTAGCGAGTGGTTGCGGCCGTCCCCGTGATTTTTGCGTTTGCAATCGGCGCTGCGCCTGCAGCGCGCTTTGACGCCATACGCTTCGT
>DHHV01000100.1:0-410 GCA_002403455.1 Hyphomonadaceae bacterium UBA4763 | reverse complement strand
CCGAAGCCCAAGCCAAAAGCGCCGCCGCCGGCAAGGCATTATCGGCTCAACGCCCGCCAGGAGGATGTTCCATGGCTCTATTGAGTTTTGAAAGAAAATATAGGGTCGCCGGCGGCACCTTGATTGGCGGCGACCTATTCGACTTTTGGATTGGCCCGTTTTATGTCGGGTTCTTCGGCGTCACCACCTTGTTCTTTTCCGCGCTTGGCACGGCGCTGATTTTCTTCAGCGCGCTGCAGCAGGGCGAGTTCAATCCGTGGTTGATCAGCGTCGAACCGCCGGATCTGAAATATGGCCTTGGCCTTGCCCCGCTCGATGATGGCGGCATTTGGCAGATCGTCACGGTCTGCGCGATCGGCGCCTTCGTCTCATGGATGCTGCGCGAGGTCGAAATCTGCCGCAAGCTCGGC
>DHHV01000117.1:7814-8109 GCA_002403455.1 Hyphomonadaceae bacterium UBA4763 | reverse complement strand
AACCGGCGCCGCCGCCGCTTTCACCGCCGGCGCCTCGACGCCCGTTCGGAACGCCGACAGCAAGGCGCTCAATTGCTCGGCCTCGCTCGACAGCCCGCGCGCCGCCCCCGCACTTTGATCGGCCAAAGCCGAGTTCTGCTGGGTGATCTGGTCGAGATGGGCGACCGTTTGCGCGACTTGGCTCACCGCTTCGGATTGCTCGCGCGAGGCGTTGGCGATGTCCGCCACCGTTTCCGACACGCCGCGCACCGAGGCCACGATCGCATCGAGCGCCGCGCCGGCCGAGGTGACCAAT
>DHHV01000117.1:7345-7506 GCA_002403455.1 Hyphomonadaceae bacterium UBA4763 | reverse complement strand
GCGCCGGCCGAGGTGACCAATTTCACCCCATCGCCGACCTCGCGTTGCGACGCCTGGATCAGGCCGCGAATATCCTTGGCGGCGTCGGCGCAGCGTTGCGCCAGCGTGCGCACTTCGGCCGCCACCACGGCAAAGCCCTTGCCGGCGTCGCCGGCGCGCGC
>DHHV01000117.1:0-7000 GCA_002403455.1 Hyphomonadaceae bacterium UBA4763 | reverse complement strand
TTCAGCGCCAGCAGATTGGTCTGGAACGCGATGCCGTCGATCAAGCCGGTAATGTCGGCGATTTTGCCGGAGCTCGATTCGATCGCCTGCATGGCGCTCACCGCCTGGCGGGCGATTTGGCTCGTATCGGCCGCTTGTTGGCTGGTTTGCCGCGCCGAGGCCGCCGCCTCGCGGGCATTGTCGGCGTTTTGCTTGACGCTCGAGGTCATTTCCTCCAGCGCCGCCGCGGTCTCTTCAAGATTGGCGGCCTGTTCCTCGGCCCGCGCCGACATGTCTTCGGCCGCCGTCTGGATTTCTTGGGCGGCGCCCAAGGTCGTTTGCGCGGCGAGCGTTGCTTGCCCCATCGCCTGGCCGGCCGCGCCGGCGGCGCGGTTGAGATTGTCGGCGACGATGCCAAACCGACCCTCATAGGTCCGCGTGATCCGGTGGCTGAGATCGCCCGCCGCAAAGGCCGCCGCCGCGCGGTCCGCATCAGCCAAAAATGCCTCGGCCGCCGCGCAGAGCCCGTTCAAGCCGCTCGCAATGCTGCGCAAATTGCCGAGGCGCTCGGATTCCGCCGCGCGCTGCGAGAAATCGCCGCGCCCGGCCGCCGCCACCACTGCGCCGACGCTGGCGTTCAATTCGGCTTCCAGCAAAGCCCGGTCTTCGGCGGCTTTTGCCTCGGCGGCGAGCCGCGCCTCTTCCAACCGCCGCATGTCGATCGCATTTTGCCGGAAAACGATCACCGCTTTGGCGATTTCGCCCAATTCATTGCGATCGGCGCGATGAGGCACGTCGCTCTCGACATCGCCTTCCATCAGGCGCTGCATCCGCGCCACAAGGCTCGACACCCCGGTGATAATGCCATGGCCGATGCCGAGCATCACCAGCGCCGCCACCGCCAACAATCCGATCGCCAACACGACATTGGCGATCAGCGCATTGCGCCGCGCCTCGGCCCGCGTCGCATACATGTCGGCCAGATCGACAATTGTTGCGCGCCACACGCCGTCAATGCTCGAAACGGTTTCCGCCAACCGCGCCCGCAAGGCGGCATCGTCCGCCCCGCTCATCACCGCCTCTTCAAAGGCGCGCACTTGCGCCGCCAATTGTTGGCGACCGGCAGCGATATCGCCGCCGAATACCCCCGTCTCATCAAACCGCACAGCGGCGTCGAGCGCATCGCCGACACCGTCGCGCGCGCCTTCCAATTTGCCAACCGTTTCGGCTAAACCCGCGTCGGACGCGCCGCGCACGACATCAGCCGTCAGCCGCATCATGCCCAGCAGCTCGGGCAGATCATCGGTCGCCGCTTCCATCGCGTAGAAGGCCGACAAGTCGCGGTCGAGCACCAGGCCCGCCCCATCGGCGATCACGCCAACGAGGTCCAAGCCCGCATTCAGCGTCGTTGCGGCAAACGGCTCGGTCTGCGCGCGTCCCAAAAAGCTTTGCGCCGCGGCGCCCGATTCAAAGGCGTCGTCGAATTCTCGGCCGCGATCGCGCAATCCAGCCAAATCAACGCTGGCGCCCTCGCCGCGCGCCGCCGTCACCAAAGCCGGCCACAGCTCTTGCAGATAGGAAACGCCGTTGATCTCGTCGCGCGAGGCGCGCATGTCTGACAAATTGTCGCGGATGATGACGGTCGTCAGCAGCGCGATCGGCGCGACCACCAGAAAACCAAGCAGGGTTAACTTTTGCGCGATCGTGGTCCGCGCCATCAGCGAGTTCAGCACCGCAGACATCCTTTCAAAAGAATTAAATGCACGCCAGGCTCATTGACCCTGATCGGGCTTTGCTGTGTTTGGCTTATGATATCAGGGTTAATCGGCGATTTCGAAGCGATGACCAAATGCTTTCAGACGACATAAAAAACCGTGGACGCAACGCTCCACGACCTGCCATTCTTAACCGCTTCTTGACGCGGGCCGCCGCGCCCCCTGCGCCCTTGCCACATGCGCGCAGTGATCCAGTCGCCTGATCGCCGCGTAGGCAGATCAACAAAAGTAACAGCGTTCGGAATTCGTCGTCGCGCCGATGCGCGGCGCGGGCCTGGGAGCCGAACATATGGCGATGACGGAAGTTTACGACAGCCAACGCGCCAACCGCCGCTTCGTGCAAGAAGCCATGCGCGCGCCGCTATTGTCGCAAGAACATGAACAAAACTTGGCGCGTCGCTGGCGCGAAGCCCAGGACGAGCGCGCATTGCACGAGCTGACGACCGCTTACATGCGCCTCGTCATTTCAATGGCGGCGCGGTTCCGCAATTACGGCCTGCCGATGGCGGATCTGGTCCAAGAGGGCAATATCGGCCTGATGCAGGCCGCCGCTCGCTTTGAACCAGAGCGGGAAGTGCGTTTCTCGACCTATGCCGCCTGGTGGATCCGCTCCTCGATCCAGGATTATATCCTGCGCAATTGGTCGATCGTCCGCACCGGCACTACCGCCGCGCAGAAATCGCTGTTCTTTAACTTGCGGCGCCTGCGCGCCATGATCGCCGATCTCGGCGACCAAGCCCTCTCGGCCGAAAATCGCAGCTTCGTCGCCACCAAGCTCGGCGTGCCGGAGGCCGATGTCGACGCCATGGCGGCGCGGCTCAGCCAACCGGACCGCTCGCTGAACGCCCCGCTCACCGAAGGCGGCGAGGCCGATTGGCAAGATTTGCTCGCTGACGACAGCGCCACGCCGGAAGAACGGGTCATGGCCGCCCGCGATGGCGAGACCCGCAGCTCGATCGTCCGCGAGGCCTTGAAAGTCCTGTCGCCACGCGAATTGACGATCATCTCCGAACGCCGCCTGGTCGAAGAAGAAGGCGCAACGCTCGAAAGCCTCGGCCGCAAGCTCGGCATCTCCAAGGAACGCGTCCGCCAGATCGAACACCAGGCGCTGAAAAAGCTCAAAGCCGCCTTGACCCGCCGCGTCGACGACCTCGACGGCTATAGCTTGGCGTAGGGGGCCTCCCGCCCCATGCGGCGTCTTGCGCGCTTGACGCCCGCGGCCGTCCGTGGCCGTTTACGGCATGGCGTCCGACCTTGCCGCGACCAGTTCCGCTTCCGCCGCCGCGCGCTTGCCCAAGCTGCGCGACATCGTCGAATTGCTCAAGCCGATCACCTGGTTTGCGCCGATGTGGGCGTTTTTATGCGGCGTCGTCAGCGCCGGCGCCCCGCTCATCCAACGCTGGCCCGAAGCGCTGGCGGGCGTCCTCTTGGCCGGGCCGTTGGTCTGCGCCACCAGCCAAGCCGTCAATGAATGGTTTGACCGGCATGTCGATGCGATCAACGAGCCGAACCGGCCGATCCCGTCGGGCCGCGTGCCCGGGCGTTGGGGCCTGTGGCTCGCGCTGATCGGCACGACCATTTCAGCCGCTTTCGCCGCTTTGCTTGGCCCGGTCGTTTTTGTTGCCGGCTTGGTTGGCTTGGCTTTGGCCTGGGCCTATAGCGCCCCGCCCTTGCGGCTGAAGCGCTCATACATCGCCGGTCCCGGCGCGGTCGCCTTGTCTTATGAGGGCCTCGCCTGGTTTACCGGCGCGGCGTTGATGAGCGGCGGTCTGCCGGCTTGGCCGTCGATCCTGCTGGCGCTGCTTTATTCGATCGGCGCGCATGGCATCATGACGCTGAATGATTTCAAAGCGATCGAGGGCGACCGCGCCACCGGCATTCGCTCGATGCCCGCCGTTTTGGGTCCCGCTCGCGCCGCGCAAATCGCCTGCCTCGTCATGCTGATCCCGCAAGGCGCCGTCCTCACCTTGCTGGTCGTGCTGGGCAAACCGGCCTTCGCCGCGTTGATCGCTCTGTTGATCCTTGGCCAAGCGCTCTGCGCGCGGCGGCTGCTGCGCGATCCGGCTCGTTTTGCGCCCTGGTATAACGCCACTGGCGTCACCCAATTCGTTTTAGGCATGATGGCGAGCGCCATCGCCATTTCGCCGTTTTTCCGGCCTGCGTGAGGGGAAACATGATGTCGCCCAAAGGGTTGTCCTGGCTGTCGATCTTGCGCCTTGGCCTCGTGCAGAGCGCCATCGGCGCCATTGTCGTGCTGATGACCTCAACGCTCAACCGCGTCGCCGTGGTCGAATTTGGCCTCGCCGCCATGGTCCCGGCTGGCCTCGTCGGCTGGCATTACGCCGTGCAGCTGTCGCGCCCGCATTGGGGCTTGCGCGCCGACCAAGGCGGGGCGCGCACGCCCTGGATCATCGGCGGCATGGCCATGCTGGCGATCGGCGGAGCCATTGCGTCCTTCGCCACCATCTGGATGGCCAGCGCCTTTTGGCCGGGCCTCGCGCTTGGGCTGTTGGCGTTCACGCTGATCGGCGCGGGCGTCGGCGCTGCCGGCACCAATCTGCTGGCCTTGCTCGCCAGCCGCGCCGCCCCAGCCCGCCGCCCCGCCGCCGCCGCTCTGACCTGGGTCATGATGATCCTTGGCATCGTCTTGACGGCGGCCTTGTCGGCGCAATTCCTGGCGCCGTTTTCCCCCGACAGACTTCTGCGCGTGGCGTTAATCGTCTGCGCCAGCGCCTTTGCGCTGGCAAGCCTCGCCGTCTGGGGCGTCGAGCGCGCCAGCCGCGACCTCTCCACGCCTGCCGATCCGTCCCAGGCGCCCGCGCCCACGCGCCAATCCTTTCGCGCCGCCTTCGCCGAGATTTGGGCCGAGCCGATGGCCCGCCGGTTCACTTTGTTCGTGTTCGCCTCGATGCTGGCCTATTCCGCCCAGGACCTGATCCTCGAACCGTTCGCCGGCCTCGTCTTTGGCCTCAGCCCCGCGCAATCGACCGCGCTGGCCGGAATGCAGCATGGCGGCGTCTTGCTCGGCATGATCCTCGTCGGCGCGCTGGGCGGCTGGGTCGGGGCCAAGCGCCAAGGCTGGATGCGGAGTTGGACGATTGCCGGTTGCGTTGGCTCCGCGCTCGCCCTCGGCGGTCTCGCCATTGGCGCGGCTCGGCCGACCCTGTGGCCGTTGGAAGTCAATGTCTTCGCGCTCGGCTTCGCCAATGGCATGTTTGCCGTCGCCGCGATCGGCTCGATGATGGGCCTCGCTGGCCATGGCCGCGCCCGCCGCGAAGGCGCCCGCATCGGCCTGTGGGGCGCAGCGCAAGCCATCGCCTTTGGCTTGGGCGGATTTTTGGGCGCGGCTGGCGTCGACGCCTTGCGCCGCGCGCTGAGCGCCGATCCGCCGGCCTTCGCCAGCGTTTTCACCTTCGAAGCGGCCTTGTTCCTGTTCGCCGCTTTTCTCGCCGCCCGCATCGACGCCGCCCAAGCGATCGGCGCGCCCGCCTCATCCTCGCCCCGCCTGCAACCCGCCGAATAGGAGTGCCCCATGTCGCGCATCGATTATGACGTCGTCGTTATTGGGGGAGGCCCAGCCGGTGCGATCGCCGCCGAAGACCTCGCCCGCCAAGGGATCGACGTCGCGCTGATCGACAAGGCTGGCCGCATCAAGCCCTGCGGCGGCGCCATCCCGCCGCGCCTGATCCGTGATTTTGACATTCCCGACGCCTGGCTGGTCGCCAAAGCCCGCGCCGCGCGCATGCTCGCCCCTTCCGGCGCCGCCGTCGATATGCCGATCGAGGGCGGCTTTGTCGGCATGGTCGATCGCGAGCATTTCGACGAAAACCTGCGCGCCCGCGCCGCCGCCGCCGGCGCCGAGCGCCTGACCGGAACCTTTGAATCGCTGGGCCGGCGCGAAGACGGCCGCCTGGTGCTTGGATATCGCGAGCCCTCCGCTCCGGGCCAAGCCGCCGAGAGCGGCGCCTGGCGCGTCCTCAACGCCCGTTACGTCATCGGCGCCGATGGGGCCCGTTCGCGCGTCGCCGAATTGGGCCTCGGCCAAGGCCATGTCAAATCGGTTTTTGCCTATCACGAGATCGTCGAATCCCCCGCGGAAGGCCAGAACGGCTTTGAAGGCGCGCGCTGCGACGTCTATTACCAAGGCGAGGTCTCGCCGGATTTCTACGGCTGGATTTTCCCGCATGGCAAATGCGCCAGCATCGGCGTCGGCTCGGCCCAAAAGGGCTTTTCCTTGCGCAGCGCCACCGGCCTGTTGCGCCAACGCGCCGGTCTTGCCGGCTGCCGCACCTTGCGCCGCGAGGGCGCGCCAATCCCCTTATCGCCGCGCAAGGTCTGGGATGACCGCCGCGCCATCGTTCTTGCCGGCGATGCGGCCGGCGTTGTCGCCCCGGCCTCGGGTGAAGGGATTTATTACGCGATGTTGGGCGGGCGCCTCGCCGCCAATGCGGTCGCCGAAGCTTTGAAGACCGCCAATAGCCGCGCCTTGGCGCAAGCCCGCCGCGCCTTCATGGCCGATCATGGTCAGGTTTTCTTCGTGCTCGGCATGTTACAGCATTTTTGGTATCGCAATGACGCCCGGCGCGAGCGCTTTGTCGCCATGTGCGCCGACCCCGACGTGCAATATCTGACCTGGCAGGCCTATATGAACAAGGAACTCGTGCGCGCCGAGCCGATGGCGCATATCCGCATCTTCCTGAAGGATATGAGCCATTTGCTGGGGCTGGCAGCCTGAAGCCCGCGCCGATGGCAATGCCGCGACTCTGGCTGTTTCCGATCGTCGTTGGGGCGCTGGTCGCGGCGATGGTCGCGGTGATGGGCACCACGATCGCGCTGCCCGATGGCTGGTATCACCGCCTGGTACTGCCGCGCTGGGCACCGGGTGATGCGACCTTCGGGCTGGGCTGGATGATCGTCTATGCGATTACCGCCGGCGCCGTGATTTCCGGCTGGCGAGCGATGCCCACCCGCGAAGGCGACTGGCTGATCNNTGGCAGGCCTATATGAACAAGACGCTGGTCAAGGCGCGACCCGGCGCGCATTTGCGCATCTTCTTGAAAGATTTGGGCCATTTGCTCGGCTCGCCCTCTCGACGTCTCAGCCCTCAGCGCTGAGCGCTCGCCGAAGGCGCAATCGCCGCATCTTCGGCGCGGGGATCGATCTGCGTCGCCCAGGGCGCGCTGGCTGGGATTGGTTGGTCGAGCGGCGGCTCGGACGGCGCCAGACGCGGCGCATGCGCGGCCATC
>DHHV01000121.1 GCA_002403455.1 Hyphomonadaceae bacterium UBA4763 | reverse complement strand
GCAGCAGCCGGCGGCGGCGCGGCCGCGCTCCCGCTCGCATTGATCCGCGCAATCACCGCGCCAATGCCGACCGATTGGCCTTCCGTCACCAAGGCCTCGGTAAACACGCCCGCCGCCGGGGCCGGCACCTCCACAGCGACTTTATCGGTCTCGATTTCGGCGATCGGCTCGTCCTGTCGAACCGCGTCACCGGGTTTTTTCAGCCACCGGCCCAACGTGCCTTCTGCAACCGACTCGCCCATCGCGGGCACGCGCACGTCGAGCAAGGCCGCATTCGCCATCACGGGGGCCGGAGCAGAGGCCGCCGTCACGGGCGCGGGCGCGGCCGACGGCGCTTCCGCTTTTACGGTCGGCATCGGCGCCGACGCAGCAGCGGCGGCCCCAGCGCTTTGCGCCAACCGGCCCAATACGGCTCCAATCGACACTGTTTCACCCACTTTCGCCACGATCTGCTGCAGCATCCCGTTTTCGGGCGCCGCGACCTCGACCGCGACCTTATCGGTCTCCAATTCCACCAAGGGCTCGTCTTTGCGCACGCTGTCGCCTTGCGCTTTTAGCCATTTGCCGACCGTAGCTTCGGTGACGGATTCGCCGAGCGTCGGCACCACAATGTCTTGCATCGCGTCTTCTCCTAGGCCGCCGTTCTGGGCGGGCCGCTTTTTTCAGCTCAAGTCAGGCGAAAGCCTCGCCCATAAAGGTCTCGAGTTCTTTGTTATGCTTGGCCAGCGTGCCGACTGCGGTTGAGGCCGACGCCGGCCGGCCGACATAACGGAAGCGCTTCGCCGCGCAGGACGTCTTGTCCAGCGTCCATTCGAGCCATGGATCGGCAAAGCTCCAGCCGCCCATATTGCGCGGCTCTTCTTGCACCCAGACCATGTCGGCGGTTGGAAAGCGCTCCAATTCCTTCATCAGCGAGCGGGCTGGGAAGGGGAATAATTGCTCGAGCCGCAACAGATAGACATCATCGCGGCCGCGCTTTTCGCGCTCGTCGAGCAGATCATAATAGACCTTGCCCGAGCACAGCAGCACACGTTTAATTTCGGCGTCCGCTTTCAAAACAATGCTGGTCGCGCCGGGCGATGATTGCGCGTCATCCCACAACACCCGGTGAAAGCTTGCGCCTTTCGCCATTTCGGAGAGCCGCGACACGCAACGCTTGTGTCGCAGCAGCGATTTCGGCGTCATCAGCACCAAGGGCTTTCGAAATTTGCGATGCATTTGCCGGCGCAAAACATGGAAATAATTGGCCGGGGTCGTGCAATTGGCGACTTGCATGTTGTCTTCGGCGCATAATTGCAAATAGCGCTCGAGCCGGGCCGAGGAATGCTCCGGCCCTTGCCCCTCATAGCCATGCGGCAACAGCATCACCAGCCCGGACATCCGCAGCCATTTGCGCTCGCCCGACGAAATGAACTGATCGACGATCACCTGCGCGCCATTGGCGAAATCGCCAAATTGCGCTTCCCACAGCACTAAGCTGCGCGGATCGGCCAGCGTATAGCCATATTCAAAGCCGAGCACGGCTTCTTCCGACAACAGCGAATCGATCACCTCATATTGCGCCTGACCGGCGCGAATATGGTTGAGCGGGAAATAACGCTCCTCGGTCTTTTGATCGATGATCGCCGAATGGCGTTGCGAGAAGGTGCCGCGGATCGAGTCCTGCCCCGACAGCCGCACCGCATAGCCTTCGTCGACCAAGGTGGCGAAGGCCAATTGCTCGGCCGTCGCCCAATCGAGCCCTTCGCCGGCCTCGACCGCCGCACGGCGCGCTCCGATCACCCGCTCCACTGTTTTATGCACGGCAATGCCGGTCGGCGGGGTGTTCAGCAACAGGCCCAGTTGCCGCAATTTGTCGAGATCAACGCCAGTATTGCCGCGCCAATCCTCATCATTTTGGTCCGGGGGCGAAAAGCCGGTCCACACCCCATCGAGCCAATCGGCCCGGTTCGGTTTATAGCTCTTGCCCGCTTCGAATTCGGCGTCGAGAAAATCGTCGAATTCCTTGACCCAGCCATCCACTTCGCCGGCCGTGGCGACGCCTTCGGCGACCAGGCGCTTGGCGTAAATCTCCCGCACGCTGGCATGATCGCGGATGCGCTCATACATCAGGGGCTGGGTAAAGGTCGGATCGTCGCCTTCATTGTGACCAAAGCGGCGATAGCACACCATGTCGATGACGACGTCTTTTTGAAATTTCTGCCGAAACTCCGTCGCCACCTTGGCGGCGTAAACAACCGCTTCGGGATCATCGCCATTGACGTGGAAAATCGGCGCCTGCACCATCAAGGCGACATCGGACGGATGTGGGCTGGAGCGCGAAAAGCGCGGCGCCGTGGTAAAGCCGATCTGGTTATTGACGATGAAATGGATCGTGCCGCCGGTCCGATAACCTTTCAGGCCTGACAGGGCGAAACATTCCGCCACCATGCCTTGCCCGGCGAACGCCGCATCGCCATGCAGCAATAAGGGCAGCACTTTTGGCCGCGCCGCTTCGCGCGTCGCCTCAGCTTTCGAAATCGCGATCTTTTCCTGTTTGGCGCGCGCTTTGCCGAGCACGACCGGATCGACGGCTTCCAAATGCGAGGGATTGGCGGTCAGCGACAAATGCACGCGGTTGCCGTCAAAGGAGCGATCCGACGAGGCGCCCAAATGGTATTTCACATCGCCCGACCCAAGCACCGATTCCGGTGTTGACGCGCCGCCCTGGAATTCGTGGAAAATCGCCCGATAGGGCTTGCCCATGACCGCCGCCAGCACGTTCAGACGGCCGCGATGCGGCATGCCGACAATGATCTCTTCAACGCCCAAATTGCCGCCACGCTTGATAATCTGTTCCAGCGCCGGGACCATCGCCTCGCCGCCATCGATGCCAAAGCGCTTGGTGCCGGGGAATTTGCGGTGAACAAAGCGCTCGAAACTCTCGGTTTCGATCAGTTTGCGCAAGATCGCCCGCTTGCCCTCGACCGTGAACGACACGGCCTTGTCCGGGCCCTCAATCCGCTCTTGCAGCCAGGATTTCTCCTGTGGGTCGGACATATGCATGAATTCGATGCCAACCGGCCCGCAATAGGTCCGCGTCAGGATCTCCAGCATCTGCCGGACGCTGGCGTATTCAAGGCCCAGCACATGATCGATAAAGATCGGCCGGTCGAGATCGCCGGGTCCAAATCCGTAGGAGGCCGGGTCCAGCTCGCTCTGCGGCCCATGCGTTGACAGGCCCAAGGGGTCCAAAGTCGCCGCCAAATGGCCGCGCATGCGGAAAGCGCGGATCATCATCAGCGCCTTGATCGAATCCATCGTGGCGCGTTGCACATCGACCGAGGCCGTCACCGCGATCGGCGCCGGCGCCTCCTCGGCGCTCGCTTTGGCGGCCTTCTCCGCGGCTTTCTTGGCGATTTTGGGCTCAAGCAGCGACCAATCGCCATCCAGCGCCGCGATGCGTTCATCGATCACCGCCAGCGGCCAACCCTTGCGGGCCCAGCCGGGTTGACCGACTTTGACCGCGCCATTCGGCTTTTCATCCATGCTGGCGAAAAATTGCGCCCAGGTCGGCCCGACCGATTTCGGATCGCCGAGCCATTTCTCATAGAGCGTTTCGACATAGAGCGCATTGGCGCCTTGCAGGAAACTGGTCTCGCGCAACGTCTCGTTCAGCGAACCGCCGCCTTGATCGCCCATCCTCGCCTGTTCCTTCCAATTTCGCGCCGGTGCGCGCTCTTTATGCTGCTTTGCCCGCCAGCATGTCCGCCAGCGTGCGCCCGATCACCGCCGGGCTCGGGGCCACGAGAATGCCGGCCGATTTCATTGCTTCGATCTTGTCCTCGGCGCCGCCTTTGCCGCCAGCGACGATCGCGCCGGCATGGCCCATGCGGCGGCCCTTCGGCGCCGCCCGTCCGGCAATAAAGCCAACCATCGGTTTTTTCACTTTCGACTGGCGAATGAAATCAGCAGCTTCTTCCTCGGCCGCGCCGCCGATCTCGCCGATCATAACGATGCTTTGGGTTTCCGGGTCGGCGAGGAACATCTCCAGCACGTCGATAAACTCCAGGCCCTTGACCGGGTCGCCGCCAATGCCGACCGCCGTGGTCTGGCCAAGCCCGGCAGCCGAGGTCTGCGCCACCGCCTCATAGGTCAGCGTGCCCGACCGCGACACAATTCCGACCGAGCCTCGCCGGAAGATCGAGCCCGGCATAATGCCGATTTTGCATTCATTCGGCGTCAGCACGCCCGGGCAATTCGGCCCGATCAGGATCGAGTTCGACCCTTCCAGTTTGCGCTTGACCCGCACCATGTCCAGCACCGGAATGCCTTCGGTGATGGTGACGATCAGCGGGATTTCCGCATCGATCGCCTCTTCAATCGCCGCCGCGGCGAAGGGCGGCGGCACATAGATCACCGAGGCGTCGGCGCCGACTTGCTCTTTCGCTTCGGCAACCGAGTTGAACATCGGCAAGCTGGCGGCTTGGCCGTCTGGCAATTTGCCGGTCCAGGTCTGGCCGCCTTTGCCGGGCGTAACCCCCCCGGTCATCTTGGTGCCATAAGCGATGGCGTGTTCAGTGTGGAACGTGCCCGTCTTGCCGGTCAGACCCTGGCAAATGACGCGCGTCGAAGAATTGACGAGAACCGACATGGGATATCCTACAAAGCTCGCGGCGCCAGGCGCCAGGTGAAAACCGGGTTAGGCGGCGCCTCTAACGGCGTGGATGGCTTTTTGGGCCGCATCATCGAGGTCATTGGCCGGGATGATCGCCAGCCCCGAGTCACGCAGGATCTGCTTGCCCTTTTCTTCATTGGTGCCCGACAGGCGCACCACCAGCGGCACTGTCAAACCGGTTTCCTTCACCGCTTCGACCACCGAGTCCGCCAACAAATCGCAGCGCAAAATCCCGCCGAAGATATTGATCAAGATCGCTTTGACATTGGGGTCGGCGGTGATGATCTTAAAGGCGTGGATGATTTTCTCTTTCGAGGCGCCGCCGCCGACATCCAAGAAATTGGCCGGGGCCATGCCGTACAACTGAATAATATCCAAGGTCGCCATCGCGAGCCCGGCCCCGTTCACCATGCAGCCAATATCGCCGTCGAGCGCGATATAAGCCAGCTCATGCTTGGAAGCTTCGATCTCTTTGGGGTCTTCTTCGTTCAGATCGCGCAATTCTTTCCATTCGGGGTGACGAAACGCGGCGTTTTCGTCGAACGAAACTTTGGCGTCGAGGCACAACAAACGCTGGTCTTGCGTGATGATCAGCGGATTGACCTCCAACATCGCCATGTCGCTTTCGACAAAGGCGCGGTAGAGCGTCTTGACCAACTCGATGCATTGCTTGCCGAGATCCCCGGAAAGACCCAGCGCTTCGGCGACTTCCTGACCGTCATCCTCGGTCGGGCCGGTCGCGGGATCGATACTGATCGTCAAGATTTTTTCTGGGCTGTCATGGGCGACTTGCTCGATATCCATGCCGCCTTCGGTGGAGGCGATGAACGACACCCGCCCCGTGCCGCGATCGACCACGGCCGACAGATATAATTCCTTGGCGATGTCGGAGCCCTGCTCGATATAAAGCCGCTTGACGACGCGCCCCGCCGGCCCGGTCTGCACGGTCACCAAGGTATTGCCGAGCATTTGCGTCGCAAACAGGCCGACGTCTTCGGGGCTGCGCGCCAGTCGCACGCCGCCTTTTTCGCCCGCAGCGGCTTCCTTGAATTTGCCTTTGCCGCGCCCGCCGGCATGAATTTGGCTTTTCACCACGAAAAGCGGACCATCCAATTTCGCCGCCCCCTCGAGCGCCTCTTCGACCGTAAACGCGGCGTAGCCGCTGCTGACGGGCGCGCCAAACTGGCGCAGGATCGCTTTGGCCTGATGTTCGTGGATATTCATCTGCTCACGTCCCTCTTTTGACGGCGCTGCGATCGCCAGCGCAAAGTTCGACCCGCGACCGCTGCGCGCCGGCCGTTCCGCCGCGCCTTGCCTTGCGCGCGCGTCGATGCCGCGCGCGACCGCCGCAAGCAACCCCGCCTAAAGCCTGATGGCGCTTTGGAAAAGGGGGCGGCGAACACCTTTTCGTAAGTTATGCAGACTGGTCTATTTTTACGGCTTTGGCGGCGCCGGTCAGCGCCAGCGCTTCGCCGGCTGCGACCGAGCTCTCCGCCTGCGGCGCAAAGGCGCCTTTCTCGGCGCGCGCCGGACCTGGCACCCGCAGCCGCAGCCCCATCGACACGCACACAAGGACGCCGATGATCGCGGCATAACCGAACAGCCCCCGCGCGCCTTCGGTGCGGTCAGCGACAAATCCGGCGATCAATGGCCCAAAGATCGACCCGATCGCCCAGACGAACAACAGACCGGCCACGGCATGCGCCATATTCGCGGTCGAGGTGCGATCGGCCATATGCGCCACTGCGATGCCGTAATAAGACAGCGAGCCCGCGCCCCACACCGCAATGCCCAGCATCGCCCAGTGAAACCCGGCTTGCGGCGGCAGCAAGAAAATCGCCAGCGCGCCCGCTGCGCCCAGCGCGTTCAAAGCGGCAATCACCAGGCGCCGGTCGATCTTGTCAGACGCCCAGCCCGCCACCCATTGCGTCGCCAGCGACCCCGCCCAGGCGCAGGCGAGAAACAACGGCGCTTGCTCGACCTCGCCGCGATCGCGCGCATAAAGCGGGGCCAGCCCCAACACGGCGTTGTTCGACATCCCAGCCAAGAACGCCGCAATGACGGCGGCCGGCGCGGTTTGAAACAGCGACCCGATCGCCATTGGCGCGGCTTGCAGCGGCTGCGGTTGGGTCTGCGCCGTCCAGCAAATCGGCACCAGGCACAGGGCAAAACAGGCCGCCGCCACCATCAGCGGCGCCGGATCGCCCATCGCCGCCGCTGCGCCCAAAAACGGCCCGCCCGCCAGCGCCACCTTGGTCGCCAGAAAATAAACCCCCAGGACTGAGCCGCGCTCGTCCTTGCCTAGCACCGTATTCATCCAGCTTTCCGAGGTCGCAAACAGGATGGCGATGCAAGCCCCTTGCGGCATGCGCAGCAAGGCCCAAGCGATCACGCCGTCGGCCCAGAACAAAAACAATGTCATGGCGCAGCAAACGCCCGCCGCCGCCGAAAATACGCGGATATGGCCGATCCGACGCAATAACGCGCCCGACAGGGCCGCCCCGCCCATAAAACCGGCCGAATAAGTCGCGGCGACGGCGCCGACATAGACTTTGCTGAGGCCGTCATCGGCCATCGCCAAGGGCAGCCAAACGCCCAACAACCCGCCAGCAACCTGCAAAATACAGATGGCGAGGATCAAGACGGCGACGGTGCGAAGCGAGCGCATGGCGCATAACACCGCGCGCTTGTGCCTCCGCAAGCCGCGCTGCCCTCTCGCCGCGAATTTTTTAGCGACGTTGCGCTGCTGCGCCAGCCAATGCTAACGCCCGGCCACCGAAAACATACCGCACAAAGGCCCAGTGTCGATGACCATCCATTTCCATCGCGGCGATCTGCCGGCGCACGTCCGCTTTTCCGGCTCTGTTGCGATCGACACCGAAGCCATGGGCCTGAATGTCCAGCGCGATGCGCTTTGCCTTGTTCAATTATCGGCCGGCGATGGCGATGCGCATGTCGTGCAGATCGAGCGCCCCTTTCGCGGCGCGCCGCATCTCGTTGCGTTGTTAGCCGACCCCGAAGTGCTGAAGATTTTTCATTTCGGCCGCTTCGACATCGCCATGCTCGCCCATCATCTGAGCGCCGATATCCGCCCCGTTTATTGCACGAAAATCGCCTCGCGCCTCGTACGCACCTTTACAGACAAGCACGGCTTGAAAGAATTGGTGAAAGAATTTGTCGGCGTTGACCTCTCCAAGCAACAACAAAGCTCGGACTGGGGCGCGCGCGATTTGACCGAGGCGCAGATCGCTTACGCCGCCTCGGACGTGCTTTATCTGCACCAGATCAAAGCCCGTCTTGATGAAATGCTGGCCCGTGAAGGCCGTCAGCATTTGGCGCAAGCTTGTTTCGACTTTCTGCCGACCCGCGCCGCGCTCGACATCGCCGGCTGGCCGGAAATCGACATTTTTGCCCATGCTTAGGCCGCTATTTCGCCCGAACACACGCCGCTAAATCGCCGCGCCAATTATTGGCGATCGCGCACGCTTCTTGCGCGCCATCCAGCAAATGGCTTTCGCCCAATTGCGCCAACGCCGCATTCAGCACCGGATTGTCGCCAACGCCGACGGTGACAAAATCCTTGCCGCCGCTGGTGGTTCCGGTCGGCTGTGCGACCCAAGCCTCAATCCGCCAGCCATCCGCCGCCCGGCAAGCAATGCCCGCCCCAGCGCTCGACCCGCCTTGCGTCTCAAACTCGCGGCAGGCCCGCGCTTCTTTGTCGATAAAGCTCGTCACCGGGATAAGACCCGCTTCGCTGCTCATGGCAAATCGCTGGCCCGATTGGCCGGCATCAAGCGCCCGCGCCAGAACAGGACTGGCCGCGCCAAGACCGATCGCCGCGCCGTCGCCCAAAGGTTTTGCCCAATAGCCGACGCCGCCGGCCGTCACCGCAATCATCGCGGCGGCCGCCGCCTGGCGCCAATCGGGCCAAGCAAAGCGCGCGGCCGCCTTAGGCTTTCGCCGCGCGTCCAAGGAAATCACTTCGGCCGTGGCTTGCGCCGGCAAATAATGATCGATGCTCGCCAAAAACCGGTCCGGCACAGCTTCGGTGAGCACCGCGTCAAACGCGCCCGCTAAGGTCGCCCGACTTTGCCGAAACGCCTCGATCTTGGCCGCGACAACCGGGTCTTTAGCCGCCAACGCGGCGATCTCGGCCGCCGCCGCTTCGCCCAAAACCCCATCCGCAAAGGCCATCAGGTCTTCATCGGTCACCACAATCATGGCCGTTCTCCGTCAACGCTCAAGCGATCCATCAGGATCTGCCGCGCCCGCGACAAGCGGCTCATCACCGTGCCGACCGGGATTTCGACGATGTCGGCGGCCTCCTGATAGGAATAACCTTCGACCAGCACCAACATCACCAGCGCGCGTTGATCGGCCGACAACGCCGTCATCGCCTGTTGGACCTCGCGTTGCACGCTCAGCCGCGCCGCATCTTCCAAAGCGTCCGGCGTCAGTTCGGCGATCGCGTCGAGATCAACCGGCGCGCCATCGCGTTGCCGGCGCCGCGCCAGATCGATCCAGGCGTTTTGCAGAATACGGAACATCCACGAATCAAGCCGCGTGCCGATTGTAAAATGTGAAAGCCGCGCCAATCCGCGTTCTAAAGCCAATTGCACCATATCGTCGGCCTCGTCTCGGTTTCGTGTTAAACCCAGCGCAAAGCGTCGGAGCCGAGGAATGAGCGCCACGATCTCGGACCGCAAATCAGCGACCTTGTCGCGGCTGGCATTGACCGGCCTTGCTTCACGCATGTCATGCCCCTCCAACGACCGGTCGACGAAATTATTCCGTCACAAATCTCGCAATAGCCAATTATCGACCACGAAATAAATCGCGACGGAATTTTTTTAATAAGCCGGCGTTTATAAGGCATAACAGCGCTGGAGAGCCTGCATGCGTAATTTGTTGACGTCGACTTCGGCCTTGGTCCTCGCCTGGGTTTTGCCCACCATTCCGCCCAAGCTGGCCGCTGCTTTAAGTGGGATCGCAATCGCCGCCTTCGTTGCGGCGCCGGCGATCGCGCAAGAAGCCCCTCCCGGCGGCGGCGACGATGGTGATGATGATCCTGATGCTGACGACCCGGATACTGACGATCCGGACACCGACAACCCCGACGGCGACGACGGCGACGGCGATGACGGCGCCGGCGATGATGGCGCCGGCGATGATGGCGCG
>DHHV01000141.1:19893-27204 GCA_002403455.1 Hyphomonadaceae bacterium UBA4763 | reverse complement strand
GCCTTGGCGTTGGCGATCAGCTCGGCGCTGGGGGCCAATGCGTGGACCTCTCCGCCGGCGAGCGCTTCTTGCGCCGTCATCGACTTGCCTTCGAGGATCAGCGGCAGCGCCGCCATGACGCCCATCAGGCGGGGCAGACGCTGGGTGCCGCCGGCGCCCGGGAGAAGGCCCACTTTGGCCTCCGGCAAGCCCAATTGCAGTTTTGGATTGTCATTGGCTGCAACCCGGTAATGGCAGGCGAGCGCGATTTCGAGCCCGCCGCCCAAGGCTAAGCCCTGTAGCGCGCAGGCGACCGGTTTGCCGCAGGTTTCGAGCGCCCGCAGCGATTTATTGAGCGTGAAGGCTGCATCGAACGCCGCCTTCAATTGCGAGTCCGCATCGGCGCTCGCGGCGCCGCCGCCAAGATTCTGGTTCATCTCGCCCAAATCAGCGCCGGCGCAAAATCCAGAGGCTTTGCCCGAAGCGATCACGCAGCCTTTGACCTCCGGATCGGTTTTGATCCGCTCGACCAAAGCCGGCAAGTCCGCCATCACCTCGCGGGTGATGGTGTTCATCGAGCGGCCCGGCACGTCGAAAGTCGCGATCAGGATGCCGTCTTCGATGGCGAGTTGGAAGGTGTGCATGATAGAGACTCCCATATCCATTTACTTGAGAAAGGCGGCGCCGCCCCTCAATCTATCTCTGAAGCGCTGGAAAGCCGGTGTTCGACAAGACCCATGTCATCATCGTTGGATTTCGCGTCCACCTGAAAAAAAGTCCGCCTCACACCCGTTGAATAACGGTCGCCGTGCCCATGCCGGCGCCGACGCATAAGGTGACCAAAGCGGTTTCCTTGCCGGTGCGCTCCAATTCGTCGAGCACCGTGCCAAGGATCATCGCGCCGGTCGCGCCGAGCGGGTGGCCCATGGCGATCGCCCCGCCATTCACGTTGATCTTGTCATGCGAAATGTCGAGCGCCTGCATGAAGCGCAGAACGACGCTCGCGAAGGCTTCGTTGAGTTCGTAAAGATCGATGTCTGCGACCGACATGCCGAGCCTTTTCAACAGTTTTTGCGTCACCGCCGAGGGGCCGGTCAGCATGATCGAGGGCTCAGACCCGATCGAGGCGAAACCGAGCACTTTGGCGCGGGGTTTTAGGCCAGCCGCATCGCCGGCGGCTTTCGAGCCAAACAATATAGCCGCTGCGCCATCGACGATGCCGGAGGAATTGCCCGCATGGTGGACGTGATTGACCTGCTCGAGCTCCGGATAACGCTGCAGGATGGCGGCGTTGAAGCCCATTTCGCCCGGCATCGCAAAGCTCGGATCGAGCGAGGCCAGTGATTGCATGGTGGTTTCGGGGCGCATATGTTCGTCATGAGCGAGGATCATCGCGCCCATTTGGTCTTTGACGGCGACGATCGAGCGCTTGAAGCGGTTCTCGTCCCAGGCTTTCTTGGCGCGCTTTTGGCTTTCGATCGCATAAGCGTCGACGTCGTCGCGGCTGAAGCCATATTTGGTGGCGATCACGTCAGCCGAAATGCCTTGCGGCACGAAATAGGACTTGATCGCGATCTCAGGATTGACCGGCCAGGCGCCGCCATCGGCGCCCATCGGCACCCGGCTCATGCTCTCGACGCCGCCGCCAATGGCGAAATCGGCTTCGCCGGTCATGACTTTTGCGGCGGCCATATTGGCGGCCTCAAGCCCTGACGCGCAAAAGCGGTTGATCTGTACGCCCGCCGTCGTCTCGGCATAATCGGCGTTGATGACCGCCGCGCGGGCGATATCGGCGCCTTGCTCGCCGACCGGAGCGACGCAGCCGAAGACGACGTCATCAACGCGCGCCGTGTCGAGCGCATTGCGATCGCGGACCGCCTCGAGCACTTGCGTGCCCAATTGCAGCGCGGTGATCTCGTGCAGGGCGCCGCTGGCCTTGCCCTTGCCGCGCGGGGTGCGGACGGCGTCATAGATGAAAGCGTCGGTCATGGGGGCTGCTCCGTTGACAAATTGATCGAGATGGGCGGCGACGATCGGCGCGCCGCGCGCCGGTTTAGCGAAGGGTTAGAGGCTGCGGGCGATCAGCAATTTCATGATTTCATTGGACCCGCCATAAATGCGGGCGACGCGCGCGTCGCGCCACATTTGCGCGATCGGGTATTCGGCCATGTAGCCATAGCCGCCATGTAATTGCACGCATTCGTCAATGACTTCGCCTTGCGCGTCGCTGACCCAATATTTCGCCATCGAGGCGGTGGCGGGGTCGAGCGCGTTGCGCAGCAAAAGCTCGGTGCAATAATTGACGAAGACTTTGGCGAGCGTTGCCTTGGTCTTGGCCTCGGCCAATTTGAATTGGGTATTCTGGAAATTGAAGATCGGTCGGCCGAATGCCTCGCGACCCTTCACGTACTCCACCGTGACTCCCAGCGCTTTTTCCATCATGGCAAGGCCCTGAATGGCGATGATCAAGCGTTCTTGCGGCAATTGCTGCATCAATTGGATGAAGCCAAGGCCCTCTTCGGCGCCGATCAAATTGGCGGTCGGCACGCGCACGTCGTCGAAGAACAGCTCGGAGGTGTCTTGCGCCGGCATGCCGATCTTTTCGAGATTGCGGCCGCGCTTGAAGCCCTCAACGGCCTCGGTCTCAATCGCGATCAACGAGACGCCATGCGCGCCTTGGGCGGCGTCGGTCTTGCAGACGACAATGATGAAATTGGCGAGCTGGCCGTTCGAGATGAAGGTCTTTTGACCGTTGATGACGTAATGATTGCCGTCTTTGCGGGCGGTGGTCTTGATGCCTTGCAGGTCAGAGCCGGCCCCCGGCTCGGTCATCGCGATCGCCGACACCAATTCCCCGCTGCTCAGGCGCGGCAGCCATTGGCGCTTTTGCTCGTCCGAGCCGTAATGGGTGATGTAGGGAGCGATGATCGCATTATGCAGCGGCAGGCCAAAGCCGGCGACGCCCAACCGCGCCATTTCTTCCATGATGATGATTTCGTGGCGAAAATCGCCACCGCCGCCGCCAAAATCGGCCGGGGCCGACGGGCAGAGCAGGCCGAGCGCGCCGGCTTTGGTCCAGACATCGCGATCGACCATGCCTTGCGCATTCCAGCGCGGCACATGCGGCACGCAATCGCGCTCGAAAAAACGCGAGACAGTGGAGCGGAAAGCGTCCAGTTCCGGCGCGCGCATGAATTCGGGCGTTTCAACTTGCAGAACGGACAAAGCGCTTCCTCCGGATTTTTGGTTTTAGATATGGCAGCGCCAACCAGCAAAGCGCGCCCGTCGGCGCGATGTCTGTTTGGATATGTTAGAACGCCTCGAGGTCGAGCGCCATCATCGCTTCGGCCCCCGTCTCGACCTTGGTCAAATAAAGAGCGGTTTCCGGCAAGACCCGATCGAGGAAATAACGGCCGGTTTTCAGCTTGTTGCCGTAGAAATCATCGCCAGTCGGGGCTTTGGCTTGCGCGGCCTTGGCCATCATCGCCCACATATAGGTCAGCGCCGTCAGGCCGAATAATTGCAGATAATCCGAGCTTGACGCGGCGGCGTTTTCGAAATTGCTGAGGCCGTTTTGCATCAGCCAATTGGTGGCTTGCTGCAGGCGGTCTTTGGCGGTGCGCAGGCCCTCGATGAAGGGCTTCAACGCCGGGTCGGCATTGCTTTCCCCGATGAAGTCTTCGACTTCGTTGAAGAAGGTGAACACGGCGCGCCCGCCATTGGCCGCGAGTTTGCGTCCCACCAAGTCGAGCGCCTGAATGCCGTTGGTGCCTTCGTAGATGAGGGCGATGCGCGCATCGCGCATGAATTGCGACATGCCCCATTCTTCGACATAGCCCGAACCGCCAAAGACTTGCAGGCTGTCGGAAACGGCTTTCAGGCCGCGATCGGTCAGGAAGGCTTTGACGACTGGGGTCATCAGCGCGAGATAATCATCGGCCTTTTGGCGGACAGCTTCATCGGGCGAGCGATGCAACAGATCGGCGTAGAGCGCGGTCCAGAACGCAAAAGCGCGCGCGCCTTCTTTGAACGCGCGCGTATCCATCAGCATGCGCCGCACATCCGGATGCACAAGGATCGGATCGGCCGGCAGATCGGGACGCTTGGCCCCCGTCACCGCGCGCGATTGCAGGCGGTCTTTGGCGAAGGCGACGGCGTTTTGATAGGCGATTTCGGCTTGGGCAAGCCCTTGCATGCCAACGCCGAGCCGCGCCTCGTTCATCATCACGAACATCGTGCGCATGCCCTTATGCGGCTCGCCGACCAGATACCCGGTCGCGCCTTCGTAATGCATCACGCAGGTCGCATTGCCGTGAATGCCCATTTTATGCTCGAGCCCGCCGCATTCGAGCGCATTGCGCGCGCCGAGCGAGCCGTCGTCATTGACGAGATATTTCGGCACAATGAACAGCGAAATGCCTTTGATGCCTTCCGGGCCGCCTTCGATGCGGGCCAGCACCAGGTGAATGATATTCTCGGTCAGGTCTTGCTCGCCGCCGGAAATCCAAATCTTCTGGCCGCTGATTTTATAGGTCCCATCGGCTTGCGGGACGGCTTTGGTTTTGATCAAGCCAAGATCGGTGCCGCATTGCGGCTCGGTGAGGTTCATCGTGCCGGCCCATTTGCCGGAGAACATGTTGGGCAGATATTGCTGTTTTTGCGCGTCCGAGCCGCCGGCATAGATCGCTTCCGCCGCGCCGCGCGTCAGACCCGGATACATCGAAAAAGCCATATTGGCGGCCGAGCTCATCTCGGAAATCGCCAGCGCGACGACATGCGGCAGCCCCTGCCCGCCATAGGTCGGATCGGCTGAAATGCCGGCCCAGCCATTGTCGGCAAATTGGCGATAGGCCTCTTTGAAGCCCTTCGGCGTCGTGACGCTCGCATCCGGATTGCGTTTGCAGCCCTCAATGTCGCCGATCCGGTTGATCGGGGCGAGGACGTTCTCGGCAAATTTCGCGCCTTCGCTCAAGATCGCGCCGAGCACGTCGCCTTGCACATCGGCAAAGCCGGGCAGGTTCGAATAACGATGGATGTCGAGGACGTCTTCCAGCAAAAATTGCTGATCGCGGACCGGGGCGGCGAAAATGGGCATCAATCTACTCCCTGCTTTGGCGTGGCGCTGGGTGAGCGCTTGAATTTTGGCGTCGCGTTAGCATAGTTTGACGTTATCGCGAGGCTGTGTCGGGGCGATTTAGCCGCTTTCGCCGAGGCTTTGGCGCGCGGCGCGATCAAATGCTTGTGCAGCGGCTTCTTCTTGAGGACTGGGGCCCGCTTCGGCGAGTTTGCGGGCGATCAATTCAAGACCGGCTTCCACCTCGATGATCGCGGTTTCGATGTCTTGGCGCTGGCGCAGCAAGGCGTCGCGGCGTTCTTCAAATTTCAGCTTGGAGGCCTGCAATTGAGCGCGGGGACCGTCCTCCAGATCATACAGGTCAAGCAATTCGCGGATTTCTTCGAGGCTGAGGCCGATGCGTTTGCCGCGCAGGATCAGCACAAGGCGCGCCCGATCGCGCTGGGTGAACGCGCGCGCGCCATTGCGCCTTATCGGGTTGAGCAATTCCTTGGCTTCGTAAAACCGCAAAGCGCGCGGGGTCAGATCGAACTCGCGCGACAGATCGGTGATCGTAAAGGTCGGGCCGCCGTCATAAACGATCTTGGGTCGCCGGCGCGGGGCCGGGCGCGCGATCGGTGAAGAGGACGGCGCAGACGACTTCATATGCATTCGATAGATAACGTTAGCGTCAACGTCAAGTCAAATTGACGCAGCGGCGCCGCCGCTTGCTTTGGCAAGGCGGGGACTGTTAGCCTTGTAACGCTCAACATGTGCGATGCGCCCGCGGAGACGCCATGACCCTGCCTGCTTGTCTTCAAGGCCTTGCCTTTCCCGTGATCGGCGCGCCATTGTTTATCGTCTCCAATCCGAAATTGGTGATTGCGCAATGTATTAATGGGGTGGTGGGGTCTTTTCCGGCGCTGAATGCGCGGCCGAAAGAAAAACTAAACGATTGGCTCGCCGAGATCACCGAAACGCTGGCCGATTGGGACGCAAAAAACCCCGATCGCAAAGCCGCGCCCTTTGCGGTCAATCAAATCGTGCATCGATCGAACGATCGACTGGAGCATGATTTGGAGGTCTGTGCGCGCTGGAAAGTCCCGCTGACGATTACCTCGCTCGGGGCGCGCGAGGAGATCAACCTCGCCGTGCACAGCTGGGGCGGCGTCGTTATGCACGACATCATCAATATCGCCTTTGCCCGCAAAGCCATTGAAAAAGGCGCCGATGGGCTGATCGCCGTTTGCGCCGGCGCGGGCGGCCATGCCGGCGCGTTGTCGCCTTTCGCCTTGGTGCAGGAAATCCGGGGATTCTTTTCGGGGCCCTTGGCGTTGTCCGGCGCGATCGCGACGGGGCGGGCCGTGCTGGCCGCCCAAGCCATGGGCGCCGACTTCGCCTATATCGGCTCGGCCTTTATTGCGACGGATGAAGCCAATGCGGCGGCCGATTACAAGCAAATGATCGTCGACAGCCAAGCCGAAGACATCGTTTATTCCAGTCTGTTCACCGGCGTACATGGCAATTATCTGAAAGGCTCGATCGTCAAAGCTGGCCTGGACCCGCAAAACCTGCCCGAAAGCGACCCGTCGAAAATGAATTTCGGCTCGGGGGGCAATACCGACGCCAAGGCTTGGCGCGATATCTGGGGCTCGGGCCAAGGCATTGGCGCGGTTCGGGCTGTGCGCTCCGCCGGCGCCTATATCGACGAGATGAAGAAGGACTATGCAGCGGCGAAGGCGCAATTGGTCCGCTGAGGAAGAATTAGGCAGCTTCAACTTCCACGAGATCGCTCGCCAATTTCTGCACCGCGCCATAATCGGTCTTACCGGTGCCGAGCACGGGCACCTCGCCGACTTTCACCACTTTGCGGGGGATGGCGAGTTCCGGGCGCGCCATTGCGTTGCGCCCAATTCAGGAACGAGCCGGTCTCGGCCTCCTGGCATTCGGTGACGAGCACCAGCCGTTCGCCTTTGCGATGGCAGGGTACCGAAACAACGGCATGGCGAACGCCGGGCCAGATTTCCGAGGCGTAGTTCTCGATCGCCGTCAGCGACACCATCTCCCCGCCGATTTTGGCAAAGCGCTTGACCCGGCCAAGAATGGCGACGCAGCCATTCTCGCCAATGCGCACGACATCACCGGTATCATGCCAGCCGCCTGGGGTTGGCTCATGGGCGAGCGTGCCATCGCCTTTCAAATAACCGGCCATGACATTGGGCCCGCGCACGATCAGCTTGCCGGCATTGTCGAGCCCCGGCACCGGCTCGAGCCGCGCC
>DHHV01000141.1:0-19570 GCA_002403455.1 Hyphomonadaceae bacterium UBA4763 | reverse complement strand
CTCGAGCCGCGCCTCAATTCCCGGCAAAAGCGGTCCAACGGTGCCCGGGCAATTAAAACCGGGGCGATTGACGGCGATGATCGGGGCGGCCTCGGTCGCGCCATATCCTTCGATGATCTCAACGCCAAAGCGTTCTGCAAAGAGCTGGTGGGTTTCCTCGCGCACGCGCTCGGCCCCGCAAACGATGAATTTCAGGCTGGCGAAATCGCCCGGTTTGGCGGCGCGCGCATAATGCTGAACGAAGGTGTCGGTGCCGACCAGGATCGTGCCATTTACGTCGCGGACGAATTCCGGGATCTGCTTGTGGTGCAGGGGCGAGGGGTAAAGCGCGGCGCGCATGCCGGTGAGCAGCGGCAACAGCACCCCGCCCGTCAAGCCGAAGCAATGAAAGGTCGGCAGCGGACAGACAAAGGTCCAGGACGGATCAAGCGGGATCTGCTGGGCGACTTGACGGCAATTGGCGACGAGATTGCTTTGCGTCAGCAAGACGCCCTTCGGCGCGCCAAAACTGCCCGAGGTAAACAGGACAACGCCCGGATCGCTCGGCTTGGTCGGGGCCGCGAAAACGCGCGGAAAGGCGGCGGCGATCGCTGCGTAGAGCTTGTCGAATATTCCGACCGATGCGCGAACGTCTTCAAGATACACAATCCGGCATTGACCGGCCAAAGCCTCAATGAGATCGCCCAATTTCCCCTGATCGACGAATTTGCGCGCCGTCAGGATTGTCTTGATGCCGGCCCCGCGACAAGCAGCAGTCAGATTGATCGCGCCGGAGGTGAAGTTCAACATGGCGGGCGTGCGCCCAATCGCCTGCAACGCGAAAAATGTCACGGCAACGCCAACGCTGGACGGGAGCAAGACCCCGACCGGCTCGCGCCTTTGGGTAAAGGACCGGATCTTTGACCCCAGCGCAAAGGCCGCGCGCATGGCGTCGAGATAAGAGATCGGCTTGCGATCTTGGTCGATCAGGATTTTCTTTGAGGGACCAAATTCCCGGCTGGCGGCAATGAGGGCGTCGAAAACCGTCATCCGCCTCTTGTCGAGCGCAAAACCCTCAACCGCCATTGGCGCAGTGCTCCAGACTTTCGCGTAGATATGTCTTTTTTATGTCGCGCACGATAATGCAGCCGCGATCGAGAGACAATCCCCCCATTCGGGGCGAAAAGCATTAATGATTTCAATGGAATGTGACCATGGCGATGTGAGACGACCCGATTCATGGGCGAAGGGCGAACTTGCGAAAACCGCAAAACAGGACCATTTAGCCGCCATGACGACTTTGATTGACCGAATTGGCAAGACGGACAAAGAGGATGCGGCGCCGGTGCGCGGCGCAGCCCGCCACCCCGAAAAGCGCCATCGGCCCGACAGTCCCGTCTTGCGCAAGCCCGATTGGATCCGCGTCAAAGCGCCGACCAGCCAAGGTTATGCAGAGACGCGGGCGATCGTCAAAGAACACAAACTCGCTACAGTCTGCGAGGAGGCGGGCTGTCCGAATATTGGCGAATGCTGGACCAAAAAGCACGCCACCTTCATGATTTTGGGCGAGATTTGCACGCGCGCTTGCGCCTTTTGCAATGTGCGGACGGGCTTGCCCGAGGGGCTCGACGCAGATGAGCCGCGCCGGGTTGGCGAAGCGGTCGCCCGCATGGGCCTTGCGCATGTCGTCATCACCTCGGTCGATCGCGATGATCTGCCCGATGGCGGCGCGCAGCATTTCGTTGAGACGATCCAAGCGATTCGTGCGGCGGCGCCCGCGACCTCGATCGAGATTTTGACGCCGGATTTTTTGCGTAAACCCGGCGCGCTGGAAACCGTGATCGACGCCGCGCCGGATGTCTTTAATCACAATATCGAGACCGTGCCGCGCCTTTATCTCTCGATCCGCCCGGGCGCGCGCTATTATCATTCGCTGCGTCTATTGGAGCAGGTCAAAGCGCGCGATCCTAAACAATTCACCAAATCGGGATTGATGGTCGGCCTAGGCGAGACCCGCGACGAAGTGATGCAGGTCATGGACGACATGCGCTCGGCTGGTATAGACTTCATCACGATTGGGCAATATTTGCAGCCGACGCCGAAACATGCGCCCGTGGCGCGATTCGTCGATCCGGAAGAATTCGCCGGTTACGCCGCCATTGCGCGGGCGAAAGGGTTTTTGATGGTTGCGGCCAGTCCGTTAACGCGATCGAGCTATCATGCGGATGCGGACTTTGCGCAGCTGCGGGCGGCGCGCGCCCAAAGCCTCGCCGCTGCGTGAGAAAGTGACGATGCCGAAAGTCAGTGTCGAGCGTCGATTGCCTTTTGCGCCAGAAGCGCTGCGCGCTTTGGTGGCCGATGTGCGCGCTTATCCGCGGTTTATTCCGTGGATCAAAGCGATGCGGGTCAGCGATGAGCGCGAACAAGCGGGCGCACGGGCCTTTTTGGCCGAAGCGATCGTCGGCTTCATGGGCTTGACCGAGCGCTTTGCGACTTACGTCACGGAAGATCGGCGCGCGCAGACGGTGGCGGTGCGGCTGGCGCGCGGGCCGTTTCTCCGTCTGGAGAATGTGTGGCGCTTTCAGCCCGCAGGCGAAGGGGCCGTCGTGCATTTTTCGCTGGATTACGAGTTCAAGAACCCTTTGCTCGGCGCACTGGCGCAGGCTAACGCCGAACGCGCCGCCCAGTTGATCATGAACGCCTTTGTGCGTGAAGCGCAGGCGCGCTTTGCGCCAGCGATCGCGGCGAACGGGGCATTATCGGCGGCGGAATAAGCCCCCCAGCGATGCTTCGCCGGGCCGCGCCGATCCTCGCCGCACGGGCGAACCGTCTCACCCAAGCCCCTTGCGGAAACAGACGCAATTTCCGATAGGTTTGCGCCGCAGCGCGCCTTTTGAGTCGATCATCTGCGCGCCAACCTGTGTCTTGCGCGATTGTTGCGGCGCAAGACCAATCAGAGAAATGAAGTGAGCGAAGAGTCCGCCTCCCCGTCCGATCGCCATCGTCTAGAGCCGGGCGTTTCCCCGATCGCGATCGAAGAAGAAATGCGCCGGTCCTATCTCGATTACGCGATGAGCGTGATCGTGGCGCGCGCGTTGCCCGACGTGCGCGACGGGCTAAAGCCGGTGCATCGGCGGATTTTGTTCTCGATGAACGAAAACGGCTATACCAGCGACAAGCCCTATCGGAAATCGGCGCGCGTCGTCGGCGACGTCATCGGGAAATATCACCCGCATGGCGATGTAGCGATTTATGACGCGCTGGTGCGGATGGCGCAGGACTTTTCCATGGGAGCGGTCTTGCTGGACGGGCAAGGCAATTTCGGCTCGGTCGATGGCGATCCGCCGGCGGCGATGCGCTATACCGAAGTGCGGATGAAGAAATTGGCCGATTATCTGATGGCCGATATTGACCGCGACACGGTGGCTTTCCAGCCCAATTACGACAATTCCGAGATCGAGCCGACGGTGCTGCCAGCCCGTTTCCCCAATCTCCTTGTCAATGGCGCGGGCGGCATCGCGGTCGGCATGGCGACCAATATCCCGCCGCATAATCTGGGCGAAGTGATCGACGCGGCTTTGGCGATCATCGATAATCGCGAGATCAGCGACGAGGCGCTGCTGGCGCTGGTGCCCGGACCGGATTTCCCGACGGGCGGAGAGATTTTGGGCCGAGCCGGCGCGCGGGCGGGGCTCTTGACGGGGCGCGGCTCAGTGATCATGCGCGGTAAGGCCGCGATCGAGACGATCCGCAAAGATCGCGAAGCGATTGTCATCACGGAAATCCCCTATCAGCTCAACAAGGCCAATTTGGTCACCCGCATCAGCGAATTGGTCAAAGAAAAGAAAATCGAAGGCGTCACCGATCTGCGCGACGAAAGCAATCGGCATGGCATTCGGGTGGTGTTGGAGCTAAAACGAGACGCCACGCCGGACGTTGTTCTGAACCAATTATATCGGTTCTCGCCGCTGCAGACGAGTTTCGGCGTCAATATGTTGGCGCTGGATGGCGGGCGGCCGCAATTGCTGAATCTGCGCGGCGTGCTGGATGCGTTTTTGGCGTTCCGCGAGCAGGTGGTGACGCGCCGCGTTAAACATGATCTCGCCAAAGCGCGCGAACGAGGACATCTCCTCGTTGGCCTCGCCATTGCTGTCGCCAATATTGACGAGGTCATTCGGATCATCCGCCATTCGGCCAATCCGGCGGCGGCGCGCGAGGCGCTGACGGCGCGTCTGTGGCCCGCCGCCGACATTGCGTCCTTGATCGCGCTGATCGCCGATCCGCGCTCAAGGCTCGATGAAGGCCAGAACATCCGGATGTCGGACGAGCAAGCGCGGGCGATCCTTGATTTGCGCTTGCAACGCTTGACCGCCTTGGGGCGCGAAGAACTCGACAAAGAAGGCCAAACGCTCGCCGATTCGATCCGCGATCTGCTCGACATTCTGGGCTCGCATGAGCGGCTATGGGGGATCATCCGCGAGGAATTGGCCGAGATCCGCCGTTTGTTCGCGCAAAAACGCCGTACCGTGATCTTGGAGGCGGAAGCCGATCTCGAAGACGAAGCCTTTATCGAACGCGAAGACATGGTCGTCACGGTGACGCTGAGCGGCTATGCCAAGCGAACGGCCCTGTCGGTCTATCGCACGCAAAAACGCGGCGGCCGCGGCCGCGCCGGCATGGCGATGAAGGACGAGGACGCGATCACCCGGGTGTTTGTCGCCTCGACCCATGCGCCGGTCTTGTTCTTTTCGGCCGCCGGCATGGTGTATAAAGAAAAAGTCTGGCGGCTGCCGCAAGGCGCGCCGCAATCGCGCGGTCGGGCCTTGGTCAATCTGTTGCCGATCGCGCCGGAAGATCGCATCACCTCGATCATGTTGCTGCCGATCGAAGAAGCCGAAGCCCACGGCATGGACGTGATGTTCGTGACGCGCCAAGGCCAGGTGCGCCGCAACAGCCTCGCCGACTTTGTGCAGGTCAACCGCGCCGGCAAAATCGCCATGAAGCCCGATGAAGGCGATAACATCGTCGATGTGCAAATCTGCTCGAAGAATGACGACATTTTGCTGGCGACGGCCAAGGGCCAATGCATCCGCTTCTCGGTCGAAGAGGTGCGGGTCTTTCAGGGCCGGACCTCGACTGGCGTGCGGGGGATCGCGCTTGAGGCGGGCGATGAGGTGATCTCGATGGCGGTTTTGCGCCACACCGAGGTGACGCCGAGCGAGGCGCGCGCTTATTTGCGGCATGCGACGGCGATGCGCCGGGCGATCGCCGGCGAAGCGGCCGAGCCGGAAACGGCGGCGGCTGATCCCAGCACGGAAGACGCAAGCGACATCGAGGCCGAAGGCGCGCTGTCGCCGGAGCGGCTGGCGGCGCTGGGCGCGGCCGAGCAATTCATCTTGTCTGTAACCAGCGATGGCTATGGCAAGCGTTCGTCGTCGTTTGAATATCGCGTGTCGGGCCGGGGCGGCAAAGGCATTGTCGGGCATCGCTTGACCGAGCGCGATCAGCGTCTCGTGCGGTGTTTTCCGGTCGATGAAGATGACGAAATCCTCGCCGTCAGCGATGGCGGCCAGCTGATCCGCGCCCCGGTCGACGATATTCGCATCGCCGCGCGCGCGACCCAAGGCGTGAAACTGATCCGGGTCGGCGAGGGCGAAAGCGTCGTCGCCGCGGAACGATTGGCGGATTTGAACGGCGCGTAGATCGACCCCTGACTTGATAGGATGACGCCATGCGCATTGGGCTCTATCCCGGCACATTTGACCCCATCACCAACGGGCATTTGGACATCATTCGTCGCGCGGTCAAATTGGTCGATGAATTGGTGATCGGGGTGGCGATCAACGCCGACAAGGGCCCCCTTTTTTCAATCGACGAGCGGGTCGCCATGGTGCAGCGTGAGTGTAATTGGCTCGGCAATGGGGCCATTATTTCAGTGCGTCCCTTTTCTAGTCTGCTGATCGCCTTTGCTGAAGACGTCAAAGCCGGCATTATTGTGCGCGGATTGCGCGCGGTCTCGGATTTTGAATATGAATTTCAAATGGTGGCGATGAACCAGCGCCTTAATCCCGCCATCGAGACGGTTTTTCTAATGGCCGATCCGCACCATCAGGCGATCGCCTCGCGGCTGGTCAAAGAAATTGCCCGCCTCGGCGGGGATGTGAGCAAATTCGTGCCGGACAGCGTCCATGCGGCGCTGCGGCAGCGCTTTGAATTGGGGTAGTCAATGCCAGGGTTTTTGCGTAAGTTACTGGTTGGGGGACTGATTATCGTCGCGTTCGGCGCGCCGCTGGCGATCGCTCAACAACAGGGCCCACCGCCGCAGCGTCCTTCGCCGCCAAACCCTGACCGCCCCTCGGAAGCGCGGGCAACCCGTGCGACGCAAGTCGAGAACTGGTCGTTTGCAGGCAACCCGTCCCGCGACCCCGCCAATTGGCGCCTGCTCGATCCAGCGCGCACGGTCTATTTCGACACGGTTTATGGGCGGATGATCATCGAGGTCATGCCGGAATTGGCGCCCAATCACGTTGCGCGTTTTCTCGAGCTGACGCGCGAAGGTCTTTACGACACCTCGCCTTTTCACCGCGTGATCGAAGGATTTGTCGCGCAAGGCGGCGATATCTCGCGGGTGTTCGGCGAAGACGCGCGAAAAGCCCCGATTGCGGCGGAATTCACCGCAGACCGCACCCAATTGGGAAAAATCGACACGATTGGCGATCCAGACCTCGCGACGGCAGGGTTTTTGAATGGCATGCCGCTGCGGATGCAGCCGGAGACGGCGCGCGCCATGTTTGTGGAAGCTTCCCTGCGGGCTTGGGCGCCGCATTGTGCGGGAATCGTTTCTGGCGCGCGGACCAATGATCCGAATAGTTTCAGCGACCAATTCTTTTTAATGCGCGGGCGCGTCGAAAATCTCGACAAGAATTATACGCCCTTCGGCCGGATCGTCGTCGGCGCGCATATTCCTTATCGCATTTCCTTGGGCGACCCGCCGCAAATCCCCGATCGCCTGCAACGCGCTTATGTGGCCGCTACCGCCCCGGCTGAGGAAAAAGTCGAGACTTGGGTGATGCGCACGGACGGGCCGATGTTTCGCGCGCGCATGGAACAGGAAGGGGCGAGCTTTGACCCCTGTGAAATCACCGTGCCGGCAGTGGTGGTCGATGCGCTGCCGAGCCCGCCGCCAGCCTGGGTAACAGATTGGCGCGAGGCCGGGCTTTACGACCAATTGGTTGCGCAGACCCAATAGGCGCCGCGAATTGTCGTTGCGCGGTCAAAAACGTAAAATCAACGTAAATTTGCTGTTTACTCTATTTATTAAGCGTGTGTTGCCTCGACCGCGAGTATGAGGGACCGTGGTTGGGCGCGAGTCGATAAATAGAGCTCGCGCTGGCAGGGCAAGAACAGCCCCTGGGTAGGAGCGCCAGAATGGGTATCTCGGCAAAATTCCTTAGCGCATGCATTGTCGTTCTCGGCGTTCCGGGCATGGCTTCTGCGGTGGACGCCAAACCGAATAAACCTAGCCGCGGCGACAATGTCACGGCGAAGGCGGCAGGCGACGCCGCACCGCGTTTGAGCTTTCGCTATGCCGATCGCCCCGAAGAGATTTATGGCGCCGAGGCTGGCGCTTCGCCGTCTGGAGCTAGACAGGCATTCGATCCTTTGGAAGCCGTTCGCCGCGCCGAACAGCGCGCGCAGAAACCAGAGACGATTGTCGGCCCAGCGCCGGAACCCGCGACGCCGGCGCCCTCGGTATCCATTGCGCCACTGCAAGAGCGTGCCCTTCCTGCGCCCGCCCCTGCCTCTGTAGAGCCGCGCCAAACCCCGCCGGCGCCCGCCGTGCCGCGCGCCAAGGCCAATGCCGGCTATTACCTGCAGCTGGGCTCGTTTAGCGAGATCGACAATGCGCGGCGCGCGCGCGCAACGGTCGGCGAGACCGCGCCGGTCCACATCAAGCCGGCGACCGTCAAGGGCGCGCAGTTTTTCCGCGTTTTGGTTGGTCCGTGGGGATCGCGCGATGAAGCGTTGCGGCAATCGCGCCAGATCCGCACCATCGACGGCGGCGCGCCGTTTGTCGTAGCGCTGAACCCCTAAAGGCGCGCGTTTTTCTTTCCTGGTTGAACTTTGCCTGATCACACCGGCGCCACTTGTCGCCGATGGCGGAAACCGCCACATGCGGGCGATTACTCAGGAAAAATTGCTGCTATGGCTGAAGCTTTCAACGAAATGACCCTTTCGACCGACAAGGGCGCGCGTTATCGCGAGGTCAGCGCCCAAATCGCCGCCGTATTGGACGGGGAACCGAACCGCATCGCCCGCTATGCGACGGTGGCCTCGATGCTTGCATCGACATTCGCGCCGCGGTTTTTTTGGACGGGGTTTTATCTCGTCGATCCCGACAAACCACGTGAATTGGTGGTCGGCCCCTATCAGGGAACGCTTGGGTGCTTGCGCATCCCCTTTGGCAAAGGCGTATGCGGTACGGCGGCGGCGCAAAGCGCGACGCAATTGGTCCCTGACGTGCACGCCTTTCCAGGCCACATTGCGTGCGACAGCCGATCGCAATCGGAGATTGTCGTGCCTGTTTTCGACGCTGATGGCCAGCTGGCGGCGGTGCTCGACGTTGATTCCAGCGATCCGGCGGCATTTGACGCGGTCGATCAATATTGGCTGGAGCAAATTTGTAGCGAAATCCTCCGATAGGTTTGCTCATCCGCGCTTGGATGGCGACGGCCATTGCTTGACCCATACCGGGTCGCGCGGCATGGTGCGGCGCTTCACCAACGCCCCGATCACGCTGCACCAATCGCGGGCGAGCCAGGAATCCCGTCATGACAGCGTCGCTTTCGCCCCTCCTTCCCGTCTATTCGCCGCCCGATTTGATCTTTGAGCGGGGCGAGGGTCCTTATCTCTTCACCAAGACGGGCGCGCGTTATCTCGATTTCATCTCCGGAATCGCCGTGACCGCTTTGGGCCATGGTCATCCGCATCTCGTCGCGGCGCTGAAAGCCCAAGCCGACAAACTCTGGCATTTGTCGAACATGTTCCTGGTCGAAGACCAGCTGCGCCTCGCGCAGCGTTACGTGGACGCCACCTTTGCCGACCAGGTGTTTTTCACCAATTCCGGCACCGAAGCGATCGAAGGCGCGCTGAAAATGGCGCGGCGCTATCATTTCGCCAAAGGCGCGCCGGAGCGTTTTGTGGTGCTAACCTTTGAGGGTGCCTTCCATGGCCGCTCTTATGGCGCAGTCAATGCCGGGGGCAATCAGATCTATCTCGAAGGCTTTGGCCCGCGTTTGCCAGGCTATCGGCAATTGCCGTTCGGCGATCACGCCGCGCTTGAAGCCGCCGCCGCCGAACCCGATGTGTGCGCCATCCTGATCGAACCGGTGCAGGGCGAAGGCGGCTTGCGCGAAGTTCCGGGGGTCTGTTTGCAAGGGCTGCGCCGGCTGGCGGACGCGCATGATCTGTTGCTGATCTATGACGAAGTGCAATGCGGGGCCGGCCGAACCGGAAAATTATTCGCCCATCAATGGACCGGTGGCGCAGAACCCGATGTGATGGCGGTCGCCAAAGGCGTTGGCGGCGGCTTCCCGATGGGGGCGGTCTTGGCCAATCTGCGCGGCGCGTCCGGCATGGCGCGCGGCGTTCACGGCACCACGTTCGGCGGCAATCCCTTGGCGATGGCGGTCGGCAACGCCGTTATGGACGTCATGCTGGCCGAGGGGTTTTTCGACAGCGTCAACGCGCGCGCCAATGAGCTCGCCCAAGGGCTTGCCGGGCTGAAAGACCTTTATCCGGACCTTGTCCTGGAAGTGCGCGGCAAGGGGCTGTTGCGCGGCCTGCGCCTGGCGCGTGATCCCAAGCCCGTCCAGGCGGCGGCGCGCGAGCGCGGGCTGTTATGCGGCGTTGCCGGGCAAAACACGCTGCGGCTAGCGCCGCCGCTGCTGATGGAGGCCGCCCATGTCAGCGCCGCTTTGGGCGTCATCGATGCGGCCTTGGCGGCGGAAACCAAGGCCAAGGCGGCTTAAAGCATGCAAGCAGGTTTTCGGCATTTTCTCGACCTCGCCGAGGTCCCGGCCCCCTCATTGCGGCTGATCCTCGCCGAGGCGCTGCGGCGCAAGCGGTCGCGGGCCTCAAGACCCAAAGGCGCGCCGGATGCCGACGCGCCGTTGATTGGGCGAACGCTGGCGATGATTTTTCAAAAGCCTTCGACCCGCACCCGCGTCTCGTTTGACATGGCCATGCGGCAATTGGGCGGCGGGGCCATTATGCTCGGCGCAAGCGACCTGCAATTGGGCCGCGGCGAGACCATTGCCGACACCGCCCGGGTGCTGTCAGGTTATGTCGATGCGTTGATGTTGCGGGCGATGCGGCATGAGGACCTTGAGGCGCTTGCGCAACATGCCGCCATTCCAGTCGTCAATGGCCTGACCGATCGCTCCCATCCCTGTCAGATCCTCGCCGATTTAATGACGCTTCAAGAGCGTTTTGGCCGGATCGAGGGCCTGCGGCTCGCCTGGATCGGCGATGGCAATAATGTCTGCCGGTCCTTGATCGAAGCAGCGCCGGCTTTCGGCTTTTCGCTGACCATCGCCGCCCCTGCGGGCTTTGCGCCTGCCAAGTCGGTGCTGCAGGCCGCCGCCGCCGTTGGCGGCGATGTCCGCCTATGCGACGACCCCGTCGAGGCGGTCCAAGCGGCCGATGCGGTGGTCACCGACACCTGGGTGTCGATGGGCGATGCCGATGAAGACGCCCGCCGCGCTGCGTTCGCGCCCTATGCCGTCACCCCCGATCTGATGGCGTGCGCCGCCGCCCATGCTGTTTTTTTGCATTGCTTGCCCGCCCATCGCGGCGAAGAAGTCGCCGCCGACGTCCTTGACGGCCCGCAAAGCCTCGTCTGGCAAGAGGCGGAAAACCGCCTGCACGCCCAAAAAGCCGTTCTGTTATGGTGCCTTGGCGCGCTCAATCCGGAGTATGCATAATGGCGGAAGGGGATGGAGGATTTGCGCGCGGGCCTGACGATGACCTTGTCGCCACCTTTCAGATCGAAGGCGAGCCGGTGCGCGGCCGCATCGTGCGCTTAGGACCCGACACGATCGAGGCGATCTTGCAGCGCCATCCCGCCCCTGCGCCCGTGCAAGCTTTGGTGGGCGAAGCCCTTGCCATCGCGGCGTTGGTCGGCGCCTCGCTGAAATTCGACGGGCGCTTGATCATGCAGACCACCAGCCATGGCGCGGCGCCGCTCCTCGTCGCCGAATTTTCGACCAAAGGCCATTTGCGCGCTTATGTTCGCATCGAGGAAGAACGGCTGGCGGCGCAATTGACCACTGAAGGGCCCCATCCGTCGGGCATGGACATCCTCGGCGAGGGCGTTTTTGCGATCACGCTCGACCAGGGCCCCGATATGGAGCGCTATCAGGGCATCACGCCTTTGGAAGGCGAGAGCCTCTCCATCTGCGCCGAACGCTATTTCGCCACCTCCGAACAGGTGCCGACCAAGATCAAGGTCGCCGTCGGCATCGCGTCCGATGCGGACGGGCGCGAACGCTGGCGGGCCGGCGGGGTGCTGGTTCAACGCATCGCCGGCGACAGCGCGCGCGGCGACGCCGATGACGCCTTTGACCGCGCCAGCGCCCATGTCGCCACCTTACAGGACGAAGAATTGCTTGACCCTGCGCTTGGCGCGCCGCAAGTGCTCTATCGGCTGTTCCATGAGGATGGCGTGCGGATGGCGCCGGCGCTCGCTTTGGTTGACGCCTGCCATTGCACGGCCGAGCGGCTGGCGGCGATCCTGCGCCAATTCGGCGAAGAGGATTTGCGCGACATGCTCGAGCCAGACGGGCGCTATCACGCCAAATGCGAGTTTTGCGGCCGTCGCTACGCCCTCGCCCCGCAAGAGGTGACCACGGGCGCTGCGTGAACGACCGGTAAGAATGGCATTGGCGCGGCGCGCGCTAATCACGGGTCCAAGCTTCCCCCTCCAGCAAGGGGCAAAGATTTGCCCGAATGAGCGCAGCGGCTTGCGCGGGGTCCCAATGCGCGCCGGACGCGAGCAATGGCGTGATATCGGACAAAAAACGCGGATCTTGCAGCTTAAGTGCAAGATTTTCTTCAAAATCGGCGCGCGCGACGCGATGACCGCCAGCTGCCATATAGCAGGAAAACGCCGCTACCACTCGCGCGCTGTTAACCTCGCTCGTTAACAATGCTGTTGCCAGATCGAAGAGATCGCGACCCTTTCGGCGCTGATAGAGGGCGCGAAGCTTGGTCCCCAGCAATTCATCAAGATCATAGGTTGTGATCGTACAGTCGCTGGCAAACCAACGCGAGACCACCACGAATGGCAAAAACCGAAGGCCGTGCGCGGTAAAATGCTCCCGGGTGTTTATTTCGACTTTTAACCGAAGCGGCAGCGGCGTCGGGTCTTCCGATAAAAACCGATAAACAAACGTGACGCGCCCTGCCGATTGTTTATACTGCGCCCGCCCAAGCCAAGGGTCGAGCGCTTCGCGTAACGCTTCCATTACTGGACCGGCGGGCTCGGCATTGATCTGTACAAGATCAATATCTTCAGAATAACGCGCAGCAGGTTGTATATATAGCTTGTAAAGCGCGGTGCCGCCACGAAACGCCAGCGATTTGCGCAATAGGGGATGGGTGAATATAGCAACAAGCGCCCGGCAAATGACCAAGTCTTGTTCGACCTGAAAGTCCTGCACCCAAGGTGCGCTTGCGCGCCACTCTGTGATGTAATCGCGCGGAATCACGCCTCGACCTCAAATCCGGTATTAACGATGAGTTTCCAGGCCCGATCTCGCGGCATATTGTCGGCGCATATAGATGGCGCGAGCGGGACCGCCTCGCGCGCGCGCTCCTGAACAAAGTTTTTGAGCGCAAGGGCGCGCGGCGCTTCACCTATTTGGTCCAGCAGATAGCCGAGCCGCTGCGACCACGGTAACGGAACCCTTGGGGCAAGCTGGCCAAGGTCGTCGACGTCGAGTTTTTCGGCAAGGTCGGCGAGTAATGTAGCGACAGCGCCAAGACCACCAATTTGAGCTTCGTATCCGATCAGGTCAAAAGCTGTTGCTGCAGGCGTCGAGATCGCAATCGTACCGCGCGGCGTATTTACCTGTTGCACCGGAACGTCGCGTAGATGCTTGCGGACATGAAAGCAAACCCGCACCCTTCCGCAGTGGATGGCTCTGCGCGGTTTTTCGACCATTACTTGAAAAACTTGCGGTCGGTGATGGGCGGCTCCGTGATATTGAGCGGCAGACAGCAATCCTGCATAATATGAAATCCCCGATCTCTGCAAAAGATCCGGAATAAACTGATCTGCCGGCAAGCACCCTAGCGCCCGATAGCCCGGCGGCACGATGACGTAAAATCCTCGCATGGGGCTCGCAATGTCGCCTTTGCGGCGCAATCGGTTTAAAGCAAGCTTGACGGCGCCCTTCGTTCCGCCCAAGGCCGCGCCCGCCTCGTTGGAGGTGAAAGCATATCTTCCGCGCTGCATCAGGCCACTGACATAATCCGTCACACGAGGATAGTTTTCGACTTTCATTTGCTCAAAGTATTATATTTCGATAATTTCCGCAAACGCTTCCGAGAATCGTTTTCCCACGATGGGCTATTCGCGGTGATCGTGTCGGCACAGAGAGCCGAAGCCGCTTGCGCTTGACCTCATCCTGACGCGTTATGGGCCTACGAAAGCGATGCTGAAATGCTGGAATCCAATAGGAGATTTATTTCGCGTCAAGGCGATTGATCTACGTTGAATGCGAACGTGCATTCCCGTATGCACCCCACAAAGCGCAAGCTTTGCGGATGTGGCGGAACTGGTAGACGCACTGGGTTTAGGTTCCAGCGCCGCAAGGCGTGGAGGTTCGAGTCCTCTCGTCCGCACCAAATTTGAGCAAGGTTGGCGCTGCGGCGGCCACCAATCGCGCCGACTTAATGCGCGGCTGTCGGCGTCAACGCCGTCGCTATCGCCCGCCAATCGATGATTTTAAAATTTTGCGGCGCAAGCGGGACCTCGTCCGCCGTGCGCCCGTCGGGACCGCCGTCCGGCGCGACGTTAAACCCGTCCTGGACAATCAGCGCGCCGAACGGAAATTGCGGCCCCAAAGGCGCCGCAATCGCTGCGAGCCCATCGGTTTCCTGGGCGCCGTCGACGCCAGCGCCGGCGGCGATCTCAAATTGGCCCAGTGGTTCGAGGCTGCGTCGATCATAGGCGATGAAGCGATCGGCCCCTTGCGCCGACACAATGACGACGCCCGCGCCGTCCGCTTGTTCATAGAGCGTTACACCCTCGACATCGGCAACGAGGCCGGACGGGCCGCCGACCGCATCCACCAGGGAAAGCGTTTCGGCCCGAAACAGCCCATCCGCAAAATCGACGGCCCACAGCCCCCGCGCCTCTTCTCCGACCAGCAGGCGACGATGCGCGGCGTCATAGACGCAGCCCTCGATCTGGCTTTCAAAGAAAATCGGCGGCGCGGCGCGCGGCGGTTCGGCGAGCGCGGTCAGCGCGAAAGGCTGCATATAACCCTGCTTATGCGCCACGAACACGGTCACTGCGTCGCCATCGCGCCCCAGACAAACGCCATAGGGCTCCGGCGCCACCGAAAATGCGCCGATTTGCTGCAAGCCCTCGGCTGAGACAGCGAAAAGGGCAATGGAATCATCGCTGCGATTGCTGGCGATCGCCAAATCGCCGCGCCAATCGGCAAGCGTGACGCCCGCCAAGACGTCGACATTGTTGAGCCGACCGATGGCCAGCGCCTGACGCTCCACGCCCGCCAAATCATAGACCCGCAGACCGAAGGTCTTGTCCGTTGCCAAGATCAAGCTGTTGGCCGGCTCCGTCGGGTGGACCCAAATGGCTGGATCGTCCGCCGCGTCGGCGCGCGAGGCGACCGGCGCGGTTTCCCCCACAGCCGTCACGGCGATCGCCTGCGCCAGTAAAACAGCGCCCCAGAAGCTCATCGTCTCGCCTTGCTCGTCCTCAGAACACCGCGCGGATCGTCAGCTGGATGCGGCGTTGCGCTTCTTCGCGCTCAATCTCGAAATTGTCGAGATCGCCCGCCGTGATCGGCCCGTCGAAATTCAGCTCGGTCTGGAAGGTGCGCGCATCCAGGAGATTGGTCCCAGACAAGCGCACGACGATGTTTTTGCTGATCCGATGCTCGATAAAGGCTTCGAGATTGGCGGTGAAGTCGGTCGTCTGTATTTCGTCGAGGA
Organism: Hyphomonadaceae bacterium UBA4763; assembly: GCA_002403455.1. Taxonomy (GTDB): domain Bacteria; phylum Pseudomonadota; class Alphaproteobacteria; order Caulobacterales; family Aquidulcibacteraceae; genus UBA4763. The sequence continues at coordinate 4,345 of DHHV01000141.1, read as the reverse complement.
AGGTCGATGTCTCGATCCCCTGTTGTTGGTAAGAAAAGCCAAGGGTGACGCCGGCCTTCTTAAAGTCATGCGTCGCGCCGACATTGTAAACAAAGCGGGGTTGCTGATTGATCGGGGTTTGGTCCAGATCAACGAAAGCATTGTCGACTTCCGAGCGCAGCAGCGAATAATTGGCGAAAATACCGGTATTGGGCAGACCCAAAAAAGTCAGCGGCGTCGACAGGTCAAACTCAAACCCATAGGCAATGGCGTCGCCGACATTGGCGAAAGTGAAGGCGTCGCCGATGATCAAATCGCCATCGTCGTCTTCGACCTCGCCATTCGGGCCCAGGCTGACCAATTGAATGATGTTGGAAATATCGCGGAAAAAGCCGTTAATGCCGATGACGCCGCCGCCCGGCAGATTGAATTCGAGCCCTGCGTCAACGCCATTCGCCGTTTCAAATTCGAGATCAGGATTGCCGGTAATGGTGTCGAGATCGTCCGGTTGATCTTCGATCTCAAACGGAATGCGCTCGTTGAAATCGGGCCGACGCACCGTCCGCGCATAAGAAAGCCGCAAGGTCGCCCAATCAAACGCCCGATAGCGCAAATGCGCCGACGGATTGGCGTCGAAATCATTCGATTGCGCGTCGACCGGATCGCCATCGGCAAAGCCGAATTGGTCGGTGCTGGTCACTTCAAACCGCGCGCCGGTTTCAAGCGACAATCGCTCGGTCAATTGCCAGTCGAACAGGATAAAGCCGTCAAAGCGGTTTTCCTGCAACGAGAACACCCCGCCAAGGTCTGACGGCTCCGGATCGTCGAACTCCGGCGCGCCATCGTCAAAGCCAAACACCTGCAAGGCGCTGTCGCGATCGCGCAGCCGCACCGAGTAGCCCGCTTTGAACGACGCGCCCGCCAGACCAAAAGCCGAGGCAAGGCCGGTGAGCGGTCCTTTGATCGAGGCGTCGAATTGCAAATCGAGGTCGTCAATGTCGAAGACCTCGAGCTCGTCCGGCTCCGGCGCGAAGGCCGCGACCGAAAAGCTCTGGCGGAAGCCAACTTCCGTTGGCAACGGCCCTTCAATGTCCTCGGCGTCGAGTTCAAAATCGGTGGTGACGATTTCATTGTCGAACCGGTTCACCGCTGCGCGGAATGAAGCGATGTAGTCGCCGCCCAGGCGGAAATCGGCTTCGCCGCTGACGCCGAAATTGTTTTGGTCGAAGGCAGTGTCTTGCGCCTGAATTTCCACGAGATTGTCGGCCGCGTCCTCGAAGACCAATTCGTCTTCGCGCTCGTCGCGCTCGGTGCGGATATAGAAACCGGACAGGGCGAAGCGGTGGCCGCCTTCGGTGGCGTAAGCGAGATCGGCGCTGAACGACAGATCGAAATTCTCCCGCGTATCGCTTTGCACGGTGCGCTCTTCGCCATCGCCGACGACGCTATCGGCGCCGGCAATCGCCAAAGCCCCCAGCGCATCGCCGACATCGAGGAAATTTTCCGGGTCGAACACTTCCTGGACGGAGAATTTGTTGTTGAACCGCTGCTGCGCATTGGCGTTGACCGAATAGGTCAGCCGATCGGCGAGCGCGCGGCCCGAATAACCGAGCGCGCCGGCGCCCCGAAACGTGCCCTCATTGTCGTCGATATTCTGAAAAAACCGGATACCGGTCCCGCGCAGATAACCGCCTTCGGGCAGGCTCGCGCCGTCTTTCAGAACGATATTGATCGTGCCGGCGACGCCTTGGCTGTCGATATCAGCGCCGGGGCTGCGGATGATTTCGATCCGATCGATCAGCTCGGCCGGAATGCGGTCGACAAACACCGTGCGCGTAGTGCCGTCTTCGCCGCCGGCGCTGGCGATGGGGCGGCCGTTGATTAGGATCTGCGTAAAGCCATTGGTGAGGCCGCGAAAGCCTGGATCGTCAAACTCGCCGACATCGGTCGAGAACGACACGCCCGGCACGCGTTTCAACGCATCGCCGACCGACAATGGCTCAAAGCGTTGGAAGAAACTTTGGTCGTAGACGAGTTCCGGCGCCACCGATTCAGTGCGGTCGCGGGTCGTCACCGAGCCCAAAATGATGATCTCCGATTGCACCAACGGCGCATCGGTCTCTGTCGTCGCTTCCTGCGCCAAGGCCACGAACGGGATCAACGAGACCGAACTCGCCAACGCCACCCACGCGGCGCGGCCGCTTTTTCCAATTGCCATGACGTTCTACCCGCCCTCGTGAACACCTTCACAAGGATGGAGCTATCAAAAGTCGATGACAGTTTTGTGCGGGTTGGCGACCGCTCCGTCTAAAACGAATAGGCTAGCGAAATCCGGAAGAAATTCCCGACCGTGGTGTTGCGCCCCGCTAGCCGCTGGCCAAACTCGCCATTGAGGCTTGCTGGGCCGAACAATTTGATTGAGGTTCCCACCGACCAGGTCGGCAAATCTTCGTTGGTTTGGGGCAATTGGGCTGGCGTAAAGCCCGGCTCGCCGATGTCAACGCCGCCAAACGCGTTGGTGTAAGACCCGCTCGCATAAAAGCCGAAGCGATCAGTGGCTTGCCAAGAAATCCCGCCGGCCGCGAAAATTTCCTCCGGCACCCCGTCCACACGACCACGAAAACCGACTTGGCCGGTCAGCGCAAATCCGCCGGGCAAAATGCGCCCGACCAGCGCGGTGACTTCGCCGCCCGATGCGCCGTCACCGATCGAATCAAGATCGCCTTCTTCATAAATGCCGCGAATAATGCCGGTCGCCCGCGCGGTCAGCGTAAAGGGCGCGCCAAGCGTCTCATCGAGCAGCAAATAGCGAAAGCCAATGCGGATGTCGGCCAGGCCGTCCAACGACTCGCCCGGGCTCAATTTGTCCGCTTCGAACGTGGTTTCCGAATAGCCGATCTTGCCGTCAATCGCCAATTTTTCGGTCAACCCATAGGAGATGTTCAAAAAATACGCGGTTTGCTCGAGATCGACCGGCAGATCGGTCAACACGGTTCCGATCGTGAAGCGATCGCCAGATTGACGCAGGAACTCAAGACTGACGCCGCCAAAGCCTGGACCAGGCGTCCAGGGCGAGTTCTCGCTGGCGCAGGCTGGCGTTCCCAACGTCAGAGCCAATAATGAAGCCGAAACCGCCAATACCCGCATGGAAATCCCCGTTCGAATTCTTTCGCCACCTCTGCGCTATAAGTGGAAAATCTATACTTTAAGTTGATAAAGGCCGAACAAGTCGTTGACGCGACCGAATGGATTGCGCCCATCCTACGGGAGGTTTGTTCACGTTTGGCGGCGAATGCGGCTTTGCAGCCGTGCGCACTTTTGTGTAAAAGCGGGCTCTCAGAAAAGACGGCGCCGCGCGTCGTCCCTGATTACGGACCGGAATGACCGACTTTTCGCAAGACCAACCGCCGGCCGCCAGACGCGTCTTTATCAAGACCTATGGCTGCCAGATGAATGTCTATGATTCCGAGCGGATGGGCGACGTCCTCGCCCCGCTGGGTTATCAGGCGGCGCCAGGGCCGGACAGCGCCGACCTGGTCATCTTGAATACGTGCCATATTCGCGAGAAGGCCTCGGAAAAGGTCTATTCGGAGCTTGGCGTACTGAAAAAACTGAAGGATCAACGCCGCGCCGCCGGCCAAGATCTGATGATCGCGGTCGCAGGCTGTGTCGCCCAAGCCGAAGGCGCAGAGATCTTGGCGCGGCAGCCGGCGGTGGACATCGTGCTGGGTCCGCAAGCTGTGCATAAACTGCCCGAGATGATCGCTCGGGTGCATCGCTCGGCCGGCAAAGCCATCGAAACGCGCTTCGACTTTGTCGACAAGTTTGACCTGTTGCCGCAAGCGCGAACGGTAAACGGCCCTTCCGCCTTTGTGTCGGTGCAAGAGGGCTGTGACAAATTCTGCACGTTTTGCGTGGTGCCTTACACGCGCGGCGCGGAATATTCACGGCCCGTCGCGGCGGTTATCGCCGAAACGCGGGCGTTGGCCGCCCAAGGCGCGCGCGAGATCGTCTTCCTCGGCCAGAACGTCAATGCCTATCATGGCGCGGCGCCCGACGGCGCCGGCGGGACGTGGAGCCTCGCGCAATTAATCGGGCACGCCGCCAAGATCGGCGGGATCGAGCGCCTGCGCTTTACGACCTCCCATCCTTGCGACATGCAAGATGATCTGATCGAGCTATTCGGCCGCGAGCCAAAGCTCGCGCCTTATCTGCATCTGCCGGTGCAAGCCGGCTCTGATCGCGTCCTAAAGGCGATGAACCGCAAGCATAACGCCGATGATTACCGGGCCATCATCGCCAAAGTGCGCGCCGCGCGCCCCGATGTGGCGATCGCCTCGGATTTCATCGTCGGCTTTCCGGGCGA
>DHHV01000140.1:563-28694 GCA_002403455.1 Hyphomonadaceae bacterium UBA4763 | reverse complement strand
AAAGCCGCCCCGAAAACCGCCCCGAAAACCGCCGCAAAAACCGCGCCGGCCGTCAAATCGGTCAAATCAACCAAGGCGCCCAAGCCGGCGCCAGCCAAAGCCAAAGCCAGCGCCTCAGAAACCAAAACCGCCAAGCCGCGCAAATCCAAAACCGGCTGATCGCACGCCGCCTTTATTCGTCGGGAAGCAGTAAATCTGGATTGTCGCGCGCTGGCGTCTCATACATGCCGGGGAACAGTTCCAATTGCGGCGGTCCCAACACAGCGGCTGGCCGCTCGGCGCGTTTAGCGCGTTTGCGCCGCGCCGCTTGGGCGTCCACTTTGGCGCCGGCAAGGTCCACTGCCGGCGGCTCGATCCGCCAATACGTCACCATCGCCCGCCAGACGAGCCGGCCGTCCGCCTCTTTCATCGCCGCCAAACTGGCATAGCCGGCCGCTACCGCCTCCGCCCAGCGCGTTTGCGCGGCCTCGAACGCCGCATCGCCCTCGCGGGAAATGGCGGTCTCCAGCGTCACCGGGGCGGACGCCCGTTCCACGGCCTCATCGGCCAGTGCGGCTAAAGGCGCCCCTGCCCGCAGCGCCTGCGCCAAATCTGCCCCGATTGGATACCGAATTCGCATCGAAACAAGCGTTACAGCACCTCGAACACGGCGTCGACCTCGACCGCTGCGCCGAGCGGCAGCACCGGGCAAGCAACCGCCGAGCGCGCATGCCGCCCACGATCGCCAAAGGCCAGCGCCATGATGTCCGAGCAGCCGTTCACCACCTGCGGGATGTCGACAAAATCGGGCGTTGCGCTGACAAAACCGCCGAGCTTGACGACGCGCGTCACCTTGTCGAGATCGCCGAGCGCCGCCAACGCCTGCGCGAGCAGATTAATGCCGCACAGCCGCGCCGCCGCTTGACCAGCGGCCACATCCATCGTCTCGCCGAGCCGGCCTTTGACCAGCCCCTCCGGCCCGAAAGAAATCTGCCCCGACACGTAGAGTAGCGGACCGGTCATGACGAAGGGGACGTAATTGGCAACCGGCGCGGCCGGCTTTGGTAGAACAATGCCGGCTTGGTTGAGGCGCTCTTGAACGACACCCATTTGATTTCCTTCCCACGGTTCGAACTTTGACAGTCGAGCCCGGCTTATCGGCGCGATGATCCGCGCGCAAGCTAAGCGCATCACTGCGTTTAGGCGTTATTAAGCCCTCGAACATAGGTTTTTGCGGTATTCATCAGCTGCGCAGGGTCGATTCGCGGCGGAGGACGATATGGCGCAGACCTCGGCACAGCCCCGCGATCCGCTTGGGCAGCCCAGAAAGCGGATTTTGGTTGTTGAAGACAACGAACTCAACATGCGCCTGTTCCGGGACGTGCTGGTCGCTTATGGCTATACGCCGCTGGAAATCCGCGACGGCGCGCGCGCGATCGAAGCGGTGCGGACCGAACGGCCCGATCTCGTCGTCTTGGATATCCAATTGCCGGGCATGAACGGCATGGAGATTGGCCGTCGTTTAAAAGAAGACGCCGCCACCCGCGCCATCCCGATCGTCGCCGTCACCGCCTTCGCCTTGAAAGCCGATGAGCGTCGCGTCCGCGAGACCGGTTGCGAAGCCTATTTGTCCAAGCCGATCTCCCTAAAGACCTTCATCGAAACCGTTCGACGGTTAACGGGGAAATAAGTGACGGCGCGCGTCCTGATCATCGACGACATCGCCGCAAATATTTCAGTCATTCAGGCAAGATTGCGGCATGAATATTATCGCACCTTTGTCGCCACATCTGGCGAACAGGGAATTGCACTAGCGCGCCTGGAAAATCCCGATGTTATCTTGCTTGATGTGATGATGCCGGGAATGGATGGGTTTGAGACCTGCCAGCGTCTCAAAGCCGACCTTGAAACCCGACATATCCCCGTCGTCATGGTGACCGCTCTTGGCGAGCGAGAAGATCGCCTGAGGGGGCTTGCGGTCGGCGCTGATGACTTCCTATCAAAACCGGTCAATGATCTTGCACTGATTTCGCGTGTTCGCGCGCTTTCGCGTTACAAACAGATGCTGGATGTGTTGCGAGCGCGGGAGATCAATGGCCGTAAACTGGGCGTCATCGAAGGCAATTCCGGCCCTCAATTTGGTCATGGCGGACGCATTTTATTACTTGAGCATGATGAACGACAGAGCCGCAAAATCATTAGAGCGCTAAGCCAACGGCACCGGGTCATTCCGTTCGATGAGGCGGGCAATTTGGGGCCTGCCGCCCGCGCCGCCTGCGACCTGTTGATCGTGCCGCTGCAAATGCAAGGTGTCGATGGATTGCACATTTGCGCGGCGTTGCGCACGCAGGAGACGACGCGGCATTTACCTATCATCGCGATCACGGAACGAACCGATGAATCGCGCGCTCTGCGGGCGCTTGAATTGGGGGTCAACGATATCGTCATGCGTCCCATCGATCCAGAAGAGTTGGCTGCCCGGGTGGCGACCCAGATAAAACGGAAACGTTACGCCGACGCCCTTAAAGACTCCGTTGATCAAAGCATGGAAATGGCGGTAACAGATCAGCTGACTGGCTTGTATAATCGCCGTTTTATGGAAAACCAAATTGCTCAATTAATGAAACGCGCGCTCAAAAGCGACGAGAAACTTTCTATTGTTATTGCAGATATTGATCATTTTAAAAAAATTAATGACGTGTTTGGACATGATGTTGGCGACGACGTCTTGAGAGAATTTGCTTCGCGGCTTGCTACCAATTTCCGCCCAACTGATCTGTGCTGTCGAATTGGTGGAGAAGAGTTCGTTATCATCATGCCGAATACGGCAGAGGATCAAGCAGCGTCGATTGCTGAGCGTTTGAGGCGCCATATTGCGGACGCCGCGTTCAAATCGCCGCGGGGTGACGTAATTCCTGTAACTGTTAGCGCCGGGATTGCGGGCTTGATCGGACGCTCTGACACCCCGGATGCGCTTATTCGCCGCGCGGACCAGGCGCTCTACAGCGCCAAAACACAAGGCCGGAACCGGATCATGGCTGCGGCTTAGCTTCCGTGGCGTTCGCCAAATCCAAGCGCGGCGCAGCCAGATAGGCATGACTGCGCATTTCATAAAGCCGCGAGGCGGTGCGTTGAAATTCAAAGGCTTGGTCGCCGGCGATATAAAGCCGATCCGGCTCGGCCGCGGCGCTGATCACCAATTTGGTTTTGGTCTCATAGAGCACATCGATCAATAGCCGCAGACGCGCGGCTTCGCTCCGTTGCTCCGGCCCCAAGAGCGGAACCCCGTCCAAGAAGATCGTGTGAAATTGCCGGGCGATGGCGAGGTAATCCGCCGCCGCCAAGGCTGTCACACAGACCTGCGCAAAACTAAACCGCGCGCAGCCGGCCGCTTGCGCCGGGATCGCCACGCGCCGCTGATTGACGACAAGCGAACAGGGCCGCGCCGCCGCGCCAAGCGTCACCCGTTCCCACGCCGCGTCCATCGCCTGCTGCGCCGCAACGCCCAACGGCGTATAATAGAGCGGCGCCGCCTCTAAACATTCCAAGCGATAATCGCGCCCGCTCTCCAGCGCGAACACATCGACATGGCGCTTCAGGACATCAATGAACGGCAAGAACAATTGCCGGTTGAGGCCATTGCGGTAAAGATCATCTGGCGCGCGGTTCGAGGTCGCCACCACGCACACCCCGCGCGCGAACAATGCCTCGAACAACCGGCCCAAGATCATGGCGTCGGCGATGTCGGTAACCTGGAACTCATCAAAGCATAACAAGCGCGCTTCCGCCGCCAGCGCCCGGGCAATGCCCGGCAACGGATCGACCGTCTTGCGCGTCCGCGCCATTGCAACGCGCTCATGCACGTCGAGCATGAAATCATTATAATGGGCGCGACGTTTTGGCGTATGGTCCACGCTGGCGTAGAACAAATCCATCAGCATGGATTTACCGCGGCCGACCCCACCCCACAAATAAAGTCCACGAACGGCCGGATGGACAAAGACACGGAACAGCCGGATCCCTGCCCCTTTGGCGAGATCAGCCGCAATCGCATCGAGCGCCCGCGCGGCTTTCGCTTGCGAGAGATCGAGTTGCAACGCGCCGCTGGCGATGCGCGCGTCCAATGCCGCGGTCACCTGCATCGGCCGCATTCCTTTTGCGTCGTCGCCTATTTCTTGGCGATCATGCCTTCGCGCTGCGCCCGTTTGCGCGCCAATTTGCGCGCCCGGCGCACGGCTTCCGCCGCTTCGCGCGCCCGTTTTTCCGACGGCTTTTCAAAATGCGTCCGCCGTTTCATTTCGCGGAAAGTGCCTTCCCGCTGCATCTTTTTTTTCAGGGCTTTTAAGGCTTGGTCGACATTATTGTCGCGCACGACGATCTGTACGATGGGATGGTCCTCCGATTGCGCTTGACCTACGCACCGACAGACCGACACCGCGCCATCACCGCGCCGAACGGGATAATCCGATCGAAAAAGGCATGATCCGCCGTTTCGCAAGCACGAAAAGCGTCATACTCCCTACGTCAAGCTAGGTGGATTGTCTAGTGTGGCGATTCTTAAATTCGCCCCATAATTGTGGCACGCTCGGAGCGAATTTAAGAATCAAAGCCACACTAGAAACCAAAAAGTTATAGTGTCCTTCTTGAACCAGAAGTTCATCAAACGCTCGACCTAATCATCGGACGAACTCATGCTTCAGAACGCGAGTGGTTCGTTCCTGACAAATGATTGGGCCGCTCCGCTCGCGCGCCGCAGTTTGATTTCGTTGCCTTTGACGTCACGGATGCGCACCTTGCGCATCAAAAGCTCCATCATGGAACCGCGCCAACACCGTGTCCGAGCAACCATTGAGCAACTTCCATCGGTCGTTCGCGGGATATTGCTTTAGAACCCAAAAAAATACCACCTTCATTTCGCCGTTGCATTTCAACCAAACCGCACGACGTCGCGATAGGCCGCCCAGCTCGCATGCGCGATCCACGGAAAGGCGATGACAAGGCCGATATATCCGAGCGCCATGCTCAACACGAGCATCAGCGCGATGATCCAGGCCCAATTCAGCATCGCGCCGGGATTTTGCGTCACAGCGCGCACGCTCAAGCTCATGGCCGTCAGCACGTCGATGTCGCGCTCCAGCATCATCGGCAGCGACACCGCTGAAATCGCAAAGGCAACCAGCGCCAGCGCGCCGCCAACAAGGGTCCCGACCGCCAGCAGCGCCAGCCCTTCGGGCCGGGTCAGCGCGATCGTCGCAAATTCATAGAGCGGGGGATAATCGCCGACGATAACGGAAGGAAAATCCTGTCCCAAGAACAATGCAAACAGCAGCGTTCCGGCGCGGATCCACAACAGATAAATCAGCAATAACGCCAGACCCGCATAGGCGATGGTCGAAAAGCGCGGCAGATTGGGCGTGATCACCGCTTTCCACGACAAGGGCTCGCCCGCCTCGATCCGTCGGCTTTTTTCATAGAGACCCAGCGCAAAGACGGGTGCGGCCAGCGCAAATCCACCCAACAGCAAGGGCGCCAGCGCCCCTGCCCCCGCCCCAAACAGGATGAACATCGCCAACAGCCCCGCCGCCGCCGCGGCCGCGCCAAAAAACACGCTCAAGCGCGGCGCCCGCCACAAATCCCGCCAGCCGGCCGCCAGCCATGTCCAGGGCGCATCGAACGGCAAGCGGCGGATCTGCGCGCCGCCGGTATAGGTCATTGCGTGCATCAACTCCTCCCGAAATCGGCCGGCGCCCGAAGGGCCGCACCTGCATGATTACGCAATTATTGTTTTCCAAGACGGAGCCCTTGGCAAGGCGGCATGCCTGAGGCACAGAGTCGTAGTCGCGCGGAAATGGGCCTGTAGATGACGACGTTGCGGATCGATATGGTGTCGGACGTCGTCTGTCCGTGGTGCTGGTTAGGCAAAAAACGCCTCGACGCGGCTTTGGAGGCCCGCCCGACCATTGCGGCGGACGTGTTCTTCGCGCCCTACCAGCTCGACCCCACAGTCCCGCCAGAAGGCGTTGACTATCGCGCCTATATGCGCGCCAAATTCGGCGATCGCACCGATAATCGCTTTGCGCAAATGCGCCGTCATTTGGAGGAAGCAGGTCCCCGCGAAGGCGCCGATTTTCGCTTCGACCAAATCACGATCCGGCCCAACACGATCAACGCCCATCGCCTGATCCGCTGGGCGCAAGGCCAGAACAAGGGCGAAGCCGCCAAGGAAGCGCTATTTCGCGCGTATTTTCACGACGGCCGCGATATCGGCGCCGCCGATGAATTGGCCGCGATCGCCGCCAACATTGGCCTTGACGCCGATCTGGTGCGCAAGTTGTTGGCGGGCGACGCCGACCGCAGCGCCGTGCAAACCGAAGCCGCCCATTTTGCGACCCAAGGGGTGTCCGGCGTGCCGACCTTTGTTTTTCAGCGCAAATATGCCGTGACCGGCGCGCAAGAAACCGATGTCTTGGTCCAAGCCATCGATCAAATTCTGGCGCTGGAAGCGCAAAATTGAAACCCGGCCTGCGCCTGTGGGCGTCGATCGCGCTGCTGGGATTGGCGGCGGCCGGACTTGGCTGGTGGAGCCTTCACTTGCGCGCGCCGCAAAAGCAGATCGCGCAAAGCGACGACCCCATTGTCGCCGAATGTCGCGCCCAGACCGACGACGCCGCTTTGCAGGCGCGTTGCGCCGGCGTGTCGACCCTCGTGCGCGCCTGCCTTGCCGATCAATCGAGCCCGGCCCAATGCGTTTGCTATGCCGAGATCGCCCAATTTGGCCTGTCGGACGCAGCCTTTGCCGCCCATGTCCTGAGCGTTGGCGCCGATCCAAAGGCGGACGCCGCCGAAGCCGATTTGTCCGATGCCGACCGTATTGCTTTAGGCGGGTTTATCTTTAACTGGCGGACGCAATGCCCGGCGCAATGACGCGCCTTGTTTCCCGCCATTTTGAGGAGTTTCCCATGAGCCCGATCGCCGCCGCCGCGCTGTATATTGGCGCGCTGGGCGTTTTGCTGATTGTGTTGGCGCTGCTGGTCGTGCGCCAGCGTCGGCGCGCCCGAGTGTCGACCGGCGATGGCGGCGACGCGCTTTTGCGCAACGCGATGCGCGCGCATGGCAACGCCACTGAAAATATCCCGATGATGGCGGCCTTGTTGATCGTGCTGGCGTTGTTGCCCGCCCCGACCCCGCTGATCCATGCGTTCGGCGCGATCTGCGTCATTGCCCGCATTTTGCAAGCCATGGGTCTATCGGCCAATGCGGAAGGAACCTCGCCGCCGCGCTTTTTGGGCACCCTGTTGAGCTTTTTGACGATCATGGCGATGGGCGCGGCCGCCATTTTCGGCGCTTTTATGGGGAGCGCCGGCTAATGGATTTACCACCGATTTCTGCCGATCCGCTTGATTATGCGCTGGCGCGGTTGAAAACCCTGGGCGCCGACGGGGCCGATGGATCGGTAGGCGCCTCCGCCGCGCTCGGCATTGGCGTGCGCGAAGGCGCTTTGGAGACCATCGAGCGCGAAGAGGCGATCAGTCTTTCTTTGCGCGCCTTCATCGGCAAACGCGCCGCCAGCGTGTCGGGCAGCCGGCTTGAGCGCAACGCCATCGACGACATGTGCGAGCGGGTGATCGCCATGGCGCAACTGGCGCCGGAAGACCCCTATGGCGGGCTCGCCGCGCCCGATCAGCTGGCCCGCGATTGGCCCGATCTCGATCTCCTCGATCCGGACGTTCCGGGCCCGGATCAATTGCGCTTCGAGGCGCTCGCGGCCGAGGACAGCGCCCGCGCCCAGCCGAAAGTCGCCAAATCAAACGGCGCCAATGCCGATTGGCGGCTCGGCCACGCTTTTGTTGCCGCCAGCAACGGCTTTCGCGGCGAATTGCGCCAATCCTCGTTTGGTCTGTCGGTGTCGGTCGTTGCCGGCGATGGCGACGGCATGGAAACCGATCACGCTTTTGACCAGGCGCGCCGCCGGCGCGATTTGCGCTCCGCCGAGGCGATCGGCGTTGAAGCGGGCTTGCGCGTCGCCGCGCGCCTTGCGCCCCGCCGGGTCGAGACCCAGCGCGCGGCCATTCTCTACGAACCACGCCTCGCCCAGCGGCTGATTGGGGCGTTCCTCAACGCGATCACCGGGACGAGCGTCGCGCGCGGCGTCTCGTTCCTGCGCGATAAGCTGGGCGCGCCGGTATTTTCTACCGCCATCGACATTATCGATGATCCGCTGATCCCGGGCGGGCGCGGCTCGCGCGCCTTTGACGGCGATGGCCTCGCGACCAGCCGGCAGAAATTGATCGAGAACGGCGTCCTGCAAACCTGGCTGTTGAACTTGACCGCCGGGCGCCAATTGGGCCTTGCCTCCAAAGGTCATGGCGTGGGCGGTTTTGGCGGCGCAACCGGGGTCGGCGCCTCCAATGTGCTGGTTTCGCCCGGGTCTGAGACGCCGTCGGCGCTCGCCCGTTTTCATGGCCCGTGTTTGTTGGTGACCGACATGTTCAGCCCCTCAATCAACGCCACAACCGGGGATTATTCGGCCGGGGTTTCCGGCCAATGGCTTTTAGAGGGGACGCCGGCCTTTCCGGTCTCGGAGATCACCATCGCCGGCAATCTGATCGAGATGTTCCGCACCCTGATCGCCGCCAGCGACCTTGAGTCGCGATCCACGATCCAAACGCCCAGTCTTCTGATCCCGGAAATGGCGATCGGCGGCGCCTGAAATCGCTTTTTTTTGTCGCGCCGACAGCGTATCCACACGTTGGTCCATTTTTTACTTGGGAGTCGCGCGTGAGCGAGCCTTCGCCACAAATGTTGCATCTGGTTATTGGCGGCGAGCTGGAAGACGTCTCTGGCGTTCACTTTCGCGACCTCGGCAAAGTGCATTTCGTCGGGGCGTTTCCCAATTACCGCGCCGCCTATGACGCGTGGAAAGCCCAAGCCCAGGCGACGATCGACAACGCCCATATGCGCTATTTCATCTTGCACGCGCATCGATTGCTGGATCCCGTCACCGGCGAGCAGCATCACGGGTGATCGCGCCGCTGTTATGGACGCTGAGCTTAAAACGGCAAAGCGGCCTTCTGGCTTTGGCGGGGCTCTTCATGCTGGCGACGGCGGCCGGATCGGCCGCTTATGCCGGCGCGGTGCGCTTTGTGGTGGGGGCGCTCGGCGCTGATCCGCAGCTGGCGCTGATGTGGGGGCCGTTGAGCCTTGCCGGCATTGCGCTGTTTCGCGCCAGCGCGATTTACGGGCAAATAATGTCTGTCAATCGCATCGGCCAAAATGTTGTCCATGACTTACAGCGCGAAATGTTCGCCAAGCTGATCCGCGCCAATTCGGAATGGCGCCGACAACATCCACCTGCTACGTTAACATCATTATTTGTAGCGGATTTAAGCGCGCTCAGGGAAGGCGTCATCCGCGTCTTCAGCAATTTTACCCGCGACATCGCCACCATTCTGGTCGTCGGCGCCTATCTTTTTTACCTCGACTGGGCCTTGGCGCTGGCCATTTGCCTGGTTTATCCGGTCGCTTTTGCCCCGGTTGAGCGTCTGGGGCGGCGTTTGCGGAGCGCCGCCAGCACGGTTTTGCAGCAAAACGAACGACTCAGCCATCATCTGACCCGCGCCTTTGAGATCGATCCCTTCGCCAAGGCCTTTGGCCTCGAGCCTTTTCTGGAAAAAGCCGCCGCGCCGGTGTTTCGCGATCGCCTGACCGCCGCGCTCCGCGCATTGGCCTTGCGCGCGCAAGTCGAGCCGATCCTGGAAGCCTCCGGCGCGCTGATTTTTGCCGGCGTCATCGCGTTTTGCGCGCTTCGCATCAGCCAAGGCCAGTCGAGCCTTGCCGACCTATCGGCCTTTATCGCAGGTCTGGCGATCCTCGCGCCGGCGATCCGCGCGCTCGGCACCTTGCGACCGGTGGTTGCAGAAGCGCAAGCAGCACTTGTGCGGATCAAAGCGGCCATCGACAGCCCGGGTGAGCCAGCGGACGCCCCCAATGCGCGCGATTGTGACGTTTCGGCGGGCGAAATCTGTGTCGAAAATGTCTCTGTGGTGGCCGAAAATGGCGCTTATTTGCTGCAAAATGTCAGCTTCGCGGCGAGAAAGGGCGCGTTAAATGCGCTTATCGGGCCGTCCGGCGCCGGTAAATCGACGATTTTTGCGCTGTTTTTGCGCCTTGTTGAGCCCAAAACGGGCCGAATTTTGCTCGATCAGCACGATATTGGCACGCTAAAACGGCGTCATCTGCGCGAAAAAATCGCCTTTGCGCCGCAAAATCCGGTGATTTTGGACGCCAGTTTGCGCGAAAATTTGTGCCTTTCGGCGCCAAATGCGCCCGATGAAGCGCTTAAAAGCGCGCTGAATGAGGCCGGTTTGCCGCTCTCCAGCCTCGCTCCGGACGCTGGATTGGACCTTGTTTTGGGTCAAAATGGCCGCCAAATCTCTGGCGGCGAAGCCCAACGCATTGGTTTGGCGCGCGCTTTTTTGCGACCAGCGCCGATTTTGCTGCTGGATGAGCCCTTTGCAGGTCTTGATCCCGACGCCGAAAGGATCATCTTGACGGCGCTTGAGCGGCGAAAATCAACCCAAACAATTTTGATGATAGAACACAGACCGACTGCCATCCGCGCGGCCGATCATTTGGTTTTATTGGAGGCTGGCGAGGTTAAAGCGAGCGGTAGATTTTCTAATTTGGGGGCGGAGGGAGATTTATTGGCGCCCTGGTTTCGGACGCCGCCCGATCATTAATCCTTACTCGCGGCGGAGCAAGGTTTCCGTCAAAATATTGCCCCACCAGGTTGACAAGAACCGCGCCTTTTCCGCCGCCGGATCATAGTCCATGGCCACCCAATCGCGAAAACTCATGCCCCGCTCTTCGGCTCGCGCAAAAACATCCAAGAAGGCGTCCAATATGCCTGTCTTTCCCCAGCGTATATGCAAATAACGCCAGGATAATTGCTGTTTGGCGCGCGCTGCATTTGCATTTTCCTTCAGCAACAAATACAAGGCGGCAACGAGGCCAGCGCGGTCCGCACCTGATTTACAGTGAATCAATGCTGGATATTGAATATGACTAAATACATGATCAGCTTCTGTAATCATTTCTTTCGACGGCATGTCTCGCGAAAAGGCCTGCAACACCACAAAGTCGAGGTCTAAGTCTCGACACGCCGCCTCCTCCAACACAAAATGACTGGCGGCGCTACGTCCGCGCAAATTGATGATCGTGCGGACGCCTTGTGCCTTGGCGGCGCGCAATTGATGCGGCCAAGGATGATTGCTGCGATAAAGCTGATCGGATACGGCATGCCAATTGCGGAACGGCAAGCGAAGAAAAGCATGATCACCAACAATAAAGTCAACCCACGTCGCCAGTCGCGCGGTCGGCGTTTCCAAGGAAAATTGCGGCTTGGCGCGACGTTGCTTGGTAATCGGCAAAATGTAACCCTAAACCGTCATTCACATTATGAGCTAACGCACCAGAAAGTCGACTTAGACACCCAGCTCTATTCCGCTTGACTATGACGAGATCCACACCATCGCCAGGGTTACAAGCGTTTTTGGGCGATAGCCTAGCGGTCTATTTGGCGGCAATTGCGCGCTTTGTCGATTGGTCGACCGTGGGCGAAGACCACGCCGCGCCTTATTTGGCAAGTGGAGCCCAGCGCCAACCCGCCATTTTTGCAACTTGGCATAGTTGTTTGTTATCGATGCGGCGGGCGCTGCCGGCGCCGGCGGACAGCGTGATTCTGGTCTCAAAATCGCGCGATTCGGGGATTTCCGGCCATGCGGCGCGCAAATTGGGCTTTACAACGATCGAAGGATCGACCGCCAAACGCCGCGCCGACGGCACGATTCAGCAAAAAGGCGGCTCAGAGGCGCTTCGCGCGGCAATCCATGCCTTAAAATCGGGCAAGAGCGTGATTTTGAACCCGGACGGACCGCGCGGGCCGGCGCAACAGCTTACCAACGGTTTGGCGCTCCTGGCGGCGGTAAGCGGCGCGCCCATTATTGCTTTTGCGAGCGCCGTGCGTCCGTCTTTGACCTTATCCAGTTGGGATCAGATGCAGGCGCCCTTGTTTTTTGGTAAAGGTCAACTTGTCTACGCGCCGCCGATTTGGGTCGCGCGCGCGCAGGATCTAGATCAAATAACAGAAACACTGCGCATTACATTAGATCGATGCCTCATCGCTGCGCGAAAGGCAAAGTGAACATCTAATTTATGCTCCTCTTGTCCATGATCACGCTGGCTTGATCTGCTGAGTGGCCCGCGGCGCGGTCGCTCATCTCTCGTTCAGGCGCGAATGCCTATATGTCGCCTCAAGCGATTTTCGTCGCGATGCTTGGAATAAATCAGTCAAGCCAACGTTCTTCAGATAGAACCTGGATCAAAAGGGATCAACATCATGAAACGCACCCGTCTCGCCATTATCAGCCTAACGCTCGCCGCGTTTGTCGCCGGCCCGGCGCTGGCGCAAGCCGGCTATGCCCCGCCACGCGGCCGCTCGATCGAGCGCCAACAAGCCGACGTCAATTTCTGCCGTAACGCCGCCATCGACATTTCGGGTTTCAACCCGGCGACCGCCGTTCCGCCGGTCAAAGGCGGCAAAAAGGGCCGTGAGAACCTGAAAGGCGCGGCGATCGGCGCGGCCGGCGGCGCCGTGCTGGGCGAAGTGATCGGCGATCGCGCTGGCATTGGGGCCTTGGCCGGTGGCGCAGCGGGCGTGCTCGGCGGGCAGATCAAAAAGCGCCGCAAAGCGGCCAAAGAAGAGGAAATTTATCGTCAAGAACTCGCCGCTTATGAAGCCGCCCACGTCAGCTTTGACAACAGCTTCGGCGCCTGCATGATTGAGCGAGGCTATACGCAAGCCTCAACAATTGTCACCGCCTACTGAGCTTTATTTGACAAGCAAGGATTTGCTTGCCGACCAAATGAACGCAATAAAGCTTCTCAGGAATCTGCGTGGGGGGTGACCCTCCCCGCCTCCCACGCAATTCGCGCGCGCCCTCGCAATAATTGCTCCGTCTCCTCGGTATATTTTGCGGGGGCCGCGCGGTCATGCAGCACCAGCGGCGGCAGTAACCGCAGCGGCGCGCGCGAACCTTTCTCAGCCCGCAGCAGGATTCGGCTGGCCGCCGCGTCCGCGTAAGGCGCAATCGGCAGCACCGCGATCTTCCCGCACGAACGGGCGAGCGCCGCCAAAGCCTCCCCCAACCGTTCGGCGCGATGGATCATCACCAGCGCGCCTTTGACCCGCAGCGCCCGAGCCATCGCCTTGATCCAATCGGACAAGGACGCGCTTTCGACCAAGGCGGCCTGCGACAAAGCGCGCGGACGCGCGGTTGCCTGCGGGTCCCAAAAGGGTGGATTGGCAAAGACAAGATCGACGCTATTATCGGCAAACAGGCGCAGCGCATCGCCCGCCACGAGGCCAATCCGCGCCCGCAAAGCAGGATTCGCCGCGCAACTTGCTTGCGCGCAGTCAAAAGCGGCAAGATCTCGCTCAACGCCAACAAAATAACCGCCTGGATGCAAATGCGCTGCGCTCAGCAAAGCGGCGCCGGCGCCACAGCCAAACTCCACAGCGATTGTGCCTTGTGGCAGATCGACCGCCGCCGCCAACAGGATCGAATCAACATTGGCGCGAAAGCCACGCCGCAACTGCACCAATTGCACCGCGCCATCGAGCAAGCGATCTTGCGTCGTCTCGAGCGGAGCGCTCACCGCGCCGGCTCGTCATCGTCCATAGCAGTGATGGATCGGGCGAGCGCGCCGCTCTCGACCTCGCGGGCAAGGATCGCCAGCGCCCAACGCGCGCGGCTTTCGCTGTCGGGCGCGACCATTAGCCGGCGGGGAAAGGCGCCGATCGAGCCTTCGATCGCCGACATGGCGCTGTCAAACACGACCGAGGCAATGCCCTCTTGGGCGAGGCGATCAACCGCCGCCGACAGCAACACCGGATTATTGGTCTCGAGCACCGCTTTCATGGGCTTGACCAAGCAAGCGCGCGCGCAAAGGTCAAGGCGTAGATCGGCAGGCGCCGGCCTTGCCTATTCCCAGCTTGGGCCGCAGAGGTGGCGCCGATGTCCGACTCACGCGATAAACACCCGATGGGGAAAGCCAAAACCGCCGATTTGCTCAGCTTTACCGCGCCGGACAGCGCGCCGGGATCCTATTCCGCCCAGGATATCGAGGTGTTGGAGGGGCTCGAGCCCGTCCGCCGCCGACCCGGCATGTATATTGGCGGAACCGATGCGCGCGCCATGCATCATCTGTTCGCCGAAGTGCTCGACAACGCCATGGATGAGGCGGTGGCCGGCCATGCCAAATCAATCGATGTGCTGCTGCGCGATGACGGCGCGGTGACGGTGATCGATGACGGGCGCGGCATTCCGGTCGATGCGCATCCGCGCTTTCCTACCAAATCGGCGCTGGAGGTGATCTTCACCGTCCTGCATGCCGGCGGCAAATTCTCCGGCAAAGCCTATCAGACCGCCGGGGGCCTGCATGGCGTCGGCGCCTCGGTCGTCAACGCGCTTTCCGAGCGGCTGGATGTCGAAGTGCGTCGCAATGGCCGGCTCTGGGCGCAAAGCTTTTCGCGCGGCGAGCCGCAAGGGTCGTTGCGCGATCTTGGTCCCGTCGGCGCGCGGCGCGGCACGGCGGTGACGTTCAAGCCCGATCCGCAGATTTTCGGGGCGGAAGCGCATTTGGAGCCGCGCCGGCTGTTCGCCATGGCCCGCTCCAAGGCCTATCTGCATCGCGGTGTTGAAATCCGCTGGCGCTGCCCGGCCGCGCTGGTCGCTTCGGACGAAACGACGCCGACGGAGGCGGTTCTAAAATTTCCCAATGGGCTCGCCGATCATTTGACCGAAATCATGGGCGCGCGCGCGGCGATCACGGCCGACATGTTTTCAGGCCGGCTGGCGCGCGAGGCGGGCGCGGGCTCCGTCGAATGGGCGATCGCCTGGACCGGAGCCGGTTTCGGCGATGATGACGGCTTCTTCCGCAGCTATTGCAATACCATTCCAACTCCGCAAGGCGGCACGCATGAACAGGGCTTTCGCGCCGCCATCGCCAAGGGGCTGAAAGCCCATGCCGATCTCGTCGGCGACAAACGTTTTGCCAATGTCATCCCCGATGACGTGTTTGGCGCGGCGGCGGGGCTGGTGTCGGTATTCATTCGCGACCCTGAATTCCAGGGGCAGACCAAGGACAAATTGTCCTCGCCCGATGCGGCGCGGCTGGTTGAGAGCCTGGTGCGCGATCCGTTCGACCATTGGCTGGCCGGCAAGCCGAAAGAGGCGGAGAAACTCCTTGGGTTCGTCGCGCAACGGGCCGAAGACCGCTTGCGGCGGCGCAAAGAACGCGAGGTCGCCCGCGCCTCGGCGACGCGCAAATTGCGCCTGCCGGGCAAGCTCGCCGATTGCACGCGCGATGACGCGATGGGCACTGAAATCTTCCTGGTCGAAGGCGACAGCGCCGGCGGGTCCGCCAAGCAAGCCCGCGATCGCGACACCCAGGCGGTGCTGCCCCTACGCGGCAAGATATTGAACGTGCAAAGCGCCGCCGCCGGCAAATTGACGGGCAACCAGGAATTATCTGATCTGGCGCTCGCTTTGGGCGTTGCGTCCGGCAAGGCCTTCGACCTCGACAAATTGCGCTATGAGCGGGTCATCATCATGACCGACGCCGATGTCGACGGCGCCCATATCGCCGCCTTGTTGATCACGTTCTTCTTCAAGGAAATGCCCGGTTTGGTGCGGGCCGGCCGGCTTTTTCTGGCGCAGCCGCCATTGTTTCGGCTGAGCCTTGGCGCAAAATCAGTCTATGCCCGCGATGAGGCCGAACGCGATCGATTGGCGCGCGAGATGTTCAAAAATTCGCCGAAATTGGAGATCGGCCGCTTCAAGGGCCTTGGCGAAATGATGCCGCAGCAATTGCGCGAGACGACAATGGCGCGCAAGAGCCGGACCTTGGCGCGCGTCGCTTTGCCGGCCGAAGAGCTGCCGGATGCGGAAAATTTGGTCGAAACGCTGATGGGCAAGCGCGCCGAGCTGCGGTTTCGCTTCATCCAGGATAATGCGCGCTTTGTCGACGCTGTCGATGCGTAAGCACGACATGGCCTCGGGCCTTTACGAATAACCAAGCGGCACATCGGCCGTGTTCGACCCACCGACATCGACATCGGCCACCCGCAGCTTCACGCCGATCACCGTGCCTGCGGACGAGGTGCGCTCGAGCGTCACATCGCCGCCCATGGCGCGGGCCAATTCCCGGGCGATCGCCAGGCCAAGGCCGGAGCCGCCTTTTTTCTGGCTGGCGACGAAGGGGGTGAACAGCCGCTCGCGCACCCGCTCGGGGATGCCGGGGCCGTTATCGACAAATTCGATGATAATGTAATCGCCAAGGCGCGCGGCGCGCGCGGTCACCTGTGGGCGCCCCTGCCCCTCGGCAACCGCCTCCAGCGCCTGGGCGGCGTTGCGCATGATATTGACGAAAATGCGATGGGCGTGCTCGCGATCGGCGCGCGCAAGAAGGCTCGGGTCAACGTCATTGCGCCAAATCACGCGCGGATGGGCCGCAAAGGCTTCGGCCGCGGCCTCTTCGGCGCCGGCCAGCAAATCAAAGGGTTGAAGGTCGGGCATCCGCTCTTCGGTGCGGCCATAAGACAAGGTCGCTGCGGCCATGTTAAGCGCGCGCTCGATCGCCCGCTGCAAACGCGGCGCAGCAACGCGAACCTTGGGATCTTCACTCGCCGACAAATTGTCGGTGACGATTTGGGCGGCGGCCAAGGAATTGCGCAGATCGTGGCTGATCTTGGCGACCGCGGCGCCCAATTGAGCCAGCCGCTCGCGTTGAGCGAAGGCTTGGCGGATCTGCTCTTGCATGCGGGCCAGCGCGCGCTCGGTTTGGCCGATTTCGTCCTTGCGGGCCGAGGGCGTCATGATGCTGCCGACATCCTGGGGGGCGGCTTCGAATTTGGCGATGGCGGCGGCGATGCGACGCATCGGCGAGGCGACCTCCTGGACAAGCGTCAGATACATCAAACTGCCGGTCACCGAAGCGATGATGAGGGACAGCCACAAAATGCGGATCGAATATTGCAAGAGGTCGGCCTTGAGGCCGGCCTCGCTGACAACGATTTCCACGAATTCGACCGGCGCAAAGCGCGGCGAATTGATCGCGCGGATCATCCGCCCAGGCGGCGCGGCAAGCGCGCCGAACATGTCCAAGATCGCCTTAATGGCGTTATGCTCGCGTAAATCTTCGAGCAATTGGACCGGTTGAGCGACTTGCGCGCCAAGCACGAATTCACGCACGCCTTCGCGCTTGATGGCGACAGAGACGACGCCGGCCGTCTCCAGCAATTCCATGGCAAGATCCGAGGTTACCGCTTGTTCGGCGGCGGCCTGCACGACGAGCGAGGCGAGCTCGCCCGATTCAACATGGTCGCGCAGCCAGTTCAGGCGATAATTCGCGGCCGAGGGAACAAAGATCAAAATCTCGGCGATCATCACGAACAAAATCGTCAGCACCAGAAACCGCGCCGACAGTCTGGCATGCCAAAAGAACGACTCACGCCGGCTGGCGGGTTTTAGAGCCGTTGCTTGGCCAGGCCTTGCGCCCGTAGCGCCGCGCACGAGCCCATGCGGCGGTCGCGATGTCGGCGCCGGGCGTGCGGGGAGCGGATCTGGGTCGTCGCCGTTGTCGTCCACGCATCCCGCCGAGCTTGTTGATGAACAAGGATACGCTGCACATGAGGGGCTGACGGCCCCAAATCAAGTTTATTCGGTCAATATCACGGTCGTATTGCCGGCATGCTCGATTCTTGCCGATCCAGCGGCGCGCGGGGAGCGATCGCGAGCCGACCGCCCCCGCCCTTTTGGCGCTTATGGCAGTTTGCTGAGCACGCCCGCCAAGGTCTTCATGGTCGGCGTGAAGACGACTGGCGTGTACCAGGCTCCGGCGGCGCGCTTTACGATCTCGGCGCGGGTCGGGTAAGGCGAGATGAAGTTATAAAGCTGGCCGACTTTCAGTTTGTTGGACATGGCAAGGCCCACCATCTGGATGATGTCGCCCGCGCCTTCCCCGACGATCGTCGCGCCGAGGATGACGCCTTTCGGCGACAACACCAGCTTCATGAAGCCTTCTTTGGCGCGCTCGGCGATGGCGCGATCATTTTCGTGGAATTTCCACTCGGTGATCCGCAGCGCATCGCCATGGATGCGGCGCCCTTCGGCTTCGGTGAGGCCGATGCCAGCGATTTCCGGCTCCGTATAGGTGACATGCGGTATCGGCAGGCTGTCGGCGCGGCTGCCCTGTTTGAAGATCGCGCGGCGGACAAAGACGCTGCCATGCCATCCGGCCGCGTGGGTGAATTGCTCTTTGCCGGCCGCATCGCCGACCGCCCAGACTTTGGGGTTGGAGGTGCGCAGGTTTGCGCCGGTTTTCACGCCGCGATTGTCATACTCAACACCGGCTTTTTCGAGATCGAGGCCATGCACATGGGCGCGGCGCCCCACGGCGACCAGCAAATGGGTGCCTTGCGCCTCGCGCATTTGGCCCGAGCCGTCTTGCAGCGAGACGATGATGCGATCGCCGGCCCGCGCGACTTTGACGGCTTTCCAGCCCTCGAGCAATTCGACGCCCTCATGGGTCATCGCCTCGATGACGATTTTGGCGGCCTCGGGCTCCGAGCGGCCAAGCGCCTTGGCGGCTTCAACGATGGTGACTTTCGAGCCGAGACGCTGGAAGCTTTGGCCAAGCTCCATGCCGATCGGGCCGGCGCCGAGCACGATCAGGCTTTCGGGCAATACATCGAGATTAAAGACGGTCTCGTTGGTTAGATAAGGTACGCTGTCGAGGCCCGGTATCGGCGGCACGAACGGGCCAGAGCCGGTCGCGATTACGAAGCGGCGGGCTTTCACTTCGACCGAAGCGGAGACGACCGTGTTCGGATCGGCAAAGCGGGCGTGCTCGCGGATGACGCGGACGCCGAAGCCCTCATAACGCTCTTGGCTGTCGACTGGGGCGATCGTCTCAATAACGCCATGCACATGGCCGCGGACCTTGGCCCATTCGATTTGTGGGTCGGCGGCGGCGATGCCGTAGCGGGTCCCGTCGCGGAAGCGTTGGGCGGCCTTGCCGGCGGCGATCAGGGCTTTTGAGGGGACGCAGCCATAATTCAGGCAATCGCCGCCCATCTCGCCTTTTTCAAACAACACGGTCTTCAGGCCAAGATTCGCGGTGCCGTAAGCGGTGACGAGACCGCCAGAGCCGGCGCCGATGATGCAGACATCGGCCTCGATTTTCTCGCGTTGTTTCGGCGGCTGCGCCGCCATCGCTTCAGTTTTTTCAAATCCGGCCATGGAATGGCGTCCTTATTGTTGGATCGTGAACGCGGAACTTGTTGGTATGCCAACGCCGATCAGGCGGCTTTGGGTTTTTTCTGGAAAAAGCGCTTATAAATCACCGGGATTAGCGCCACGACAAACAACGCGATCAGCGCCGGGGCCACATTGCCAGCCAGTGAGCCGATCAGGCCGTTGATATTGTCCGTGGAGGCATTGGGATCACGGATGACGGCGCCGATGCTGCCGCCGATCCAGCTATAGGCGAGCGTGCCTGGCATGATGCCGAAAAACGTCGTCAGCACGTAATCGCGAAATTTCGCGCCGAGCAGCGACGGCGCGATATTGGCGACCGCAAAGGGCACGGCCGGCACCAGACGCAGCACGAACATATAAGACAGCGGGCTGGCGTTGAATTCGGCTTCCATTTTGCTGATGAACGGGCCGGCAATGCCGCGCAAGGCCTCGCCAATCGAGGTTTTTGCGGCGACAAACAGGATGGATGCGCCGACGGTTGCGCCGATCACGGTCCCCAGCGCTCCAAACAAGGGGATGCCAAAGGTTAGGCCGAACAGAGCGCCGCCGGCAATCGTCAAAAAGCTGGCCGGCACCATAAAGGCGGTGCAAGCGGCGTAGATCGCCATATAGAGCACGAACACCAGCGCAAAATTCTTGGCGATTTGACCATCCAAGAAGCCGATATTTTGGCGCATTGATTCCAAAGTCAGGTATTCGTGCCAACCTTGGGAAATGACCAGCGCCAAGCCACCTAAAATGACATAAATTGGCCAAAGCTGGACCAGGATATGGGGCTTCTTCTTGGGCGCAGGGTTGGAATTCAGCGACAAATCCGTCATGGCGAAAACCTTTCAAGCTGTAACTGGACGCCGGCGCAAGGATGCGCCGCCGCCTGAATCGAAATAATCATTAGCTGCGGCCGACGGCCGGAGAATTGATGCTCCAATCATAGGCGTCGCCGGCGACGCCTTTGCTGGCTTTCAATTTGGCGGCGAGCTCGGGCTTGGCGTATTTGGTCAAATGGGCGATGACGCCAGCGTCGGTATTGCCGAAATCAACTTTGAACCATTTATAGATCGACGAAACAGTCAGGCGGCCATCGGCGCGCACCGTCACCGCCCGCGGATGATTGACATAAGCGCGCGCGCCGGCGTCGAGGTCAGCGTCGAGCGTTTCGGCCGTGAAGGCTTTGGTCGGCAAATTCGGGCAGCCGATCGAGGCGCAATTGACCGCGTAATGCACGCGCGGGTCTTTCCAATCCTTCACGCGGAAAGCGGCCTTGTTGGGCGCTTCACGCTCGCCGCGCAGAATGCCGTGTTCAATATGGTCCAAGGACAGGGCATTGCCTTCGACATTGAGGATGTTGAGTTTCCACGGCCCTCCAAAGACATTGCCGATATTTTTATTGATATCGCGGATCGACTTGACCGGATAGTTCTGGATGATCACCTGCACCGTTGCGGCGTTATAAAGGTTCGCCCAATAGGCAAAGGCTTCTTTGTCCGTCATTTTTGACGGGGTGAGCTTTTGCAGATCGACGATATATTTATCCAATTTGGCGCTATCGGCCGCCGAAGCTTTTAACTTGGCGTAGTCAAAGCGATTAAGTCCGGTCGAATCGGTCTTGACATAAGTCGACAGGATTTCCGTCCAGGACTGGTGAACATTGGCAAAAGCGGGCATCACGAAAACGATCGCAGCGGCGGCGCCGAAAGCAAGTGAACGCATAGGAACCTCTCATCTTTTCGATTGGGCGGATATATACTTCGTTGAACCAAGAATACCTGTCACAAGCCAATTTTTAACCGTCACGTATGCGTGACGCTTGGTACACGACCCGCGCGCGATTATCGCGAGGATCGTGAACACTGCATGAAACAGCGCTTGTATCGGTCGCCTCAAGCAAAGCGCCGACGAAAGCGTTGCTGACGCCCTCTTTGCCGGTTGGCGAAGAGGGCGGCTGCGTAAAATGTGCGGAGAGGTTGTGCCCGACCGCCGATCTCGCGCAACCTGTCGTGGCAGGCGATTGCGAAATTGGTGACCACAGGATCATAAACTTTTGGTGAGCGATTGACGCGCTTTTGTGTTTTTATGGCGTGATGGCGGTCTTGCCCCAGGCAATAAAGGCGCCGTTGCGATAGCGGTCGGCGGCTTTGCCAAAGCGCATGGGCCCACCGTCGGCGGCTAAAACCGCACCGCCGGCGGCTTCCAACACGGCTTGGCCGGCGGCGATGTCCCATTCCATGGTCGGACCAAAGCGCGGATAGACGTCGGCCTCGCCCGCCGCCACCAGGCAGAATTTGAGAGACGAGCCGGCATTGGCGGCGCCCGCGATCGGCAACCGCGCCAAGAACGCGGCTGTTTCGGCGTCGGCATGCGAGCGGCTGGAAATGGCGGTCAGCCCCGCCGTCGGATAGGCGCGGGTCTCGATGGCGACTTTGCCGGCGGCGTCAAAGGGATCGTCGGCGGCGATCGGTAGGCGCCAAGCGCCCAAACCGCGCGCGCCCCAATACAGCATCTGGCGGGCTGGCGCATAGACGGCGCCCAAGATGGGCGCGCCTTGGGCGATCAACGCGATATTGACGGTGAAGTCGTCGCGCTTTTGGATGAATTCTTTGGTGCCGTCGAGCGGATCGACAAGAATGAAATCCTCGTCGAAGACTTGGCCAAGATCGGCGCTTTCCTCCGCCAACACCGGAATATTGGGTAACAGCTTGGAAAGCGCGGCCAGGATGATTTTCTCGGCGGCCTGATCGGCCAAGGTGACCGGCGAATTGTCGGCTTTCTCAGCGACAGCGATCGCGCCGCGATAAATCTCCATAATCGGCGCGCCAGCGCGATGAGCGATTTCGGCGATAGCGAGCGCCAATTGGTCGGAAATTAGCATCGGTTTTCTCACATCCAAAAGACGAACAACCCGCCCAAAATGGCGGCGGAATAAGCAGCGAAGACGATTGCGCCCAGGCGGACATAGTCCAAGAACCGGTACGGGCCGGCGGACATCACCATCAAATGCGTCTGGTAACCGAACGGCACGAGAAAGCTGGCGCTGGCGGCGAAAGCGGCGGCCAATGCGAACGGCTCCGGATCGGCGCCGATCTTGGCGGCGACTTCCAACGCGACCGGCAGGGCCGCCAACGCCGCCGAGACATTCGAGACAAGCTCGGTCAGCAGCCAGGTGGCGAAATACACGGCGATGAGCGCCAAAATCATCGATCCAGTTCCGGTTACCGATATCAGCGCGTCGGCGACCAAAGCGTCAAAACCGGCGGCGCGGATCAAATGCGCGAGGGTGACCGAGCCCCACAGCGAGATCGCCAATTCGAAGGGGAAACTGCGCTTGGCTTCACGCGGGCTGATCCAGCCCAAGGCGATCGACCCAGCAGCCAAAGCAAAGGCGGCCAAGGTAAAATCGACTATGCCGCTGAGCGAGGCGATAATGAACGCCACAAACGCCGCGGTCACCAACGCGCCGTCGCGGCGATTAAGGCGGCCGCCGACCTCGAAATCGGCGTCGACGAGATGAAAATTGGAGCGAACATTATCGCGCGCGACGAAATCGGCGCCCGCCGCCAGCACCAGCATGTCGCCGGCCCGCAAGGGCTGGGCGCCCAGCTTGCCCGACAAGCGCTCTTCGCCGCGACGGATCGCCAGCGCGGACGCATCAAAGCGGGCGCGAAAGCCGACCTCTTTCAAGGTGCGCCCGACCAGAACCGAATTGGCTGAGACGACCGCCTGATAGATTTTCTCGGGCGAATTGGCGCGCGGGCCGCGATCCAATTGCAACCCATCGATGGCTGCAAGATCGTCCAAACGCGACACGTCGCCAACAAAGATTAGGACATCGCCCTGTTCGATCCGGTCGCCAGGTTCAACGGGCGCGAGCACCTCATGTGTGCGGATGATTTCGGCGAGGTACAATCCGGCAAGCGCGCGCAAGCCGTTTTCGGTCACCGTCTTGCCGATCAGTTTTGAGCCCGGCGGCACATGCGCTTCCAGATGAAAGCCTAGCAGGCTCGCCTCTTGATCTTGTGCGGCGCGCTTGAGGGTCAGCGGGGCAAAAACCAACAAGGCGATCAAAACGGCGATCAGCGCGAAAATCCCAATTGGGGCGTAGTCGATGACGGTCAGGGTTAGCCCCGCCTTTGCCGCTTCGCCCGTGACCATCACATTGGTCGAAGTGCCGAACGGGGTGATGACGCCGCCCGCCAGCGCGACGTATGACAGCGGCAAGAGCAATAAGGCTTTGTCGACATGCGGATTGCGGGTCGCCGGCCCCATCATTGCGCCGACGACAGCCGTGTTCGGGGCAAAGGCGGAAATGGCGCCGGCAACGCTTAAGAAACGGAATAAAGCAGCGCGCTGGCCGGTCTTGTGTCGGCTCGCGGTGATTCGGCGCAGCCAGGCAAGGCGCGATAACACGCCGGCAAACACCACAAGGGCCAGCACGGCGACAGTCGCAGGTTGGACGGCCAATCCCAGAACTTGCGAAAACGGCAAGCGACCAAGAGCGACGACCGCGGCGATGAACGCCATGAAGGCGGTGGAGGGTGCGACGCGCCCAGAGACCAGCACGGCAATCAATGCCGTGATCAGTCCCAGATCAAGCCAAGGCTCCATCGAATGCAGAAAAGCGGCGATCATCGCGTTACGGTCATGGATAAAAGCGTTGAGAGCGCCTCGGCAAAACCCGCCTCGCCGACGCCGTAGCTGACCGAGGTCAAACCGCTTGCGAGGATGATATCGTCGACGGCGCCCGGGAACCGCTCGATTTGCCAGTGATCCGCGCCCATTTGCGCCTGAAATTGCGCAGTCCGTGCCGCAAAATCCATCGGCGCTGCGCCAAAAGCATGCACGGGCAGGCCGCGCGCAGCAGCAAAACCTAGCGCCCAGGCGATGGACGGGGCCAAAGACGGCCCCCGAAACGGGGTGATTTCGGCGATCAACGCGGCGCTGGTGCGCAACATGTCGCGTTGCGCCTCCATCAGGGCGCAACCGATAAGGTCCAACGGGCGATCATGGCCGTCGATTTCTAAATCGGCGAGCAGGGGGTGCAGGCCGATGACCCCGCGCTCCGCGCAAAGCGTGACTTTTTGCTGCGCCCGCGCAAAACCATCAGCGCGCCAACCGTCCAAATCCATCAAAGCAATGCGCAATGTCACCCGCAGCGTCCCCGTCCGTCACCGGCCCCGTTTTACGTTTGATCGCGCCTTATCTGTCGGCGGCGGCGGCGACAAGCGCGCTAGCGCAGATGTCATAAAGCAGCTAACGGGCGCCGGCATGAATGAGCAAACTCTCACGATGATTGCCGGCCTTGGAGACGTGATCGCGCGCTGCGACGGCGTTTTATGTGACGTCTGGGGCGTTTTGCATGACGGCGTGCATGTGTTTGCCGCAGCGGGAGCGGCGCTGGCAACGGCGCGTAACGCGGGCGTGCCGGTCGTTTTGATCACCAATTCGCCGCGTCTGGCGCCGCAAATCGCCCAGCAATTGGCGGAGATTGGGGTGTCGCGGGCGGCCTGGGATGCGATTGTCACCTCGGGCGATGCGACGCGGGCGCTGTTTGGGTCCTATGCGCCGGGACCTGCGCTCAAAATCGGACCGCATGCCGAAGAAGGACCGATCTTCGATGATCTGGGGTTGCGCTTTACCAAGGATATCGGCGCGGCGAGCTTCATTGCTCTGACCGATCTCGATTACCGCGTCGGCGAGCGGCCGGATGATTATCACGCCATCTTGCGGCGAGCCTTGGCGCGCGACTTGCCGCTCATCTGCGGCAATCCCGATATTCAGGTGCGGATCGGCAATCAGCTTTATTGGTGCGCCGGCGCGCTGGCGCGCGATTATGCGCAATGGGGCGGGCGGGTGCAGATGGCCGGAAAGCCGTTCGCCCCGATCTATGATTTGGCGTTGGCGAAGCTCGCAGCGATAAAGGGGCGCGAATTGGCGCGATCGCGCGTGCTGGCGATCGGCGATGGGCCGGCGACGGATATCGCCGGCGCCAATAAAAACGGGCTGATGAGCCTTTATTGCTTGAGCGGGATCAGCGAACAGGCGACAGGCGCCTCGGTTGATCATGGCGCGGTTGCGGCGAGCTTGGCTGCTTATGGCGCGCGCGCCGATTTTGCTCTGCCGCATTTAAGGTGGTGAACGGGGCGCGCGCCCTGCCCTATCCGGCGAATAAGGGTTCGGGCAGGCCTGGCATGTCGACCTCAAAGGCGAAGACGCCGCCGGCATGGGGAAAGCGGCTAAGCTCCTCGTCTGTTGTCGCTTGGCGGGCGGTTGTCACATAGGCCGTGCGCCAATCGCGCCCGCCAAAGGCGATCATCGTCACATGCCTCGCGGGGATTGGAATTTCTTCAAGCAATGCGCCTTGCGGGGAGAGCCGCACGACGCGGCCGCCATCATAAAGCCCGGCCCAATAATCGCCGGCCTGATCGACCGAGCCGCCATCGGGCCGGCCTTTGCCTAGGGGAAATTGCGCGAAAGGCGCAAACGCGCCGATGGCGCCCGTGCTTGGATCATACGGCGCGCGAAAAGTCGCATGCTGGGGCGTGTCGGAGAGAAAAATCGCCGCGCCATCCGGGCTGAACGCGATCCCGTTGGCGGTCAGCGCGCCGCGCCACAAGCAGTCGACCGACCCGTCGGGGTCCAAACGAAACAAACCTCCATCGGCGGCGGGCTTTTTCTTGTTCATCGAGCCGATGAAGAAACGCCCCTCCGCATCGCAGCGCCCGTCATTGAGCCGGTTATCGGGCCGGTCAGGATCGATGCGCGGACCAAAAGCGACCGGCGTCGCTTCGAAATGGTCGAGCAAGGCAAAACCCGACGCCATGGCGAGCAAGAGGCCGCCGCTCCGGCGCGCCGCGAGGGTGACGACGCTTTCGGCGAACACGCGACGGCGGGCGACGCCGCTGGCCAAATCAAGCCGCCAGAGCGCCGCTTCCGGAATATCGACCCAATACAGCGCATGCTCGCGCGCCACATAGCGGGGCGCTTCGCCCAGCGTGCAGCGCGCGTCATGCACCAATTCGATCGTTCGGCTCAATCGAGTGTCCTGAACCAGAAGTTCGTCGGATAATTGGGTCAGGCTTTTAACGAACTTCTGGTTCAAAAAGGACACGATAACTCATTGATGTCTAGTGTGGCTTTGATCCTGAAATTCGCTCAACGCATGCCACAAACATGAGGCGAATTTCAGAATCGCCACACTACGCTTAGAACCGATAGCCGACCGCCTGATCGCCCGCTTTGGTCGGATGATAGCGATCGCGCAATTTGGTCTGGCGGGTCGTCATCGAGGTCGGCTTGCCGTCAATATAAACAGCGATCGGCGCGGTCATCACTTCCAACGGGTCGCCATCCCAGATGACGACATCGGCGGCCTTGCCCGGGGCCAATTGGCCGTGATTGGGGAGCCCAAAGATCGCCGCCGGGCTCGAGGTGATCGCGGCGAACGCCTCGCCCCAGGAGAGCCCATTGGCGACTGCATTGCCGGCGATCTGCAGAACCAGGCGGGTCTGGAACTCGTCATCCGAGCCCGGCGCATGGGCGATGGCGAATGGCGCGCCGGCTTTGGCGAGGCGCAAGGCCTGGTCGAGGGTCGCGCCGCGCTGCTCAAAGCTTTCAGGCAGGTTCTGGATCGGATCGACCAGGACAGGAATTTTGGCGGCGGCGAGCTCGCTCGCCACCATCCAGGCTTCGCTGGCGCCGGTGAGGATCAGTTTCAGCGCGGGCCGCTGACGCTTCAGATCGATCAGCAGACGAATATCGGCGGCGCGATGAACCTGGGCGACCAGCGGGACTTGGCCGCGCGCCACCGGTTGCAAAGCTTTGGCGTCGAGCCGCAAGAGCGCATCGCCCTCTGGCCCGTCATAGCCTTGCGGGTAGCGGTCGGCTTCTTCGAGCGCGGTCAGCAACCGCGCCCACAAGGCCGGGCGCGAGCCGCCGGCGCGGGAAGCGCCGCCCTCGCCCAATTCGGCGTAAACAAACGCGCGCCGCGCCGTCACCGAATTGGCGGCGCCGCTGGTGTCGGCGATCAGGCCATAGCCGGCGAAAATGTCATCGGCCGCAGCAGGGGCGACCGCGATGCGGGTGACGCCTTCGATCCGCGTGACCGGCAAGGCAACGCTGGCCGGGTCAAAGGCGTAAAACGCATCGAGCGCGGCGCCGTTCTTCGCCTCGGCGGCGCGGGTGTCATTGGCCGAGTCCTCGGCGGCGATCTCGACGAGGCCGGCGCGGCTGAACGCCGCGATGATGCCGGTGGTGACCCAGCGCCCGCTGGCGTCGATCCGCTCAGCTCCTGCCGGAATGGCGGTCTGCGCGCCGCCGACGCTGAGGATCTTGCCGTCGCGCATGACGACAACGCCGTTCTCGATCGGCGCGCCACGCGGGTCGGCGATCACTTTGGCCCCGGTGATGGCGATGGTTTGCGCCAGAGCCGGCGCGGCAAGCGCCAGCGCGGCAAGGCCTGCCAAAAGCAGCGAACGCATCATTTTAACTCTCCTTCGCCGGGTTGGCCAAGTTCGAAATCCGAGCGGGCATGGGTGGCGGGATCAGCGCGGTCATAGACGCGGGCGCCGTCGACCAAAACAAGATCGGCTTTTGCATAGGTGGAAAAGGGCGAGGCGCTCCAGATCACCACATCGGCGGCTTTGCCGGGAGCGAGCGAACCGGTTTTCTCGCCAATGCCGAGCGCCTTGGCCGGGTTGGACGACACCCAGGCCCAGGCTTGCGCCTCGGTGATGTCAAGGCCGGCCCGACGCCCGTCGGCGAGCGCCTTGGCGATCTC
>DHHV01000140.1:0-253 GCA_002403455.1 Hyphomonadaceae bacterium UBA4763 | reverse complement strand
GGCGAGCGCCTTGGCGATCTCCTGATTGAGGCGCTGAATGCCGGTGGCGCTGTCGGAATGGATCATCGCACAAGCCCCCGCCGCATGGACAAACGGGATGTTCTCGCGAATGCCGTCATAGCTCTCGAGCTTAAAGCCCCACCAATCGGCCCACATCGCCGAACAGACGCCTTCTTTGGCCAGCAAGGGAGCGACTTTGTAGCTTTCAACCGCGTGGTGAAAGGTGGTGACTTTGTAGTTGAACTCGCGGGCC
>DHHV01000002.1:31453-31791 GCA_002403455.1 Hyphomonadaceae bacterium UBA4763 | reverse complement strand
AACTTCTGATTCAGGACACTATCGCGTTTTAAGCCGCTGCGGCCACGAAAAAACAAAGGCAAAGGCGTTACCATGACCTGGGGCATTGCGGTGCATGGCGGCGCCGACCCGTTTGACGGCGTACGATATGACCGCG
Source organism: Hyphomonadaceae bacterium UBA4763 (assembly GCA_002403455.1). GTDB lineage: Bacteria > Pseudomonadota > Alphaproteobacteria > Caulobacterales > Aquidulcibacteraceae > UBA4763. Next base: position 31,655 of record DHHV01000002.1, on the reverse strand, counting down.
AGGAAGCCCATTTGGCGCAGGTGCTGCGGGCGGGGGCCGCGCAGCTCGCCGCCGGCGACGCCGCCCTCGACGTTGTCGACCGCGCAACGCAAAAGCTGGAAGCCTGCGGTTATCACGCCGCCGGCCGCGGCGCCTCCGCCAATGCGGCGGGCGTGTGGGAGCTGGATGCGCTGATCATGGACGGCGCCGCCCGCCGCATTGG
>DHHV01000002.1:13092-31139 GCA_002403455.1 Hyphomonadaceae bacterium UBA4763 | reverse complement strand
CGGCCCCCCCCGCCGCATTGGCGCGGTGGCGTGTTTGCAAGGCTTTTTTTCGCCGATCGCGGTAGCGCGCCGCGTCATGGAAAAAACACCCCACGCCTTGATCGCCGGAATTGGCGCGGAGGTATTCGCCCAAACCGAGAATTTCCCCCGCATTGCCGATCCCGCCGCCTATTACACGCCCGCGCCGACGCGCCGCGTGAAGGTCGCGTCAGGCGAGACCAGTCATGGCACGGTCGGCGCAGTGGCGCGCGATCGCTTTGGCCGGCTCGCCGCCGCCGTTTCAACCGGCGGACTTTACGGCAAGCTGCCGGGCCGGGTCGGCGATACGCCCTTGCCGGGCGCGGGGGCCTGGGCCGATGAGCGCGTCGCCGTCGTCTGCACCGGGCTTGGCGAATTTTTCATCAAATCGGCGACCGCCGCTGACGTGTCGGCCCGCATGCGCTATGGCGGTCAGGCGCTGGCGCGCGCCGCGCAAGGCGCGCTGCTCGACATGAAGTTGCAGGGCGGCGAGGGCGGCATGATCGCCATCGACGCCGCCGGCAATATCGTTGCGCCCTTCACCGCCAATGGCATGAAGCGCGGCATCGCCAACGCCGCCGGTCGTTTCGAGGTCGCAACGTTCAAAATCTGATCTTACGCGCCAGCCGGTTTCCCAGCGCGCGCCGGCAGCGCCGCCAGTAAATGCGCCGACAACGCCTCGGTCAGCAAAACATGCGCCTGGCGAACGATCTCGTCCATCGATGGGGTCTGTGCGACCAGGCGGGCGGCGCGTTGGCGCACGTCCTCCAAACTCGGCGCGAGTTTGGCGGCGAGCTCGCGCGCCGCATCCGCCGCCAAATGCGGACCTTGCGCCGCCGCGCGGCTCCACTCGGCCAAAGCGTGCTGCGCTTCGGGAACAAAGGCTTGCGCTTGCGCGATCAGTTTATCGGTCTGGAAGCTTTGCGCCACCAACGCGGCCGTCCGCGCGATGATCGCCGCGCCGGGAACGTGATCGCCGGCGAGCAAAGCTTTCGGCGGCTCATGCACGTCCCACACGACGCCGACAAAGGACAACAGCTTGATCGCGTAATAATTCGGATCCCATTCCCACCAGCGAAACCCCTGCCGGCAAGATTTCTGATAGGCGTGGTGGTTGTTGTGCCAGCCCTCGCCCATGGTCAACACCGCCAAAAACCAATTATTGCGGCTGTCATCACCCGTCACAAAACGGCGTTTTCCATGCACATGGGCGAGCGAATTGATCATGAAAGTGGCGTGCCAAACCGCAACGGTCGACCAGAAAAACCCGACGACAAGGCCCGGCCAGCCGCCGATCAGATAAGCCGCAACGCCCAGGGCGATCGGGGGGACCATCGGGTTGCGGTCCAGCCAGACCAATTCCGGATATTTCGCCAGGTCGGCGACCAATTGATAATCGCTGATCTGGTATTCGCGCCGGAAGATCCAGCCGACATGGGCTTCCCAAAAGCCTTTTTGCAGCGGCGAGTGGATGTCTTCGGCCTGATCGGAATATTTGTGATGGCGTCGATGCTTTTCGGCCCACCACAAAACGCCTTTTTGCGCGGTGGTCATCGCCAGGAAGGCCAACACGAACTGGAACCAGCGGCTCGTCTTAAACGTCTTGTGCGAGAAATAACGGTGATAGCCGGCGCCGATCCCAAATATCCGCAAGCCGTAAAACGCCACGGCGATCGCCACCGATTGCCAAGTGATCCCGGTCCAAATCGCCGCTAGACAGACGACATGCACCGCCCAAAACGGCAATTGGCTGGGATTATCGGCATGACGCGGCTTTTCAATGCCAAAACGCGGGCGCTCTGAGGAATTGTCGGCGGAAATGCTCACGCAATACTCCTGACACGGCGGAACGATAAATCGCTCCAGACGAACCAATCGTAAGACGCGCGCGCCCAAAAGCAACCGATCTTGCCGCGACGCAATGTCAGGGGGGACGAAATCTTTAGCCGAACAACGCCAGAATCGACTGTGGCGCCGCATTGGCGATGGTCAGCGCCGATGTGCCGAGCTGCTGTTGCACCTGCAAGGCCTGCAACCGCGCGCTTTCCGAGGCCAAATCGGCGTCGACCAAATTGCCGATCCCGATGGTCAGGCTATCGGCCAATTGCGACACGAAGATATTCTGCGCGGAGATCGCCCGCGCATCGGCGCCGAGTTCGCCCAAGGCGGCGTTGACTTGTTGCTGCGAGGTAACGAGATCCGTCAGCGCCGTCGTGGCGTCGGCGAGCGTTAAAATATTCGACGTCGCTGGATCGAGCGTTAGAATGGCGCCGCCTGGCGACAAATCTTGCGCCCGAAGCGTCAACGTGTCGGCAACATCAGCGCCGGCCAAGAACGGAATGTCGATCGCGCCTGTTTCCAAGATATTGGCGCCATCAAAATCCGCCGTGTCGATGAACGTCTGGATTTGCGCCAGGATCGACTGGAAATCTTCGTTGAACAGCTCGCGCGCTTCAACCGTTTGCGAGGGGTCGGCGGCGCTGGTGACGATCTCGCGCAGCTCGACCAGCAAATTCGAGATGGCCGTGCCGGCCGCCAAAGCAACGTCGGCGATCGATGTGGCGCGGTCCAAGCCGGCGCTCACGGCCTCAAGCCCGCCGAAATCGGCGCGCACGTTCTGGGCAACCGCGAAAATTGAGGCGTTATCCTCCGCCCCCGCGATTTCCAAACCAGTTGAAATGCGCGATTGCACGCTTTCCAGATCGCGATTGGTCGAATTGAGGCTTTGAATCGCCGCCAAAGCCGCTGTATTGGTCAAAACTGACGACGTCATGGAACCATCCCTGCAGCGGCGCGACAACTTTCAGCGCGGCCCGCTTACCGATGGTGCGAAAATAGGACGAAGGGGTTAACCATTGTTTGCCGGCAAAGCGATTATTTGCCGGAAATTCGACGCATTGACAGTTTTTTGGCGGAGATGGAGCTGTCAAGCCCGCGCGTCGACGACTTGGCCGCTGCGCGCGACAGGGCGTCCATCCGCATCGGCGAAAACGTCGATCGGCAATTCCAGCACCACTTCACCGGTTGTTTCATCGATGACGCGCTGCACATAACGCCCCGATTGCTCGCTGCGTTCGAACACCAAAGCGCGCGCTTCGGATTCGGCCAGCGTATTGGCGATCAGCGTCAGCCGGCTTTGGCGCGCGGCGTCGCGGGGCGGTTCGGGCGGCTCGGACTCGGCGATCGGGGTGATCGCCCGCTCGGTTGCAACCCCGCTGGCGCTCTGACGCGCCGCCGCCGAGTCGATCGGGACGATCGCAGCAATGGGGGACGGCAGATCCGTGCGCATAAAAAAAGCTCCCGCTTTCGGCGGGAGCTTGACGCAAATGAGGCGAACCACGCCCCCGCCAAAGGTGCGAACCCGGCGTGGAGGTCGCCCTCCACGCCAAGCCCAACAAGATTAGAAGAAGCCCAAGATCGAGCTGGCCGACGAATTGGCGATCCCGAACGCCGCCAAGCCCAGCTGCTGCTGGGTCTGCAAAGCGGTCAGGTTTGCCGATTCTTGCGCCAGATCCGCATCGACCAAGCTGCCAATGCCGGCATTCAGCGACGCGACGAGCGATTCGTTGAACGCGATTTGAGAGTCAACCCGGTTGCCGGCCGCGCCGATATTGCCGAGCCCCTGGTTCAAGTTGGTGATCGAGGTCTCGATCTGGCCCAGGAACGTCGCAGCGGCGGCAGCGCCCGCAGCCGCGTCAGCGCCGGATACGGTGGCGGTGTCTTCGCCGAAGGCCAGTCCGCCCGCGATCGCCGCAGCCGTCGTCGCCTGCAATCTGAAGTCAACGCCTGCACCCGCAGCGCCCGCGCCGATCTCGAAAGTATCGGTCGAGCCCGTACCGGTACGAGCCGTAAAGGTCCCGCCGGCCAGCAAGTTGACGCCGTTAAAGTCCGAATTGCCAATGAACGAGTTGATTTGGCCAACCAGATTGTCGACAGAGGCTTCGAGGTTCGCCCGCGCGTCGTCCGTCAAGGTCTCGTCAGTGGCTTCCAGCGCGACTTCCCGCAGATCGTTGAGCAAGGTGCCGAGCTGCTCGCCGCCCGCCAGCGAAACGTCGACAGCGGCCGATCCGCGGTCAAGGCTGCGCGACACCGCGTCGAAAGCTTGCACTTCCGAACGCTGGTTTTGGGCGATCGCGAAGATGGCGCCATTGTCGCGCGCGGTGGCGACTTCCAAGCCGGTCGCGATGCGGTTTTGGGTGGTGGCGAGTTCGCGATTGATCGTGTTGAGGTTGTTCAACGCGATCGCGGCGCCGGTATTGGTGTTAACAGAGTTCAAAACAGACATTTTGTCGTCTCCCTTCTGGGGTGTGATCAGACCATTTTGGTCCTGCGAACGTTTTGCTCGCTTCAGAGGCTTCGCAAGACGGGCGCCAAATTGGCGGTCACTGCTAAGCCATTGATTTTTCATCAGTGAGATTGGCGCAAACGCCAACGGCCCGGCAAGACCTGCAGGGTCTCGCCAGGCAAAATTTGCCCAGCCGGCGGAAATTGCCGCCGGGTGAGAAGCCGCGCGTTCGCCGATCGCAGGCGCAAAAACGCGCCCACGCGGCGCCGCAAACGGCGCAGCGATGGAAGCTGCTCCCGCGACGTTCTCGTCGGGGCTCGCGCTTGGAGGTAAATTCGCCATGGGAGGCCGCCTTTCTGGCGCCGGCCCAACCGAATGCAGGCGAGGGCGAGCCGGCATCGGGCCCGCCCTCGACTGAGAGGAAACTCGGTCGCGCCCGCATTGCGCCGCTTTTGCAGCGGCGCTGCTGGGGTTAACCGAAGAAGCCCAAGATCGCCTGCGGCGCCGTATTGGCAATACTGAGCGCAGAGATCCCAAGCTGCTGGCGCGTCTGCAACGCCGTCAGGCGTGCCGATTCTTGCGCCAAATCTGCATCCACCAGCGACCCGATCCCGCGCTCCAAGGCGGCTGTCACCACCTCGTTGAACGCGATCTGCCGCTCGATTCGCGATCCTGCCGCGCCTAAATCACCCAGAGCCGCGTTGACATTGACGATCGACGCTTCGATCGCCGTCAATGATGTGGCGGCTGCCGTCGCGTCGTTAATGGTGTCCGCCGCCGGATCCAGTGTGACGACTGTTCCAGCCACGTTGAAATCCGCCCCGGTTACGGTGATCGGATTAACCGTCGGTCCGCCGGGATTGGTGAGAGCCGTGAAGGTATCACCATTCAGCAGATTGGCGCCATTGAACTCGGCATTGGCAACGAACGAAGTGATTTGCTCCACCAACGCGTCGAACCGGCCGATCAGCGCATCGCGCGCATCGGCCGTGATCGTGGCGTCGGTTGCTTCCAAAGCGACTTCGCGCAAATCAGACAGCAAAGAGGCGATTTCCGTGCCGGCTGCTTCCGCGACGTCCACCGTCGCCAAGCCGCGATCCAACGACCGCTCCACCGCGTTGAAAGCCTGCAATTCCGAACGTTGATTTTGGGCGATCGCAAAGATCGCGCCATTGTCACGCGCAGTTGCCACTTCAAAGCCGGTAGAAATGCGGTTTTGCGTCTCGATCAGCTCGCGATTGGTCGCGTTGAGCTGGTTAAGGGCGATCAGGGCTCCTGGATTGGTGTTGACAGAATTTAACAGTGACATGGGTCTTCCTTCCGTTCTGGAAATTGGTCGGCCATTTTAGCCGGAGGACGTTTTGTCCCAAGAAGGCGATAAGCAAGCCGGGCGCCAAAAAGCTTGCTGCGTAAGCGCTTGATTTTGAGCAAAATCCGCGGGATTTGGTCACGGCTCGTTAACAACGCGGCAAATCTTGCCGGCCTGGCGCGGCAAGTCCGACCGTTTGCAGCGGCGTCGCTGTAACGCCGATCAGCGCGGGATTTGCCCGTTCAACGCTAGCACATGCCCGGCGAGATAGAGCGATCCGGCAATGACGATGCGTTCGGCGCCTGCCTCAACCGCCCGCGCCATCGCCTCAGCCACCGAGTCCACCGGGCTGGCGGTAAAGCCGCCTTCGCGGGCGCGTTCGGCCAAGATTTCAGCCGCCATGGCGCTCGGCTGGTCGGGGGTCTGCACGGTGAAGGCTTGTCGAGAGATCGTTGTCAGCGCCTCAAAAAAGCCGGCTGCGTCTTTATTGGCCTTCATGCCCAGAATGAAAACGGTGCGGCGCGCCGGCCGCTGCGCCAAGGCAGCCGCCAGGGCTTGCGCGCCATGCGGGTTATGCGCGCCGTCGAGCCAAACTTTAACGCCGCCAGCGAGCGCTTCTTGCGTCAACGGCCCGTCCGCCAATGCCTGCAGGCGGCCCGGCCAGTCGGCTTTTTTTACACCAGCCGCGATCGCTGCATCATCGATGATCGGCATAGCCAGATTGGCGATCGCAAAGGCCGCCATCGCTGCATTCAGCATTTGATGGGGGCCGAGCAGACCTGGCGCCGGCAAATGCAAATCGGGCTCGAGCGGCGCGCGCGCCAGGAACCCGCCATCGCCCAGCGGCTTGACCGACACCGGCACATATTTGGCGCCGACCTCTTTGGCGCGCGCCTCAATGACGTGGGCGGCTTCCGGCGCGGTTTGGCCGCAAATCACCGGCGCGCCTTGTTTGATGATCCCGGCTTTTTCGCCGGCAATCGCGGTCAGCGTGTCGCCCAAGAACTCGGCGTGATCGATGCCGATCGGGGTGATGACCGTCACCGCCGGGCGCTCGATGACGTTGGTCGCGTCGAGCCGGCCGCCCAACCCCACTTCGATCAAGCACAGATCGGCCGGGCGCTCGGCCATCGCCAGAAATCCCGCCGCCGTCAGCACTTCAAACTGCGTGATCGGCGCGCCCTCATTGGCTGCCTCGACCCGATCCAGCAATGTCGCCAAATCGGAATCCTCAATCAGCTGGCCCGCCAACCGAAATCGCTCATTGATCCGCACCAAATGCGGCGAGGTGAACACATGGGCGGTGAGCCCGGCTCTTTCGGCCATCGCCCGCATGAACGCCAGCGTAGAGCCTTTGCCATTGGTGCCGGCGACATGAATGACGGGGGCCAGCCGAAGATGTGGATCGCCCAATTTGCGCAGGAGCGCCCGCACCCGGTCGAGCGACAGATCGATCAGCTTGGGGTGCAGCCGCGATAATCGTTCCAATTGAGCGGGCAGATCGGTCGAAGCGGGCAAACTCAAACAACAACTCGGCGTGAAGACTCGGTGATCATGGAGAGTGCTTTGCGCATAACGTCAAGCCCCGCTCCCGGCTTACATCCCTCTTCCGACAGCACGCGCCGCCATAGCCGCCCGCCGGGTCGGCCGTGAAAGGCGCCCAGCATATGCCGGGCGATCGCGTGCAGCGGTACGCCTTCGGACAGACGATCCGCGATATACGGCATGAACCGCTCGATCGCCGTCGTCATATCCGGCGCGGGCGCCGGCGCGCCATAAAAGACCGGATCGACTTCCAACAACAACGCCGGCGTTTGATAAGCCGCCCGGCCGACCATGACGCCATCGAGCCCTTCCGCGATCGCCGCGCGCGCCGTCGCCAAATCCGCGATCCCGCCATTCAGCACGATCGTCACATCCGGAAAGGCGCGCTTCAGCGCATATACCACTTCATAGCGCAACGGCGGCACATCGCGATTTTCCTTTGGCGACAGACCTTTAAGCCAGGCATTGCGGGCATGAACAATGAAGCGTGTCGTGCCGGCCTTCGCCAGCGTCTCGACAAAGCGAAAGGCGCGCTCTTCCGGCGCATCGTCATCGACGCCCAGCCGGTGTTTGACCGTAACGGGGCGCCCCTTCGCCGCTTCGCGCATGGCCGATAAGCATTCGGCAACCAGCGTTTCTTCGCGCATCAAACAGGCGCCGAACGCGCCTTTTTGCACCCGGTCCGACGGACAACCACAATTGAGATTGATCTCGTCATAGCCATAATCGACGCCGATGGCGGTCGCGCGCGCCAGATCCGCCGGATCGCTGCCGCCCAATTGCAGCGCCACCGGGTGCTCGGCCGCCGAAAATCCCAAGAGCCGCTCGCGATCGCCATGCAAAACGGCGCCCGTCGTCACCATCTCGGTATAAAGCAGCGCCCCTTTCGTCAGCACGCGATGAAACGACCGGCAATGCCGGTCAGTCCAATCCATCATAGGGGCGACTGAGAACATAATTCCTCAGGATATCAACAAACTAACTACACAACACCCGTTTAACCAAGCGTCCTGAACCGGAAGTTCGTCCGATGATTAGGTCAAGCGTTTAGCGAACGCCTGGTTCAAAAATGGACACTACAGCTTATTGAATTCGCGTGTAGCTTTATCCTGAAATTCGCTCAGACGGAGCCAAAATTATGCGGCCAATTCCAGAATCGCGACACGAGACGAGAACACCCGTGCTTGAACGGCAAATCGGCGGTGAATTGCCGCAAGCGTCCAAGCGCCCGTCTGCATGCAAAAACGTGCTGATCGACACAGCTGCAATGGCGGCGCGTGGGTAAAACTGAATGTTCCGCGCGTCGCGTTTTGGGTCTAAGCTCGTATTGTGGGGGACCTCGGCATTGATGTCTCTGCCAATTGCTCCACCGCGGTCTGTTGGGATCATGTGATGTTCTTTTAACGGCACCCTGCCGTAGCATTTTCAAGCGAAGTAGAAACCAGATCGCGTTAAAAAATTCGCGAATACAAAAATTTAGCAAATCTTTACGGACTTAGATTGACTTGAAGATACGTTAAATGACCACATCGCCGCCCCCGCGAATCCAAACCCAGTGAATCCTGAAGCTTCCAGCTGCGCGCGCCTCGCTTGTCATATAAACGTCGTGTTGATTGCCTGTAAGGCGAAAAAACGCGCACCCGTTAATCGCGGAGGCCTTGAAGACAATCCCGCCTAAGTCGAGCGCGTAGCGCCCAAAAGGCGTGTCCTTTATCCGGAGCACGGAGCGCTCATCGTCCAACGCGTCGAGCCAACAGATGACGTCCACCAAATAACGCCGCACTTCTCGCTGCACCTTGCCGCGGCTGATGAATTTGACCGTCGCGGCGCGCTCGGTTCAGGCCCTGGGATCAATGGAAAGCAACAGATCCCGCACCGGTCCGCTGACGAGGTAGCCGCCCCCCTCCATTTCGAAATCGAGCAACGGACGTTTTGCCGTCACTTTCGCCTCGAAGATCGGGTCCGGCATCTCCACCGGCCAACCGGAATGCTGGTAGGCGAAGAAGCCAAACAGTCTCAGGCCGACGCCCGCGCCCGGCGCCGCCGTTGAGGTTGAAAATCTTGTATTCGTTTTCCGTTGCCACTGGCTTTGCTTTTGCTATTTCTTCAAGGCTAGTCGCGAGATGCATTCAGTTTGGTTCGTCAAGCAAATCTATGCTGGCTCCGCCGAGCACAACGGTTGAGGAGTGGCGGCATTCCCTGCTTCCAAGCTCAGCCATAATGCCTATCCTTTAATCCGGAGTGCGCGTCCAGTCACGAATGCACCCACACGGGCCAATCAAGTAAAATGCCGCCCGTCCGTCTGGCGATGTAACCTGAATGCCGCTAGAGGCGCCGCGCCAAAGCGCGGAGAAGATGCGGTCGGTTGTGCTAGCAGGAAAGAAACTGCGAAGGCTTTCTGTACCGCCTCTGCCGGTCATCGGCTCCGCTTTGAACTTGTCGGGCGATCTAGGTACAACGCCGGAGTCATTGTACACCTCTATACTCAACCGAAGTGCGTCTGCTAAGATAATTTCTTTCTTCTCTGCCACCGAAAGCCATCTGGCTCGCTTCCAGCAAAAGCCTGTGAGGTTTGCGACCATCGGCGTCAGAACTAAGAGGATAGTAATGATCCACGCAGCTGGGGGCGGGTACCCGTTCCGGCGCGCCTTTAAGGCTGACAGGTCTATTCGGTCTCCCATCACCTTTCCCTCCCAGCTTCCTCGACGCGCTTGGCCAGCGGCGACAGGAGGAAGTCGATAATGCGTCCGCGGCCGGTTTTGACTTCTGCCATCATAGCCAGACCTGGCGCCGGCCCCCCCCTCAGCGTCTGGTTATGAACCATCCCCGATAAGCGAGAACACCGCCCAGTGGGCAGGGTGGGGGTAGCGGGCGCGGACGGCGCGGCGCGCCTCCCCCAGCGCTGCGGCTTTGGACAGCCCAGCCCGCTCGGGCGCGAAGAGTTCGCGCATCAGCAGCTCCGTCGGCCCCTCTTCGCCCAGCGGGTCCCGGGCCACCTGCGCCGGCCAATGCGAGGCGAGGATCGCCCGCGCCCCGGCGTAGAAAAAGCCGCGGGCGAGGCCCGAGAGCGGCTCGGCTCTCAGCGCCCCATCGCCGGCGGCGGTGTTGCAGGCCGTGAGCAACACCCAATCGGCGTCGAGATCGAGCTGGGTTATCTCCGAAAGGGTGAGGAAGCCGTCATGGGCGGGATCGAGCGCAGAGGGCGCCCTCGCGCCGCAGCCGCCCTTTGGGGTCAACGCCAAAGCGGGCTCGGCATAGTCCCGGCCGCCGGGGACCTCCGCGGCGGTGACGCCATAAGCATTGAAGGCGAGGATGCGTGCGTCCTTGAGCGCGCCGCTGGCGTTGAGCGCGCGCACGCGTCCCTCACTGGCGGCTTTGCCGACGATTACCGCCTCCGGCTTAGCGTTCAGCACGCGCTGCAAGTTCAGGACAATCTGACGGCCGGCTGGGACGCGATCGGCGTCGCACACCGTCTGCAAGCCTCTCTCCCTCAAAAATCTTGCCACCAAGCTGTTGGCGATGGCCGCCGGCGCGGGCGGCTTCCTCGGCTTAAGCGCCGCATCGGCGAAGGCGAGCAGCGGCGTTTTGCCTGTGGCGGCGCCGGCAGTGCGGCGCAGCGCGCGCAGGGCAGAGACGGAAGGCAGCACGGCGATCTCGTAGCGATCGCCCAGCCATTGCGCCTCGCGATAGGCGTCGGGGCCAAAAGCGCCCTCGGGCGGCGGCGCGGTGACCAGCGCCTCCAGCGGCAGGCTTTGCAACGGCCCGTCGGACACGACCAGGAGGCGCTTTATGCCGTTCAGATGCGGTTCGAGCGGCGCGATCAAGTCACGGTAAAGCGCGTGGGCGGTGGCGAGATCAAATGGGTTAGGTGCTTGCCCCTGGCTTAGGGGAGCCACGGAGGCGCGTAGCGCCTTCACCTGGGCCGTGACGTCTTTTGGGTTGCCGGGCAGAAGCTCGACAGCTGCCCCACTGCGGGTGATCAGAACGGCGAACCAGGCGGACTCGACAATGTTCGACCTCTGCACCTCCAGTAAAGTGAGCAAGGCCTCGTTCGAGCCGAGCAGGGCCTTGGCCGCCTCGAGATCGAGAAACTCGGTCGCCACCAGGTCCGCGTAATCGGGAAAGCGCTGCGAGACCTGTGCCGCCTTGGCGTCAATGGCGGCGCGGGCTGCGGCCACCTGCGGCGCCAGCGCCTGAGCGGCTGCGGCGCCAGTATTAAAAAACGCCGTGGTCTGACGGGCTTCCAGCGCGTCGAGCGCTTCGGCGGCGGCGTCCCGCTCGCGGATTAATGCCGCGATCAGGGCATCGTTCCTGGCGATGAGTTCTGTAGCGGCGGCAAACGCGCCTCCCGCTACATCGACGCGCTTTCCCAATTGCGCGCTAATCAGGGCAGCTTCGCGAGCCTCTATGCTGGCCGACTCCCCCAATTGCGCAGTGAGGGCAATTTGTCGAAAACCGTTGCCGCCGGCTGTCCAGCTTGCGTCTCTCACCAACGCGCCCCTGCGATAGCGCATTCGCCAATCGGCGATGGCACGCCGCTGCAGCTGCTCGGCCTCGGCGAAGCGACCAGCCAAGTGCAAAACAGCCGCCAGATTGTCCGCACTGACCACCGTAATGGGGTGTTCTGGCCCAAGCACGCGCTCGTGGGTCTCCAGCAAACGACGATAAATCGGTTCAGCTTCGGCCAAGCGGCCAGACCGGAAAAACACTGAGCCCAAGGCGTTGGCGCTGCGCAGGGTGTCGGGATGTTCTGCGCCGAGCGTGCGTTCGCGCGCCTCCAGCGCGCGTCGCAGGAGCTGCTCGGCCTCGACGGTGCGGCCGGTTTCTTGCATTAGCCCAGCCAGATCGTGAACGCTTTCGATCGTTATGGAATGCTCCGACCCTAGCTCCAGCTCCGCCTGGCGCAAGGTTTCCGCTGCGTAGGCCAGTGCCTCATCATACTTGCCGGTGAGCAAGAGTTTCGTAGCCTGGACGCTCCTCGCCCTTATCTCCTCCGCCGACTGCCCCGCCGCCGGCGCGGCGAAGGTCGAAAACGCAGCAACCCCCAGCAGCGCCGCCAGCGCGTGTTTTGCTTTTCCCAGCATCGCCGGCTCCTTCTCTATGCAGCTGCCTCTCAGGTTGGCCACAACGCACGTTGTACCGCCCCCGCCCGCCGGCGCATATAGCCCAGCGAAGCGTAAGCGGACCAGCGCGGCATTGTCCTCTCTGTATCGCCGCTCCTGTGGCGATGCTGAAATTCGCCCCATGAAGGTGGCAAGCTTCGAACGGATTTCAGAATCAATGCCAAACGAGAAATCAATCAGTGATAATGTCCCCAAACAAAAATTCGTCCGAAGATTAGGTCAAGCGTTTATTGAACGTCTGGTTCAGGACCCTTGGTCTGGATCGACTATTGCCGCATTGGCGGCTCCACAGGCGCAGCCCGCTGTGTCCCCCCGGCGTTTGCATGCAAACGATTCCTATCGCGCAATACCTTGCGCTTGTCCCTTAATAAGCAATCCCCCGATCAGTCGGTCATTTGTGAGCGGCAGATGTCACTGCGGTCTGTCTGCCACACTCAATGCCCCTGGCGCCGGCAGAGGGGCTCGAACCCCCGACCCCCTGATTACAAATCAGGTGCTCTACCTGCTGAGCTATGCCGGCCGCGCGCCCGCTATAAGGCGCTTCCCGCCCGCCGCAAAGCGCTTTTGCGCAGGCGCGCCGAGCGAAAGTTGAGGCTCGTTTTCTCCGGCGCCCGGCGCAGCCGCGTCATTGCACCAAACAGTCCGGCTATTTCGAGACGTCGTCTGATGTGCAAACGCTGCGACACATTTGCACTTGCGAGTCACTCTTATTTGCGATTAAGGGCGATGGACGAATAAGTGTCTCGTTTGGGGGAGCCGCCATGCCATTTTCATCGACCGCCGCATTTCTTCGATCCACCCTGCTCGTATCGGCTATGAGCGCCGTCCCGGTTTGCGCCGCCGCGCAACAGCCCGTTCGGGTAAACAATGCGACGAACCAACCCGAACAAGAACGGGTGGAGGGGTCATCGAGGTGACGGCGTTCAAACGCGAATATCTCACCAGCGGATCGAAAACCGCGCTCGGATTACAATTATCGCCGCTGGAAATTCCTGCCGCTGTGAGCGTGATTTCCCAGGATTTGTTGCGCGACCAGCAGGTGAACAATGTCGATAACGCGCTGCGCAATGTAGCTGGCGTCAGCAAGTTCAAAACCGGCAATGGCGGCGAAGAACGCTTCGCTATTCGCGGCTTCGACGCCTCGCAATCGATTTATCGCGACGGCGCCCGCATCAATAACGCCTTGAACGCCTCCAACATTCCCTCAACTGAGACCGCAAATATCGAGCGGATTGAAGTATTAAAAGGCCCGTCAGCTTTGCTCTATGGTCAAGGCCAACCGGGCGGCGTAATCAACTACGTGACCAAGCGCCCGGATGTTGCGCCAGCCTACGGGCTAGAGCTAATCGGCGGCAATTTCGGCTTCTTTAAAGTAGAAGCCGATGCAACCGGCACGGTCCCCCTTACTGACAAGATCGCTTATCGCTTTGTCGGGGCCTATCTCAATACCGACAGCTTCCGCGACGAGGTGGCCCGCGAACGTTTTCTCATCAACCCGTCTTTGCTCATCACGCCAACCGACAGCACGCGCCTGATTGTCGGTTATGAATTCATCAACGACGATTTTACGCAAGATCGCGGCCAAGTCTTGGACGGAGACAATGTTCAGGGATTTTTCTTCAGTGATCGGCAGGATGTGACGCAGTTCTTTGGCATCCCAAATTTCAACAGCAACAGCGAAGCCGAAGCACGTCGCATTTATGCGCTGGGCGAATATGATGTGGTAGAGGGGTACCGGATTGAAGCGACCTATTCGCGCACCGATACGGATAAGACGAATTTCGATTCTTCGCCGCGCTTTATTACCGCAGACCTTGCCGTAATCGGGCCGATTGGGTCGCCGGTTGAAAATCTCGTCAGGATCGATCCGCGCAAGACCATTGGGTCCGGGCGGACCCAGCAAGTCACGTTTAAGCATTTCCTGGACCTAAAGGGACCGGCTGGGATCCAACACCAGATCCTTGCGTCTTATACATTCGAGGATTTTGACACGTTTTCGACGAGTTTTCGCGGTGACCGCGACGTGTTTTTCAACGTCGCTACCCGTGAATATTTTACCCAATTCACCCTGGACGATTTATTAGACCCGAATATTCTCCAACCAACAGATAGCGTCGTTTTTGGCTTGGAGGACTTCGGCGCATCTCTCGATCAAGATTTTCGCGAGCACGGCGTGAACTTCCTTGATTATATCAAAGTCAATAATTGGTTGTCCTTGCTATTTGGCGTCCGTTATTCTGATTTTCGCGATCGCGCGTCGGCCTTTAGAGACACGAATATCGCGTTTCGCGGCGGTTTGGTCGTCTCTCCCACGTCGCAAAGCTCGATCTATTTCAGTTTCTCGGAAGGTTACGCGCCGTCAGGCGGCCTATTGGGAATTGATGACGGTCCGATCGACCCGGAAACCTCGCGTTCCTTCGAATTGGGCGGCAAATTGTCATTGCGCGGCGGCGCTCTGCTCCTCACGACCGCCATTTTCGATGTTAAACAACGCGGCGTTCCATTTATCGTCAATCCATTTGATGAATTCGGCAATCCGACCCTGTTTGAGGACATCCGGTTCGGAAATATCGGCGAAATACGCACACGCGGCGGCGAAATTGAAGCCGTCGGGCAAATAACCGACAATTGGCGTATCCAAGCTGGTTATGCATTCTTAGATAACCAAAACACCGAAACGGGTCTGGGATTGTTCGAAGTTGTTTTTTCGGAAGGCGCGCGCCTGCCCGGAATTGCGGCGCACAACTTCAACCTTTTTACCTTTTACGAGATTGAAACTCCGTTCGGCGAGCTGGGCATTGGCGGTGGCGTCTTCGCCCAAACCGATGTGTTTATAAGCACGGAAAATCGCGCCGAATTCAATGGCTTCATCCAGGCCGATCTTGCAGCCTATTTCAAGCGCGGCAGATGGAAAGTGCAGATTAACGCGCGCAATGTGACCGACGCTGTATTCCTTCTCGGCCAAAACGGGATTGACACCGACAGTTTCGCGGCAATTCGCACCGGTACGTCGGCGCCGCGCACGATCACTGGGTCGATTGCAGTGGCGTTTTGACCATGAGCGATCTTTCCGCCCCGATCGATCAACCGCCCCAAACAGCCGTCGGCGGCCCGCGTGATGGGTCGTCGCGCCGATCCGGGCGGTTTTGGTGGCGGGCGCACCAATGGGTTGGCTTGAAACTATCGGTCTTGATGAGCTTCATTCTGTTCACGGGGACTCTCGCCGTTTTCGCCAATGAGATTGACTGGCTCCTCAACCCCGCGATGCGCGTTGAACCGGCGACCGCGCGTGGCGAGATCGCCTGGGCGAAAATCGCTGTCAACGCGACGCAGGCCCTGCCGGGGGGACAGATCAACGAGCTTTACGCGCCCATCGATCGGGGGTTCGCGGCCGCCGCGTTTGGGCAGGCAGCGGATGGCAGGTATAAATGGGTCTACGCCCATCCAGTTAGCGGCGAAGTACAGGGCGTTGGCGGCTTCATGACCGTGCAGCGCGTGTTGCGCTACATGCATCGTCATTTGATGTTGCCCAATAAGATCGGCATTCCGATCGTTAGCGCGTTATCGATCCTGCTGATCATCTCGCTTGCGACTTCTTTCCTTGTTTACAAGAAGTGGTGGCGGGGCTTTTTTCGGCCGATCCGTTTCCTCGACGCCAGAACAGCGATCGGGGACGCTCACCGCCTCGCCGGCCTGTGGAGTATCTGGTTCGTTGCGCTGATGGCGGCGACAGGGTTGTGGTATCTTGTTGAAAGCCTGGGCGGTGACGCACCGGATGTTGTTTGGCCCGACCAAGCCGGCCTCGAATGGACCGCTATCGACCGCGCGCGGGGCGTCGAAGCCGCAATCACCGCCGCGCAAACCGCTTATCCCGCACTGCGCATCCGAAGCGTGTCGCTCGCTTCGCCGGATTATGGCGCTTATGCCGTCGGCGGTCAGGATCGCGCGATATTGGTGCGAGACCGCGCCAATCATGTCGTTATTTCGGTAAAATCCCACCCATCGCATCCGCCGTCGTCCTGGACCGCCAACACCGTGGCGATCCACCGCGCCGAGCAATTGAACGTTCACCAGCGTATTGGCGAAATGGCGGACCTTTTGCATTTTGGCACTTTTGGTGGGGTCTGGTCAAAAATCATCTGGTTTGTGTTCGGCGCATTGCTCACCGCCTTGTCGCTGTCGGGCGCGTCAATTTATGGTTTGCGCTTGGTAAGACAGGCGCGACAATCTCCGACTTGGCCGCGCTTTTGGCGCCATCTATCCGCAGGCATGGGACGGTGGAAATGGCCCGCCACAGGCTTGGTGCTACTGAGTTTTATATTGATTGGCTTGGCGTTCACCCGCTTCTGACGCAACAGGTCAAAATCACCGCTGCGCGCAGCGACGATTGCGCGTTATCTTGAGCAGGGTCGGTTGGAGAATCTTGCAACCGTCGCGCAGCTGCGTCATGCCCAACCCCATGAAAACGATCACCGCTTTTGCGCCGGCCTCGATTGGCAATCTTGCCGTGGGGTTTGACATTTTGGGCTGCGCCGTGCCGGCCTTGGGCGACAAGGTGACGGCGACCCGCACCGAGGCGCCTGGCGTTGTGATCGCCGCTATCGGCGGGCTCGATCTGCCCTTGCCGACCGACCCCGCCCGCAACACCGCCGGCAAGGCCGCGCTCGCCATTCTCGACGCCGGCAAGGCTGATTTTGGCGCAAGTTTGGTCATCCACAAAGGCGTCCCGCTCGGCTCCGGCTTGGGCGGGTCGGCGGCCTCGGCCGTCGCTGCGGCGGTCGCCGTCAATGCGTTATTGCCCCGCCCGCTTGACCCGATCGCGGTCCTGAAATGCGCCATGCAGGGCGAGGCGGTCGCCAGCGGCTCTCTGCATGTCGATAATATCGCCCCGTCTTTATTTGGCGGCATTGTTTTAACCGTTGGGATTGACGAGCCGCGCGTTATTTCCATCCCGGCGCCGAGCGGCATCGCCGCAATTGTCGTCCATCCGCGCCTGGTCGTCGCCACCGAAAAAGCCCGCGGCATTCTGAAACGCAGCGTCGATCTCTCGGATTTCGTCTGGCAATCGGCCAATCTCGCCGGCTTCATCGCCGCCTGTTACCGCAACGATCTCGATTTGTTGCGCGCCTCCTTTGAGGATGTCGTCATCGAGCCGCAACGCCAAGCCCTGATCCCGGGCTTTGCCAAAGCGCGCGCCGGCGCCATGCAACGCGGCGCCCTCGGCTGCTCGATTTCGGGGGCCGGCCCGACAATTTTTGCCTGGGCGCCGGCCGCCGCCTGCCCGGCCATCGGCGCGGCGATCGCCGCCGCCTTTGCCGCCGAGGGGCTCGACAGCACCCAGCTTTTGGTCCCGCTCGATGGCCCCGGCGCTTATTTGGTGGACACGTAACCGATGCAATATGTCAGCACGCGCGGCGATAGCGCGCCGCTCGGATTAAGCGCCACCATGAGCGCCGGCCTCGCGCCCGATGGCGGCCTGTTTGTGCCGGCGCAATGGCCCGCTTTTGCGCCGGCCGATTTCGCCGAGCGCGACTCCGCCGATTTGCCCAACGTCGCCGCCGCAGTTTTGGCGCCCTTTGCCGCCGTCGATCCGCTTTTCACCGACCTGCCAGCGATCTGCGCCGAAGCTTTTTCGTTTCCGGCGCCGCTGATTCAGCCGCCCGGCGCCGATTTCCACGTATTGGAGTTGTTTCACGGCCCGACCGCCGCCTTCAAAGATTTCGGCGCGCGGTTTTTGGCGGCGAGCCTTGCCCGCACCCGCGCCGCC
>DHHV01000002.1:0-12770 GCA_002403455.1 Hyphomonadaceae bacterium UBA4763 | reverse complement strand
CCCGCGCCGCCGCGCCCAAGCCGTTGCATATACTTGTCGCCACTTCTGGCGACACGGGCGGCGCCGTCGCTGCCGCCTTTCACCGCCGTCCGGGCTTTCGCGTGACGATCCTGTTTCCGCGCGGCCTGGTCTCGCCGACGCAAGAGCGCCAACTGACCTGCTGGGACGACAATGTCCGGGCTATCGCCGTCAATGGCGCATTTGATGATTGCCAGCGCCTCGTCAAAGGCGCCTTCGCCGATCCGCGCTTTCGTCAAAACGCTGACCTCTCTTCGGCCAACAGCATCAATATCGGCCGGCTGTTGCCGCAAATGACCTATTTCGCCGCCGCGAGCCTTCAGCTTTGGCGCAAAACCGGCGCGCCCGCCCATTTTGTCATCCCGAGCGGCAATCTAGGTCACGCCACCGCGGCTTTGTGGGCGCGGCGGATCGGCTTGCCGATCGGCGAGATCGTCCTCGCCCACAACGCGAACCGCGCCATGGTCGACTGGGTCGCCACCGGTGATTGGCGCCCCCACCCCACGATCGCCACCCTCGCCTCGGCCATGGATGTCGGCAATCCCAGCAATGCCGAGCGGATCCACGCGCTGTTTCCAAGCCGTGACGCAATGGCCGACCGACTGTTATCCGCCGATGCGATCAATGATGCGGCGATTGCCGCCCGCATTTGCGCCGATTATTCGGCCTTTGGCGCCTTGTGGTGTCCCCATACCGCCGTCGCCGCCGAGGCCCTTGCCTTGCGCCGTCGCGGGACAGGCGGCGTCAACGGCCCTTGGGCGATCTGCGCCACCGCCCATCCGGCGAAATTTCCCGAAATCGTCGAGCCCCTGCTGGCCCGATCGGTTCCGACGCCGCCAGCGCTCGCCGCGCTGCCGCCGACGCGCCCCGCCCCGGTCATCGCGCCAAGCCTCGAGGACCTCTTTGACGCATGGTGGAATTGAATTGTTCAGCGCCATAGGCGATGTACGATACGAGAAAAGCTACCGAATTTGCCGTACCGAGACTTCCCCATTTGCCAAATCGATGGTGGCGCGCAGCGGCCGCCGCAACGCCAGAGCTTGCGACGCCCCAGCTCGCCGGGTCGCTGCTTCCACTGCGCGCGCGGCAATGTCATTGGGCGGCGCCGGCTGCAGCCCTGTCAACACCACGAGCGCCGTCCCAGCGGCGCCGGCGATCTGCCCGGCCTGGGCCAGGGTCAGCCCGCGCTTTGCCGCGCCAATTGCTCGCGCGCTGCGCCTTTCGCCCGCTGCGTCGGCCGCGGCATGGACACGCGCCAATCTTTCCGGGTCATGCGCTTCCACCGCCAGCAACAGGCAGCCGCGTAGCGCCCGCGCCAGCGCTTCGGTCCGTTCCGCATCGCCGGCCCACAGGACGCAGCGCTCGCCCGCCTCAATGCGGTAGGCGAATACCGGCCCCGAGGCGGCGGTTGCAATCGCCAATGCCGTTACCCGCAGGCCGCCTTCGTCAAAAACCCGCCGCGGCGCCCCATCGGCAAGCTCGAGATCGCGGGCGGCCAGAGTCGCGACCGAAAAATCCAACCCGTCCGCGCCAAAATCCACCATCAATGCGGCGTCATCGCTTTGCGCCGCCAGATCGATCCCCACCGCCAATCCTTGCGCGCCCACCGGCCCGAGTACCGGCAACGGCGTCTTGCGCCCGCTCAGCCAAGAGGCGCGCCGCAACCCGCTGAGACCGCCGGCATGCGCCAGATCCGCGCTGGACAGCAGCACCATCACCACGTCATCCCAATGGGCGACGCCATCGAGCGCCGCCACGAATCCCTCGCCGGGATCGATCGCGAGGGTCGGCCCGTTCGGCTTTAGCGACACTAAAGCGCCGCCCGTCGTCCCCCAGAGCGCCCCAACGCCGCCGGCCGCAAAAGCGATTTGCAATTGATTTTCCGTCGCCGCCCGCCGCGCACGCGGCAAGGCGATAGCGGCGGCCTCGGAGCGCCGTGCGATCGGCTCTGCGACCAGCGGTGTCCGCATCAACGCAAACACTGCCGCGATCAGGATCGCCCCGATCGCCAGCCAGGCCAAGGTTACCCGCGCGAACCGCATCGCCTTAATCCGACCCCCGCTCGGATCGAATTATTTGTTCAATCGCGCCGATACCGTCCGCTTCTAGCCGCACTCGATCCCCTGGCTTCAAAAATTGCGGCGGGTTGCGCGCCACGCCAACGCCAGGCGGGGTGCCGGTGAACAGAACATCGCCCGGCTCCAAGGTCATCGCCGCGCTGACATGGGCGATTTGCTCTGCGATCGAAAACACCATGTCGCTGGTCGATCCGTCCTGGCGCAAATCGCCATTCACAAACGCCCGCAAACGAATGTTCTGCGGGTCGGCGATTTCATCCGCCGTGACGAGATGCGGGCCGAAGGGCGCATGTGTATCGAAGCCCTTACCCATCATCATGGTGACGGCGGCGCGCTGCCAATCGCGCACCGAATAATCACAGCCAACGCAATAGCCCGCCACATAATCAAGCGCCGACCCCTTCGCCACATGCCGGCAGGATCGACCGATCACAACGACCAATTCCACTTCGTAATCCAATTGCACAGAGACACGCGGCAAATCGACCGGATCAAACGGCCCACCGACGGCGGTCGATTGCTTGGCGAACCAGGTTTGCGCCGTTGGAACCTCGCGCCCCATTTCTTTGACATGGGCGAGGTAATTCATTCCTAATCCCAAGACTTTGCCGGGTCGCGGGATTGGCGCCAGCAAGTCGACTTCGGCTGGATCAATCCAGGCTTGCGCCGCCTCGATCGCCGCCGCGATCCGTTTTAATCCGCCCGGTCCCGCCGCGAGGATTGCCGCGAGGCTCGGCGGCAATTCCGGTGCGCCCTCAGTCAGGTCCACCAAGCCTTGCACCGTCACCGCCGCGACCCGCGCTTCGCCCGGGCGCCCACCTGTTTTTCGCCGAAAACTCGCCAAGCGCATGCCATTCGCCTCCACCGCCGCAGCGACGCCATACGCACTCACCTATCGACATTTTCCCCATCCCGCCAGCCAACCACCGGTTGGAAATACACGGCGCCTCTATCAGTCCCCGGTCAGTCGGCTCTCCACGCGCCCAACGCGTTCCCCCCCATGTCAAGCCGATCCCGGGTGATTTGACCTTGAAGCGCTGCGCCGGCGATCGGCTCAGCCGATTTACGTATCAACAGCGCAATGTTCGCCGTCAACTCATCCCGGATCTCCCCGACGCCGCGTTCAAGCCCGCTCACACGACCTGACACGACGCGCATGTCCTGTCTTAGGTCCACTAAGGTTCGGCCGATGAACTCAAGGCTTTACTCAATCACGGGCGGGAACATATATGGAACAGCATTTGGCGTCAAGCGGCTTTTTTGTCGAATCGAGGAGTCTTGCGCTCATCGCGTTTCGCCCGAACAATGACCAAGCAGACAATATTCACGCATCATCGATGCGTTTTAGCCAAATGGAAACAGCGTGAGGCTCCCTCGCCAACGTCAATAAAACGCTGCTAAACAATCGCTGCCAAAAGCAATACTGCCAACACCGCCAAGCCTAATCCACGGTTCGACTTGAAGGCCGTCAGCGCGTGATGTGGCGCATTAGGGTCTGCCTTACGCGCTTGCCAAATCCCTCCAAAAAACAGAACCGCGCCGGCGCCCATCCCGAACGCCCACCCCATCGGCGCAGCGCTCGTGCCAAGCGCGCCGACTAGCGCCAAAGCCGCCAAACCGTAAAACCCGATCACCGCTGCGCGCCACGACCCGCCCAGCGCCCGCGCCGAGGATTTCACGCCCGCCAAGGCGTCGTCCTCTAAATCCTGCAAGGCATAGATCGTGTCATACGCGATCACCCACAGGACGCAGGCAGCATAAAGCAGAGTTTGCGACAGATAAATGGGCGAAACGCCCAAAGCGGCAGGCGCGACCAAGGCTCCCCACGAAAACACCAGCCCCAGAAATGCTTGCGGCCACCAGGTAATCCGCTTCATCAATGGATAGAGCGCCACAAGCGGCACACTAGAAAGCGCCACAATTTGCGCCATCCTTGGCAAGGCCAGCAACACACCCAACCCGACCAGCAATTGCGCCATCAGCCACAAAGCCGCCCCGCGCAGCCCCACCTGCCCCGCCGGCAGCGGCCGGTTCGCGGTTCGCGCGACTTTTGCATCCAGATCGCGGTCCACTATATCATTATAAGTGCAACCCGCCCCGCGCATGGCGAGCGCCCCGAGCCCGAACAGCGTCGCCAACCCCAGATCGCTCGGCCGAAAGCCCTCGCCAACGCGCGCGAGCGCCAGTCCTTGCCAGCAAGGCAACGCCAGCAGCCAAAACCCGATCGGCCGATCATAGCGCGCCAGCCGCAAAAACGGCCGCCAAGCGGCCGGCGCCGCCTCCACCCACGAGCGCGGTCCAGCGTCGAGCGGCCGCGCAGCTTCCGTCATCGATCCACCGCCAACAACATCGCAAAGCCGATTAACATGAACAAAATCAACGGCAAAAAAGCCGCCAGCAGCGGCGCCGCCGCGCCCAGTCCGCCGATCGCCACCATCAAATTTTCGACGACAAAATAGGCAAAGCCAAGCCCGGCCCCGATCCCGAGCCGGCGCAGCAAGCCGCCCTGACGTTGCAGGCCAAAGCCCGCGAGGGCGCCGAGCAGCGGCATCGCCAATGTCGCCGCAGGACCCGCAAATCGGTTCAAGAAGGTTGTTTCAAGCCCGCCGGTAAAGCCGCCCTCTCCGCGAAACACATTGATAACATTCCATAATTCGCCCATGCGCGTCTCATCGGCCTTGATGGTGCGCATGAACAACCGCTCCGGCGTCAAGGTCGTGATCCACGGCGCCTCCTCCGCGCGCGCAACCGTCGCTGTGCCAACGTCGAAGTCGGCGACGTCGCGCAAATTCCACAATCCGTCCCGGTAAATGGCCTGATCGGCCTGGCGAACGCGGAAAACCCGCCCGGTCGCCTCGTCGCGTTCAAACACCAACGCGTCGTTCAGCGCGGTTTGGGCGGCGCCGCGCTCGGCGGTCGCGGCTTTCAACACCATGCGCCCATCGGCTAACCACAAGCGGTTGCGAAGATTTTCCGGCTCCGGCGCCGCAAAATTCGAATAGCCATTACTCTCCCAGAACGACAATTGCGCCGATCGCGGCACCATCACCGCCTCCTGAAACAGAAAATGGCACCCGGCAATCAACGCGCAAGTTAACCCCACCGGGCGCAAGACCTGCCCCGCCGACAATCCGCCCGCCCGCATGGCGGTTATTTCGGAGCTATTGGCGAGCTCGGCCAAAGTAATCAGGACGGCGAGCAAGGCGGCAAATGGCGCAAATTGGGTGATCAATTGCGGCGCACGCAGGAGGACATACTGCCAGATGGCGTCATCTTGGGCGTTCGGCGCGCTCAATAATTGGTTGGACTTGTTCAAGACGTCCAAGACCTGCAACACCACGACCAACAAGACCAGCATCAGCGCAAAACGGCCGACAAATAATCCGGCCAAATGTCGGCCAAGCACAAAGGGCGCCGGCGGCGCTTGCGCCGCGCTAGCGCCTGTGCGGGCCCGCCGCGCTTTACGCAATTTCTCTCGCCAGGTCGCCCAACCGAGCAATATTCGGTCGATTTGCGCTTCAATCGGGGCCGTTGCGACCAAGCCTGGTCGACGCGCCACCGCCCAAAACAAAGCGGCCGATCCAGCCAAAAATCCGAAAAATAATGGCCACATGGCCAGCCAAGGCTCGGCAACACCGGCTGCGACGCGCGCCTCGCCCGCCTGCAATAATTCATAATAAAAGATGACAGCGGCGACGCCTAAGACCAGACCAATGCCCCGATCGCGCCGCTTATCGACGGCGCCCAGCGCGATCCCCAATAACGGCAAAGCCAGAAATAACAAGGTATGTAATATTCGCCAATGCAGGGAAGAAAGGTATAGACGATAATCGCTCGGATCGGAGGAGGTTGGATTATTGACCACCCGCAATAATTCATTAAAGGTCGCTTCTTGTTTCAGCCCGCCACGATGACGAAAATTTTCTGCCTGCGGCGCTTCAATGATCAGATCCCAGGCTTCAAAGGCAATCGCAGATTCTTGCGGCCCACCCGCGGTAACACGGATCTGGTGACCGTCAAATAATCGTAAGACCAATAATTCCGATTGAACATCCCGCGTCTGTGCAAACACTGCTTCACGGGCGGTGATGACCTCGCAATTTTTAAACTCGTCACAGCGCTCCAGGAATACGTCTTTAAACGGTCGCGCACCCGCCGTCGTTGCGCCGACCCGCAACGTAATCTGATCGGTCATCTCGACGAATTCGCCAGGGCGGACATTGGCCGTCAGCGCCGTCGAGCGGACTTGAAAGCGTAATTTGCTATATTCATAGGCCGTAAAAGGCTGAACATAAGCAACCAGGGCAAAATTAAACGCCATAAGCCCAAAGGCTAAAACATAGACAATCCGCGACAGTCGGAAAAACGACATGCCGGCCGATTTGATGACGTCGAGTTCACTCGAAAGCGCAAATCGTCGCACCGCCAACATTACGGCGATAAAAAAACCGATGGGCAGCGCCAAGCTTAAATATTCTGGCAACAAGGTCGCCAACATCCGCCAGACGATGTCGACTTGCGCGTTCTCGCGGAGGATAAAGTTAAACAGCCGCAACATCTGGTCCAGGACCAGCAACATGACGGCCACCGCCACCACGAACCAAAGCGGAATCAATACTGCCCGCAAAACATAGCGGTCCAACCGGCCAAAGATCATACGCCGTCGCTCACATCTTTTTGGGGGAAACGGCCGGTATTTCCTACGCGCATCATCGTCTCGGCGCCCGATTTGGGGGCAAAATCACCCCAGGAAGTGACCGCGAACAGCCCCAAATTCAACGCCTGCGCAAGCGCCCCGGACGCTAAAAACGCCGCCGCCACAGCTTCTTGACCGGCAGGGGCCGCGCCGGTGAGCGCCAAAGCAATTCCTGCGCCGGCCAAATCGCGATTTGGCAAGAACGGAATGCGCGACACCACCATTTGCGCGGCGAGCGTTAACACCCAAAAATTCAGTCCAATTTGCGGCGCGGCGCTGGCGTATTGGAGGGCTTGCAGCGCCAAGACAACGCCGACGCGCAAAGCATGAACGCTCAAACAAAACCTTAGATCAGAGCCGCGAATGCGCAGAATTTGCTTGCGCAGCCCAAAAACGCCAAAGATCAACGCACCGACAAACATTGCCCCGAGCGTGAATTGGGCCGATATGCCGGGTGATCGGCCTTCGGCTGCGCTTAATTCGCCGCTTAAGAACAACCAAACCAACAGCAAACCGGTCGCAACATTTCCGGCGGTGGAGGCCAAGATATTGCCGTCTTTGACGCCAATCGCCGCGTCTTTCAGGGATAAATGGAGTTTTTTGTGCGCCCAAGCGCCGAGATAGGCCTCGCCAGCATAGCCGACCAAAGCTTGGCTATAGATGCGTTTGCGTACAAAAACCGGCGCCGAAATCCACAGCGGACGACCCCAAATCCGCCCGTAAACCACCAGATCGGCGATCGGCAGCGCAAAGAAAATCGGCAACCCGAGCACATAAAACCAGGGCGATTGTGGCCGCGCCGCCCATAATTCTTGCCAGCCGATCGCAAAGATTTGCGTCAATATCAGCGCCAAAACCGCCGCCAAGAAGGCGAGATTGACCAATATCCGCAGGGTTTTGCCCGTCGGACTGGCCAAAAATGCCGATAATCGGCGATAAACCCCGCTCATTTGCGTCAAGATCGCGGACCAAAATGACGGTTTAGCCGCCTTTAGCGGGTCGTTTTGGGGCGCGGGAGCGGTCATTAAGAGCCGATAGCGCAGGCGCCAGGCGATTGTCTATCGGCGCGGGGGCGGCTCGATCAGCGCCAAAGCGACCCGATCAGCCAGCAATCGGCCCGCCTCTGAGAGCAAAATCCGGCCGTTTTCCGCGCCGACAAGGCCCAAATCGACGAGGTTTCGCCAGCTTTTCGCGCTGATTTGGCGACCCAAATGCCGCTCTAACCTGGCCAGATCGAGCCCCTCGGCGAGCCGAATGCCCATCAAGGCGTATTCGCCGGCGATGGCGTCGGCGGTTAAAACCTCCGGTGGACCCTCCCACCCAATCGCGCGCGCCGCGATCTGGTCAATATAAGCGCGCGGGTGGTCGACCGCTTTGGTGGCAAGCCGCGCGCCCGTCGGACCGGGCAGGCGGCCATGCGCGCCGGGGCCGATCCCGAGGTAATCTTCGCCCCGCCAATAGATCAAATTGTGGCGCGATTGCGCGGCCGGCGCGCGCGCATGATTGGAGATCTCATAGGCGGGAAAACCGGCAGCGGCGGTGATATTCTGGGTTATTTCAAAGAAATGCGCGGCCAAATCAGGCTCGGGCGGATTAAGTTTGCTGCGCGCAAATCGTCGGCCAAAGGCCGTCTGCGGCTCAATGGTTAATTGGTAGAGCGACAAATGTTCTACCGGCAACGTCAGCGCCTCTCGTAATTCCGCCGCCCATTGTTCTGGGCTCTGACCTTCGCGCGCATAGATCAGATCGAGCGATACCCGCGCGCTTGTCTTCGCCGCCTCTTCCACCGCCGCGATCGCCTCGGCGGCGTCATGGGTACGCCCGAGGGCCCGCAAAGCCAAGTCCTCGAGCGACTGCACCCCAATCGACAACCGATTAACGCCCGCCGCGACAAAATCGGCAAAGCGCGACGCTTCGGAATCGGTTGGATTGGCTTCCAGGGTGATCTCGGCGCCCGCCTCAATGCCGAAAATCTGGTCGGCCGCCGCCAAAATCCGCTGGATTTGCTTTGGCTCCAGCAAGGACGGCGTGCCGCCGCCGAAAAATACGCTGCTTAAAGCGCGCGGCCCCACGATTTCCCGATGCGCGGCGAGATCGGCGATCATCGCCGCAATCAGCGGCTCTACCTCCCGACCGCGATCGCGATAGACGTTAAAGTCGCAATAGGGACAAATCCGCGCGCAATAGGGCCAGTGGAGATAAAGAGCGAGCGGCGGTAAATCCCGACCCGCCACCGGTTCAACCAAGACCTCGTCCGTTAATTCTGGCTCGGTCTGCAAGAACTTTTGGGAACGTTCACCCTCGACATCGGCCATGCGCGCCCGCTACACCGCGCGCCAGATGACTGCAACCTTATCCCCCCTCGACGAAGCGCGCCGGCGGCGCACTTTCGCGATCATTTCCCACCCCGACGCCGGGAAAACCACGCTGACGGAGAATTTGCTGCTGGCAGGCGGGGCGATCCGGCTGGCCGGCGCGGTCCGCGCCCGCGGCGAGCAGCGCCGCACCCGCTCAGACTGGATGAAAATCGAGCGCGAGCGTGGGATTTCGGTTACCGCCTCGGTGATGACCTTTGATCATGACGGCTGCATGTTCAATCTGCTCGACACGCCGGGCCACGAGGATTTCTCCGAGGACACCTATCGCACGCTGACCGCCGCCGACAGCGCGGTAATGGTGCTGGACGCCGCCAAGGGCATCGAGCCGCAGACGTTGAAATTGTTTGAAGTGTGCCGCCTGCGCGACATCCCGATCCTCACTTTCATCAATAAAATGGACCGCGAAGCGCAATCCCCGTTCGATTTGTTGCAGGAAGTGCAAGACCGCCTGGCGCTGGACCCTTCGCCGCTGTTTTGGCCGGCCGGATCGGGCAATCGCTTTCGCGGCATGGCCGATTTGCAGCGTGGCGATTTCCTGGTCTATCGCCGGCCGAGCGCCGATGCGCCGGAGGAAGAGGCCAGCGAACGCGTCCCGCTGACCGGCAATTCGATCGCCGGCATTTTGGCGGAAGACGAGCTCGCCAGTTTGCGCGAAGAGGCCGAACTCGCCGCGATCGGCTACAAATCTTTCGACTTAACCGCTTACCTCGAGGGCCATATGACCCCGGTCGTGTTCGGTTCGGCCTTGCGCAAGTTCGGGGTCCGCGAATTGCTGGCGACCTTGGGCGCGTTTGCGCCGCCGCCGCGCGCGCAAAAGGCCGAAGATGGGGCGGGGCCGATCGAGCTCGGCATCGACCGCGACGAAGTCACTGGCTTTGTCTTTAAAATCCAGGCCAATATGGACCCTAATCACCGCGACCGCGTCGCCTTTGTGCGGCTGTGTTCGGGCCGGTTTACGCGCGGCATGCGGTTGAAAACCGCGAGCGGCAAGCAGATCAACGTACATAATCCCTTATTGTTCTTTGCCCAAGACCGCGAAATCGCCGACGAGGCCTTTGCCGGCGATGTGATCGGCGTGCCCAATCACGGCGCCTTGCGGGTCGGGGATTCGCTGTCCGAAGCCGGCAAAGTCCGCTTTCAGGGCATTCCGAATTTCGCGCCGGAAATCTTACGCCGCGTCCGCGTCAAAGACCCGCTCAAGCAAAAACACCTCAAGATCGCGCTGGAAAGCCTCGCCGAAGAAGGCGTGACGCAATTATTCCGGCCCAATTTGGGCGCTGATTTTATCGTCGGTGCGGTCGGCGCGTTGCAATTTGAAGTGATGGTCGAACGCCTCGCCACCGAATATGGCTTGGACGTGATTTTTGAGGCCTCGCCTTTCCAGACCGCCCGCTGGACGCATGGCGCGCGCGAC
This sequence comes from Hyphomonadaceae bacterium UBA4763, assembly GCA_002403455.1. Lineage (GTDB taxonomy): Bacteria > Pseudomonadota > Alphaproteobacteria > Caulobacterales > Aquidulcibacteraceae > UBA4763. The sequence continues at coordinate 2,186 of DHHV01000002.1, read as the reverse complement.
GAACTGGAAAAATTCGCCGACCGTCATAAAGCCCAAATGGCGACCGATATCGACGAGGCGCCAGTGTTTCTGGCCAAATCGACCTGGGAAGTGAATTACACGGCCGAGAAATTCCCCAAGGTCCGGCTGACCGCCGCGAAGGAACGGTAACCAGATACCGAAAGCGCAACGATTAACGTCAAATAAAGCCTGGTCCGGATAATTGGCGGCGAAGATGCGACGACCCGCGCGCATCGCCAAGGGCTTGCCATGACCGCGCGCTCCCTGCAGCAATTGGTGCTTGACGAGGTTGGTGGGCGCGCCGCGTTGGACGCCGCAGAGACAGCGCCCGCCCCGCGGGTGGCCATTATCTTGCCGGCCTATAACGAGGCCGCCGCCATCGCCGCGACGATCGCCGATTACCAGGCTGCCTTTCCGCAGGCGCAGATCTTGGTCATCGACAATAACTCCGCCGATGGCACTAGTGCAGAAGCTGCGCCGGCGCTGCGCCCCCAGCAGGATTTGCTGCTCTCAGAGCGTCGCCAGGGCAAAGGCCACGCCGTCAAAAAAGGCTTGAGCCGCGTCGAAGCCGACATTTACATCATGACCGACGCCGACGCGACCTATCGCGCTGCGGATGCGCGCCGGCTTTATGACATGATGATCGCCGGGCGCCACGACATGGTGGTCGGCGATCGCCAGGCGGGCGGAACCTATCAAAAGCAAAACCGCCGCGCCGGCCACAGTCTTGGCAATAAAGTGATGTCGGCGATCATCTCGCGCCTGGCCGGTCAAGAATTCGGCGATGTCTTTTCCGGTTTGCGGGTGATGTCACGGCCCTTTGTGCAACAATTGGATATTCGCAGCGCCGGGTTTCAATTGGAAACCGAGTTGAACGTGCTGGCGGCGCGCCTGCGCGCTGATGTCGTCGAAAGCCCGATTGCCTATGATGAACGCCCGGCCGGTTCGCAGTCAAAGCTGAACACCATCCGCGATGGACTGCGCATTCTCGGTTTCGCCTTGACCAATTGGGTAGCGTTTTCGCCGCTACAGCCCTTTTCTTATTTGGCGGCTGCGATGTTTTTCGGCGTCGGCGCTTTTGGCGTGCGCGTTGCCTATGGCTGGGCCGCCACCGGCTATGCCGAGATGCCTTATCCGAATTCGGCGGTGGCGGCGGTCGCCTGCGCGATCATTGGCGTGCAAGCGTTGTTCACCGGCCTCAGCCTGCATATTGGTGGGCAAGGCGCGCGCCGCCGCGACATCGCGCATTTCCTGGAAGACCGCCGCGCCTGGAATGCGCGATTGGATGGGCGCATCGCCCGCAACTAGGCGCAATCGTCCCCCGTGGGCTGCCGACGCGGCATTTTGCCACAAGTTGCAACAGGCTGATTTTACGATCTCCTTCCGATAATTAACCTTTGGGGCCATGGAGGTCGGAAGGAAACGCCGAGCGTCGACAACGCGCGCGTACCGCGCAATGTCGGCAAAACGGGTTGCGAGGGGGAATAAGCGTGAACGCCAAGCGTCTGAAATCAATGCATGCGGCGCTCCTGGCGGGGCTGGGCGCCATGTTGGCCGGACCGGCCGCCGCGCAAGGCTTTGTGACGCCGGGGCCGGTTTGGGCCATTGCCAAGGATTGCTTGGCGCGCGATTTGCAATTGCCGGCGGAAGGCGCCTTGCGCGCCATGGCGCAGGCCTGCGCCGCAACCGCTGAAGACATCAACGAGACCGGCGAGCGCGTCGCCAATGCGGCCTTTCACGCCGCCCGCGCCTTTAACCGCTTGGCGCAGGCCGATGCGGACGGCGCCTTGCGCGCAGCCGATTTCGAGCGCGCGGCGCGCCTTGGCCGCGCAAGCCTTGACCGCCTGCGCAATGACCATCCCTCGCTGACCGCCAACGCGGCGCCGGCGCCAGCGCCGACCGGTCGCCGCAATCGCCGCGCCGCCGCGCCAAAAGCCGATCCGCTGGTCAATCCGCGTTTTCGGTTTGGCCGCGCTTATGAATTGGCGAGCGCCTATGTCGGGCTGGCGCTCTTATCCGGGTCGTCCGCCAATGCTTGCGGCGGGCGCAATAATTGCTTGGCGGCCGCGATCCAGATCCTGGACGCCGAGCGCGATCTTGCCCGTCCGTTCGAAACCGACCCCAATGACACCCGCTATGAGGCTTTTACCTTGTTGCGGGGCCAGGCGCGCGCGGCCCTCGCCGCC
>DHHV01000112.1:10740-10874 GCA_002403455.1 Hyphomonadaceae bacterium UBA4763 | reverse complement strand
GCGCATTACCGCCGATCCGGACTTTATCCGGCGGGCCGATCGCTTGGTGTTGCCAGGGGTTGGCGCGTTTGGGGCGTGCATCAGCGCCTTGCGGGCGCGCGAAGGCGTCATCGAGGCGATGCGCGAGGCGGTCC
>DHHV01000112.1:10304-10430 GCA_002403455.1 Hyphomonadaceae bacterium UBA4763 | reverse complement strand
AGGCGATGCGCGAGGCGGTCCTGGAGAAGGGCCGGCCGTTTTTGGGGATCTGCGTCGGCGCGCAATTATTGGCCGATCAGGGCATGGAGCTCGGCGAGCATCAGGGGCTTGGCTGGATCGGCGGGG
>DHHV01000112.1:0-9998 GCA_002403455.1 Hyphomonadaceae bacterium UBA4763 | reverse complement strand
GGCTTGGCTGGATCGGCGGGGTGGCGCAGCGGCTGGCGCCCAATGATCCCCATTTGCCGATCCCGCATATGGGCTGGAACGCGACCATGCTCGCCGCGCCGCATGCGTGTTTTGCCGGATTGGGCGGGCAGCCGTTTTTCTATTTCGCCAATTCGTTTGCGGTATCGGGCTGCGCGCGCGCTGACGTGCTGGCCGAGGCCGATTATGGCGGGCGGTTTGTTGCGGCGTTGGCGCGTGGGCCGATCCTCGGCGTGCAATTTCACCCGGAAAAAAGCCAGCGAGCGGGCTTGCGCTTGCTCGCCAATTTTGTCGATTGGCGGCCATGATCCTTTATCCCGCGATTGATTTGAAGGCCGGCCAATGCGTGCGCCTCCGCCAAGGGCGGATGGACGAGGCGACCTTGTTCAACGCCGATCCGGCGGCGCAGGCGGCAGCCTTTGCGGCGCAAGGCTTTGACTGGCTGCATGTGGTTGATCTTGACGGTGCGTTTGCCGGCGAAAGCGCCAATCGCGCCGCGATCGAGGCGATCTTGGCGGCAAAAACGGGCATGGCGGTCCAGATCGGCGGCGGCATTCGCTCGATGGCGGCGATCGAGGGCTGGCTGGCGGCGGGCGCGGCGCGGGTGATCCTCGGCACCATTGCCGTGCGCGATCCGGCGCTCGTGGTGGCGGCGGCGGCGCGCTTTCCAGGGCGGATTGTAGTTGGGATCGATGCGCGCGCGGGCCGCGTCGCGGTGCAAGGCTGGGCCGAAGAGACCGACATGGCGGCGGAGGAACTGGCGCGGCAAATGGCAGGCGCGGGCGTTGCGGCGCTGATCGTCACCGACATCGCCCGCGACGGCATGGGGGAAGGCGTTAATCTCAACTGGATCGGGGCAATCGCCGATTCCGTACCGATTGCGGTGATCGCCTCTGGCGGGGTGGCGAGCTTGGCCGATGTGCGGGCGCTGTCGGCCTTTCGCGGACCCAAAAGCGCGGCGAAGATCGCCGGCGCGGTGATCGGGCGGGCGCTTTATGACGGGGCGATCGCGCCACGCGCGGCGTTAGACCTCGTGAAAAGTGCGGCCTGATGCTGGCGACGCGGATCATTCCTTGCTTGGACGTCAAAGACGGGCGCGTCGTCAAAGGCGTACAATTTCAGAATTTGCGCGATGCGGGCGATCCGGTCGAGCAGGCGCGGGTCTATGACGCGCAAGGCGCCGACGAATTGTGTTTTCTCGACATTTCGGCGAGCCTCGAGGGCCGCGGCGCGCTGCTGGACGTCGTGCGGCGCACGGCTGAAAGCTGTTTCATGCCGCTGACGGTCGGGGGCGGCGTGCGCGAGGTTGGCGATATCCGCGCTTTGTTGCGCGCTGGGGCCGACAAGGTCTCGGTCAACTCGGCCGCCTTCGCCGACCCCGATTTGCTGCGGCGGGGAGCCGAGGAATTCGGCGCGCAATGCATCGTCATCGCGATCGATGCGCGCCAGACCGGGCCAGGCCAATGGGAGGCGTTCAGCCATGGCGGCACGCGGCCGACCGGCCGCGACGCGATCGCGTGGGCGGCGGAAGCAACAGAACGCGGTGCGGGCGAGATCTTGCTGACATCGATGGACCGCGATGGCGGCGGCATGGGCTATGACCTCGCGCTGCTAAAAGCCGTGCGGGCGGCGACGGCGACGCCGGTGATCGCCTCGGGCGGGGCGGGGGAGCTGGCGCATTTCGTCGCGGCGGTGACGGAAGGCGGGGCGTCGGCGGTGCTCGCCGCCTCGATTTTCCACTTTGGAACCTATACGGTCGGTCAGGTGCGCGATGCGCTGGCCGCCGCCGGCGCGCCGGTGCGCGCAATCGCGGAGTAAGCAATGTCTGACGAAGACGCCCTGCCAAGCCTTGGCGCGGAAATAGAGACACTTGCCGAGACGATCCGCAGCAAACGCGGCGGCGATCCGGCCGCCTCTTATACGGCGAAATTGCTGGCCAAGGGACCGGGGCTTTGCGCCAAGAAATTGGGCGAGGAAGCGGTGGAGGCGGCGCTCGCCATTGCGGCGGGGCCCGACGCGGACGTCGCCCAGGAAGCCGCCGATCTGCTCTATCACCTGTTGGTCGCCTTGGCGGCGCGCGATGTCCCGCCAAGCGCCGTCGCCGCCGTGCTGATCGCCCGGCAGGCGCAATCGGGCCTGGCCGAGAAAGCCGCGCGCGGCGACGGAAACCCTTGACCTCAGGTCGCAAACCGAAGAGCAAGAGGCATGGGACAACGCAAGCTTAAAGTCGTCGTGACGCGCAAGCTCCCCGAAGCGGTTGAAACCCGCATGCGGGAATTGTTCGATGCGACCTTGAATATCGACGATCAGCCGATGAATGCCGAGGCGATCATCGCCGCCATGCGCCAAGCCGATGTGCTGGTGCCGACGGTCAGCGATCGCATCGATGCGCGGATGCTGGCGCAAGCGGGCCCTGACTTTCGCCTGATCGCCAATTTCGGGGCGGGGGTCGACAATATCGACGTGCGCACGGCGATCGAGCGCGGCATTACCGTCACCAATACGCCCGGCGTGCTGACCGAAGACACCGCCGATATGACGATGGCCTTGATCCTGGCGGTGCCGCGCCGGGTGATCGACGGCGTCAAAGTGGTGGAGGCGGATCAATTTGTCGGCTGGTCGCCGACCTGGATGCTCGGCCGGCGGATATGGGGCAAGCGGCTGGGGATCATTGGCATGGGCCGGATCGGCCAAGCCGTGGCGCGGCGGGCCAAAGCCTTCGGCTTGCAGATCCATTACCATAATCGCAAACCAGTCTCGCCGGTGATTGAACAAGGGCTCGAGGCGACCTATTGGGATAGTCTCGACCAAATGCTGGCGCGGATGGATATCATCTCCGTCAATTGTCCGCACACGCCGGCGACCTATCATTTGCTGTCGGCGCGGCGTTTGGCTTTGCTGAAGCCGCATGCCTATATTGTGAACACTTCGCGCGGCGAGGTGATCGATGAGGCGGCCCTGGCGCGGATGCTGGACAAGGGCCAGATCGCCGGGGCGGGCCTTGACGTGTTTGAGCATGAACCCGCCATCAATCCGAAGCTGAAACGGCTCGCGAATGTCGTGCTGCTGCCGCATATGGGCTCGGCGACGATGGAGGGGCGCATCGACATGGGCGAGAAGGTGATCGTCAATATCAAGACCTTCGCCGACGGGCATAAGCCGCCCGACCGGGTTATTCCGGCGATGTTATAGCGCCAAAGCGCGCGCGATGGCGGCGGCGCAATGTAGTTCGTTGACGTCGAACAGCACATGTTCGGGCGTATCCGCCGGTCCGATCAGCAGGCAAATCTCGGTACAGCCCATGATGACGGCTTTGACGCCGCTGCGGGCGATGGCGGCGACGTAAAAATCGCGCGAGGCTGGCAGGATCTGGCCGCGCACCAATTCATCGAAGATGATGCGGTCGATCTCGATCTGGTCGACCTCGCTGGGCGTGACGATGTCAATCCCGTGCCGGGCTCCATAATAATCGTGGTAATAGGGATCGCGCATGGTCTGCCGGGTGCCGAGCAACAAGGCTTGGTCAAAGCCTTGCGTGCGCAAGGCCGCGCCGGTTGGATCGGCGATGTGCAAGAACGGCGCGCCGAGCTCGGCCGCCAATGGCTCGGCGACGCGGTTGAGCGTGTTGGACGCGCAGAGGATGAAATCAGCGCCCGCCGCCAGCAGGCCCTGCATTTTCGGGCGCATATAAGCGCGCATCGCCGCCCAATCTTCGGCGCGGACGAAGGCTTCGATATTGCCGAAATTCATGCCGGCGATCAGGGTTTCGGCGATGTCCCAGCCGCCCAGCCGCGCGCGGGCGAGGCGGTTAAGCCGATTGTAATAATCGACGGTGCCGACATCGCTCGACCCGCCGAGCAGGCCAATGACGCCCATGGGGCGGGGACGGATCATCGGCGCGCGCCGATCAGGTGAAAGCGGGTTTGGCGCCCGTCGAGATAATCGACGCGGGTTCCGTCGAAAAAGGCGTCTTCTTCGACTTTGAAGGCGATTTGTTGATCGCCCCATTCGGGCACGGATTGCGTGGCGCTGAGCTCGATCGACCAGGCGGTGTTGGCGCGCAAGGGATATTCGCCGCGCGGGTCGGGGTTTTGATTGTCCCAAAAGCCGATCGAGGCGCCGGCGCCATGGCCGTGATAGCCGATCGGATGGGAATAAATGCTGGGCGAAAGGCCTTGCGCGATCGCTTTGCCGCGGGCGCGGGCCAGGATCGCATTACCGCTGTCGCCCAGTTGGAACGACGAGGTTAGCGCGTCTTGCACGTCATTGGCGGCTTTGAGTCCGGCGCGCAGGCCCGCTGGCGCGTCGGTCTCGCCCTCGCGCAGCACATAGGCCATTTGCTGGGTGTCGGTGTTGAGGCCAAAATACGTGATGCCGAAATCGGTCCACAACAAATCGCCGGGCTGGATGATGGATGCGCCGTCGAGCGGTTGATCGACGCCTTGCCGGGAAATGTCGACGGATGGATGGAACCAGGCGCTGAGGCCGAGCTCGGCGATGCGGGCGCGAAAGCGCCAGACGACGTCATCAGCGGTGGTCTTGCCGGGCGTGATAAAGGCGTCGGAAAAGCCCTCGGCGATCAGATCATGGGCCAGCCGCACAATCGCGCGATAAGCGGCGATCTCGTCGGGCAGCCGCGTTTCCAGCCAGTTGATGGCGAGCCAATGGGCCGGCGCGACGCGTTCGCGCATCGCTTCGGGAATCGCGGACAAGACGCCGTCATATTGGCTTTTGGTGAGGCCATCGGCAAAGGCGCTGTCGGGCGAGACATTGACGGCGATCTTGGCCGGGTTGCGGGCGGCGATGATCTCGCCAAGGCGGGCCCATTGATCGGGTTGCTGTTCCGGATCCCAGGCCGATTGGAAGAAGTCGGCGAGGCCATAGCGGCTGACGGTCAATCGCTCGATCGGCTGATCGGGGCCGGGATCGTGCAGGACCAAAATGGTGCGGCGGCGGGCGTGAAAGCTCGTCGCATTCAGCATGGTTGAGAGCACCGGGTCTTCGACATATTCGCGCGCGACGATGATCCACATATCGACGCCATGGGCGCGCATCGCTTCGGGGAGAATCGTCGCAAAACGCTGGGCGAGCCAGTCATCGCGGGTCGCGGCTTGTTCGCGCGGGGTGCAGGTGGCGGGAAACGGGCGCTCCAGGCAAGCCGGCAGGACCTGCGCGGCGGCGGGCGTTGCGGCGAGCGCGAGGAGGAGAAGGGCGGCGACGGCGCGGATCATGGCTATGTCTCTTGGTTCGGCCAGAGCAGGGGTTGGGCGAGGCTTGAAGCAGATCAAGTCGCTCCCCTGTTCCTACAAGATCGCTCGCAAAACCTCCACCCGCCGTCGAACCTCACGGGCTATCGACCAGCACTACTTCGGCTTCGTCGAGCGCTTCGATGCGGATGTCGGCCTCGTCCTTGATGGCGGCGCCGTCGCGCGCGTCGAGCCGGACGCCATTGACGAGGGCCGAACCGCGCGCCAACGCAACATATTGATGTCGGCCAGGGCTCGGCGCATAGGCCGCTTGCGCGCCGGCTGAGAGGGTCGCGCCGAGCACGCGGGCGTCTTGGTTGATCTTCAGGGCGCCGGCGGCCTGGTCCTCGGCATAACCGGAGGCCAGGGTTTTCAGGGCGCCGTCGCGTTCGGCTTGCGGAAAGCGCGCCGCCGACCAGCCGGGTGTGGCGCCCGGTTTGGCGGTCTCGATCCAGATTTGGAAAAGCTGCGTTTCTTCGTTCTCGCGATTATATTCGGCATGGCGAATGCCGGTCCCGGCCGACATCACCTGCACATCGCCCGCGCCGGTGCGGCCGCGATTGCCAAGATTGTCCTCATGCGTGATGGCCCCGCTGCGGACATAGGTGATGATCTCCATGTCCCGATGCGGATGCGGGGCAAAGCCCGATTGCGGGGCTATCTCGTCGTCATTCCAGACCAAGATCTTGCCCCAGCCTTGACGGTCGGCGCGGTGATAATGCGAAAAGCTGAAATGATAGCGGGCGTTCAGCCAGTCATTTTGGAACCGGCCCAATTCTTGAAATGGAAGTTTGTCGATCATGGAAACCTCCTTTTGGCAGGATGACGTGATCCAGGAGGTAGGCGCGGGGCGGGCAAAATGCAGCCCGCCGCCGACGCGATTTGATTATTCGTCCCAGGAAAGAATGCTGGGATTGGGATCAGTCCCGCGCGGGTTTTTGATCCTGCGGCATGGCGGCAAAGCCCATGGCGAGGAACGGGCAGATTTTGGCGCATTGGCGCTCGGCGAAGGCAAGGCGGACCCCGCCTTGGTCGACGCCAATGACGATGCGGGCTGATCCCGCCGCCAGTTCAAAGCCCTTGGCTTGGGCGCCGGCGGCGGCGATCGGGGCGGCGGCGGCGACGAGGCTCGTGATGCCGGCCGCGGCAAGGCTGTGAAATCCGTGGATGACCATGTCTCTCTCTCCCACCTGTCCGGCGAAGACGCCGGCGGCTTATCTGAAAATCAATGACGGCGATAGCGGGGGGCCGCTTAGCCGCCGATATCTTTGAATTGGCGACGCAGACGGAATTCCTCCGAGGTGGCGACGCGCTCGATTTCCTGCAGGCGGTCTTCGAGATCGGCGAAGCGATAGCGAAGCCCGGCAAAGGTGGCTTGCGGCCGGTCGCGAACGCCTTTCCAGAAAGCGCGTTCGTCGGGCTGTTCGGCGCGGCGGAACTCGGTTGAGGCGCGCTCGGTGATCATGGCGGCGATGATATAGCCGATGAAAACCGGCCCGTTGATCGGGGTGAACATCGCCGCGAAGAAGCCGAGACGCACCCAGGTCGGGTCGATGCCAAATTGCCGGGCAAGACCGGCGCAAACGCCGAGCCATTGCGATTCGCTGCGCGGGGCGCGGCGAAAGCGTTCCGGGTTGGGCGAGCGGTCGGGGCTTTCCACCGGCCCGCTGCGCCAGTCGGCGCGGCGGCGCTCAGAATCGCCCCAATCGGCCGACCCATAATCGCGGCGGCGATCGTCATTGGTTCTCATGGGTCTTTCTCCAATTCGGCGCTTCGGAATCGAGGATGCGCTCCAGGCTGTCGATGCGGCGCTCCATGCCGCGCGCCGCCCGCCACATGTCTTCCAACATGCGCTCTTGGTCGGTCGATAGATGTTTCTGGCCGCGCCATTTGACGACGTAATGCAAGATCATGCCGGGCAGGACAATGAAGATCGACACGATCGCCAACCCGCCCAGAATGACCGCTTCAAAGGGTACTTCTTCCATTGCTGCAGCCCCTATTGTCTTGTTGTTGGGCTTAACCTTTGTTGGCGAGGCGCGATTTCAGCTCGGCGAGTTCGCGTTCGATCTCATCGCCTGAATCCAATTCGGCGAATTTGGCTTTCAGGCTTTGCGCGTCGCTCATCGCCATGACTTCGGCTTCGGCTTCCATGCGATCGACGCGGCGCTCCATGGTCGCATAGCGATCATAGGCTTCGTCGAGCTTGCGGTCCGAGGTCGTGCGGCGCACGCGCAGCCGGTCTTCGGCGGCCTGCTTGCGCAGCAAATAGCTGCGATGCTTTTCGCGGGCTTCTTCGAGCTTTTCGTTGAGCTTGCGCATGTCGTCATTGGTTTTGGCGATGACGTCGTCGGTCTGCGCCAAGGCTTTCAAGACAAGGTCGCTGGCTTGCAGCGCGCGCTGTTTTTGGGCGATCGCGCCGCGGGCGAGGTCTTCACGGCCTTTTTCGAGCGCCAAAGCGGCTTTGGCTTCCCATTCTTCGCGCTGGGCTTCATATTCATTCAGCTTGCGCTGCAAGTCTTTGCGATCGGCAATGGCGCGGGCGACATTGGCGCGGACCTCGACCAGGGTGTCTTCCATTTCCTGGACGATCATCCGGGCGATTTTCTCCGGGTCTTCGGCGCGGTCGAGCATGGAATTGAGATTGGCGCCAACAATGTCAGCGAGGCGGGTGAAGAGGCTCATATGGGTCTCCAACATAAACGAGAGCCGAAAACGGGTCCCGACCGGCCGCGACGCGCGCGGCCGACCGGGCGGGGAGGTTAGATCACTTGCACCGTGATCGTGGGGAGCGGACGATGCGCCCGCTCGCGCAGACGGCGCTGGCGGCGACGCAAACGGGTCACATCGCGATCGGCGCGGGCGGCGGTTTTGGGCGTTTCGGGGAAAGCGGCAGACATGGGTTTGTTCCTTTTTTCGTGACGGACGAGCTGGATTTAGGGTGTTGTTAGATCAAGCCGAAGCTCACCACCGGCAAAGGCGCGCCAAATCCTTGGCGGCGCTGGCGCCGACGCTGGCGGGCCGATTTCGGCGCAAGCGTTTGGGCGGCTTGAACCTGGCGGGGCGAAAAGGCGATAACGTTGTGCATGATGGTCTCCTCTCATCGTGACTGCGGGATTGTCGCGATCGGATGGTTGAGGTCTCGATCGTTCCGGTCATTGGCGCCGGATGTCCTCTCTCTCGCAAGCTTGGCGCCAAGCGGCGCCAAAGGAATAAACTGCTGATTTCATTGAGATTATTTGCGTCGCCGTTTCGTTAACGACTCTGAAATGATATTTTTTACTAGCGGTTTTCGCTAAAAATGTGGTAGATATTGCTCATGGGAACAACGCGCGATCCGCCGCCGCTGATTGGCCAAGCCCCGGCTTGGGTCGAAATTCTGCAACGCATTTCGGCGGCGGCGCCGCTCGATCGGCCGATCCTGGTGATCGGCGAGCGCGGCACCGGCAAAGAATTGGTGGCGGCGCGGCTGCATTTTCTGTCGGGGCGCTGGGACAAGACCTATCTGGCGGTCAATTGCGCGGCCTTGCCCGAGGATTTGCTCGACAGCGAATTGTTCGGGCATGAGGCGGGCGCCTTCACCGGCGCGGCCAAGCGCCATATCGGCCGGTTCGAGCGCGCCGATGGCGGCTGTTTGTTTCTCGACGAGATCGCGACGGCCTCGACGCGCGTGCAGGAAAAGCTGCTGCGAGTGATCGAATATGGCGAATTCGAGCGGCTGGGCGGCGATCGCACGCTGTCGACCGATGTGCGGCTGATCGCGGCGACCAATGTTGATTTGCCGGCTTTGGCGGCGAAGGGGCGGTTTCGCGCCGATTTGCTGGATCGCCTGGCGTTTGACGTGATCACGCTGCCGCCCTTGCGGGCGCGGACCGAGGACATTCCGGTGCTGGCCGAGCATTTTGGCCGGCGCATGGCGCGCGAGATCGGGGCGAGCTTTCCGGGCTTTAGCAATCGGGCAATGGCGGCGATGCTGGCGCATGCGTGGCCCGGCAATGTGCGGGAGCTGAAAAACACGGTCGAGCGGGCGGTCTATCGCGCGCTGGCGGCGGGAGAGGCGAGCGGCCCGATCGAGGCGATCCCGCTCGATCCGTTCGAAAGCCGGTTTCGCCCGCTTGAGCAGATCGGGGCGGTGGCGGGACTTCCGCCGGTCGCGGCGGAAAAGGGGGCGGCGGTCCTGCCGGCGGCGTCGTCGCCTTATGCCGGCCTCCCCTTTGACGCGGCGGTGCTGGCCTTTGAAAAATCGCTGTTGAGCGAGGCGTTGACCGCAACGCAAGGCAATCAGACGCTGGCGGCCGAGCGGCTGGGGCTTTCTTATCACCAATTGCGCAATGCGCTGCGCAAGCATGAATTGATCGGCCAGGCGCGGGCGATCCGCAAGGCGCCGCGCGAGGCGTAAAGGGGTGCGCGATTAGGTCCCGGGCTGGGCGGCGCTCGCCATCTCGCGCACGGTGAGGGAGGAGAAATTCGGATCGACGCTGGCGGTGCGGATTTTCGCCGAGAGGGCTTGCAAGGCGACATCGCTCAAGCGGCGGATGAGGGGGGCGGCGCCCGGCGCGCCGTCCTCGCCATCGGCGCCGTCGCTGGCGAGTTGGCCGTCCACGCCGCCCGATTGATCGCCGCAGGCCTTGCCGCCTTTGCCCGGTCGGCCAGCCCGTGCGCGGGCGCCGCCGCGACCAGGCGCGAGGTCAATATCGGGGCGGGAGGCGGCGTCATGGGTGACGATCTCGACAA
>DHHV01000008.1:23395-25744 GCA_002403455.1 Hyphomonadaceae bacterium UBA4763 | reverse complement strand
CGGAATTGCCGCGATTGATCGCCGCATCGGTCTGAATGAAATCGTCATAAAGGCCGAGATTGATATTGCGGTTGCGGGCCGACACGATGCCGACCGACACCGACCCGCCGAACCCCAGCGGATTGCCGATCGCCACGACCCAATCGCCGACCTTGGCGGCGTCCGCCCCGGCCGCAAACGCCACTTTGGCGAGCTTTTGCGGCGCTTCGACTTTTAAGACAGCGATATCGGTGGCGGGATCGCGCCCGACGATCTCGGCGGGCAGCACAAGGCCATCGGCGAAATTGATTTCGATATCGTCGGCGCCTTCGATGACGTGGTTATTGGTGACGATATGCCCTGTCTCGGAAATGACGAAACCTGACCCGAGCGAGGTGGCGCGGCGCGGTCCGCTCTGGTCGCCAAACACATCGTTGAAACGCTCGAGCGGCGAGCCCGGCGGGAAAGAGGGCAGGCTATCGCCCGGCGCCGCGACGGATTGGCTGGTGGCGATGTTGACGACAGCGGGGGTCAGCGTCTCGACAAGCGCCGAAAAGCTTTGTGGAGCGGGGGCGCTCGGGCGAACCTGCGCCGACGCGATCGCCGGACAACCGGCCCCTGCCGCCGCCAAGGCGAGCATCGCCAAAAATTTACGCCGCATGCGCACAACTCCGAGCTGTCAGCCCCATTTGGTGGCCTAGCGCTTGGGGAAGTTTTGCTCAATAAAAATTGTAAAGATCGGCGTCGGAAAGGTCGCGCGGCGCCGACCCGTTCGAGTTAATCCAAAAGAACCGCGGCTTCCCTATCATAATGTTGGACGCGCTATGGCGAGCGCCGCGCCAAACGCCGCGATCTCGGCATCGGTCGTCTCGAACGAGGTGACAAAGCGCGCCAGCACTTCCTGCGACGTCGGCCGCCGCCGGCCGGGCCCAAGCCCCGGCCACGGGTAAAACACCGCCCCGGCCGCGTTGAGCGCGCTCGCCATCTGTGCCGAGAGCAGCGCAAAGCTGACATTGCCGCGCGCCGGCCAAGCGAGCTCAAGCCCCGCTTTTTGCACCTCAACCGCCAGTTTGGCGGTCTGCGCGTTCGCCGCTTTCGCCAAATCCAGCCATAAATCGTCGGCGAGCCAGCCCAGCATCTGCGCCGCCAAAAACCGATGTTTGGAGACGAGCGCCCCGGCCCGCTTGCGCAAATATTTCAACGCCTCGGCGCGCGCCGGAAAGGCGTCCGGGTGAAAGACGATCACCGCTTCGCAGGCCAGCGCGCCGCCTTTGCTGGCGCCCAAGCATAGAATATCGACCCCGGCCTTCCAGGTGATCTCGGCGGGCGAACAATCCAATGCAGCCAACGCATTGGCAAAGCGGGCTCCGTCCATATGGGTTGGCAAATTGTAGCGGCGGGCAATCTCGGTCAGCCGCGCGATCATGTCGGGGTCCAACACGGCGCCCGATTCGCTTAATTGCGTCAGCGACAGCGCGCCGGGCTGGGCGTAATGCGGTTGGCCGATCGGCCAGCGCGCCAGCCGCGCCGCGAGCTCGCTTGCGTCCGGAACGGCCTGTTCGCCGGGCAGGCCGATGATCTTGGCGCCGCCGGTGTAATGCTCGGGCGCGGCGCATTCATCGACATTGATATGGGCTTCCTCATGGCACAACACGCTCTGCCAGGGCCGACACAAAGCGGCGAGCGCGAGGCCATTGGCGGCCGTGCCGGTCGGCGCCAGAAACACCGCGCAAGGGGCCTCGAAAATCGCGCCGAGCTGTTGTTCGACCCGCGCCGTCCATTCATCGCCGCCATAAGCGCGCGCCGTGCCGGCTTCGCTTGCTTGCGCGAGCGCCGCCAAGATTTGCGGGTGAGCCCCCGCCCAATTATCGCTGCCAAAGTGCATTTGTGAATTGGACCGCCGCCAAACCGCATGGCAAGAGGCAAAGCATGACGATTGTAAAGATTTGTGGCCTGACCCGCCCCGCTGACGCCGCGGCGGCGATTGCGGCGGGCGCCGATTTTCTCGGCTTTGTTTTGGTGAGCACCAGTCCCCGCTTTGTCGGCGACCGGCTTGGCGCCTTGGCGGGCCCCTTGGCGGGAGCGGCGCTCCGCGTCGGGGTGATCGCCAACGCGGGCGCCAGCGCGCTCGAGGACTGGGCGCCGTTTGTCGACGCCTTCCAATTGCACGGCGCGGAAACCGAAAGCGATGTCTGGCGGCTGTCGCTGGCTTTCCCGGAGCATTTATTCCTCAAGGCGCTGCCGATCGGGCAGCCAAGCGATCTGCCGGCAACCGGCAAATATCCCGATGTCGGCTATTTCTTGTTTGATTCGCCGCCGCCGGCTGAGGCCGCTTATGGCGGCGGGCATGGGCAAAGATTTGACTGGAGC
>DHHV01000008.1:22378-23089 GCA_002403455.1 Hyphomonadaceae bacterium UBA4763 | reverse complement strand
GGCAAAGATTTGACTGGAGCGCTTTGGCCGGCGCGGCGATCGATCGGCCCTGGCTGCTCGCGGGCGGCCTGACCCCGTTCAATGTCGGCGAAGCCATCGCATTGACCCGCGCGCCGGGCGTGGACGTCTCCTCCGGGGTCGAATTGTCGCCGGGCGTCAAGGATCCGGCGCTGATCCGCGCCTTCGTGGACGCCGCGCGTCGCGCCGCCGACATATTGGCGCCATGATGGCGCCGATCTAGCAGGCTGTTGAATTGCATTGTATCAGCGGCAAACTCGGCTTATCTGCGAAATTTGTGCATGCGATTGGCCGTGAGTCGCCGATCGGGGTTGAAAGGTCACCTTATGTCTGGCGAGTCCTCCGCCGTTAATCGCGCCGCCGAAGGCGTTTGGGACGTGTTCAAAACGGTGGCCTATGCGCTGCTGATCGCGCTTGCTTTGCGCGTTTTTGTGTTCCAGCCGTTCAGCATTCCGTCCGGCTCAATGAACCCGACCTTGATCAAGGGCGATTTCATCATCGTTTGGAAATTCGGTTATGGCTTTAGCCATCATTCGATCCCGTTCAGCCCGAAATTGTTTTCCGGCCGGCTGCTCGCCAATGAGCCAACGCGAGGCGATGTCGTCGTGTTCAAATACCCGCCCGATGATCGCACCGATTACGTCAAGCGCCTGGTCGGCATGCCGGGCGACCGCGTCCAGGTGATCGGCGGGG
>DHHV01000008.1:21827-22047 GCA_002403455.1 Hyphomonadaceae bacterium UBA4763 | reverse complement strand
GCTGCATATCAATGGCGAAGCGGTCAAACGCGAGTTCTTGGGCGAGCGCGTGATCGAAGAAGATCTCGGCGCCGTTACCGTCGAGACCACCGTGCAGGAATGGCGCGAGACGCTGCCGAACGGCAAGACCTACGTCATCCACGAGCGCGGCGACGGCGAGCCCAATGACAACACCCAAGTCTTTGAAGTCCCTGCCAATCATTATTTCATGATGGGCGAT